>CALVUQ010000008.1 GCA_944363615.1 uncultured Clostridia bacterium | reverse complement strand
CGGCCGCCGTAATCGCCGGGGGAAGTGTAAGTGGCGATTTCCACGTCGTTGATGAAAAGCGTAATGTCGCTGGGCCAGTTGTTGCGGTAGTAGACCGCCTCCGAACACGCCTCGAAAGAAAAGGATATGGCGGAAAAGTTTCTTTTTTTCATGAAGTGGTTGGGAAACATATACGTGATAAAACCATGGTCAAACCAAAGCAGTTCCGCGCCGATTCGCTCCGGCGAGAAAAATACGTTGGGATTGTCAAAGGTTTCTATGGCGGCTTTTTTACCTGCCATTCCGCAGGGGGCGGTGATGTCGCAACCCGTAAACTGTCCAAGCGGCATTTCCACGCTTAGTTCCTTATTGACGCTTTCGGGATACGGAGGGTCATCGAATTTGACGGTAGCGGACATGACCATTTTAGAGCATATTTTGACGTGTCCTTTGGGCCCCGGCTGATAGTTTACGAAGATAAGCTGTGCCTCCGCAAGTGCGTCGATGTGTTTGGATACCGACGAGATGGGCATATCGAGGGCCTTGCTGATTTCCAGAAGGTTCATGGGCTGATACTGCAAAAGCGCAAGCACTTTAAGCCTGTCCGTAGAAGAAAGGGCGCGCCCCAGCCTTGAAATGTTTTCATGCTGAGCGGGCTCGTCAATCGAAAGTATGAAATTTTTGTCGGTGTTAAGAATATCGCTCATGTTTACTCCCCCTCGCTTTCCGTTTTCCGTGCTTAAAAAGAATGTGGTTCCGGCTTTATTGCGGCAAGCGTCAAATTTTAACTAATTAGATTTTAACGTGCTGTTTGTATCGTTCAGAGATTTAACGCGCGTGGCGTGCTTTAAAAATTTACTTTTACTTTTTCGGCTAAAGAACGTTTAACAAGCTGTTTTATGAAACCATTGTTTGGGATATATATCAAATAATATAACAAAAACGGCGGTAAAGGCGTCAACAACCCGACTTCTACCAACGTTGACCAGATGACCGATACCGATGAGATGATAAGAGTAGGACTTTTGACCGAGGACAAAGATTTTCACGTCAAGTCCTGGTACAACTACGGTCAGTTCGAAGCCTGGATTGCGGATGAAAGCAACGCCATCGTCGGTCTTGACGGCGAATACTGGACGACCAGCGAAAAAGGTTATCCCGTGTTCGTGTCCTGCAAGGATCTGGTTCAGCTTGGCACCCAGGCATAAAAACTAACCCGATACAAAAATCCGTAAAAAAAGCTTAATTTCCGGATTTTCGTAAAGAAAAACAAAACTCCCTGTCCGCATTTACGGGCGGGGAGTTTTTCGTTGCTGTAAATGCTTCGGAAACATTTAATAAGTCAATATTTCTTTAGCGTTGTCGTCTGTTACCATATAGTCCGAAAGACAAAATATATATCCGCGGCAAGAAGTCGGGATTTAATTAAAAAAGCATTATCGACAATGACGCATTGTGGGACAAAAGCGACGGCAGCTTAAAAACGGAAGCAACGGAAAGCGCGTATAAATTCATATTGCAGGAAAAATTACGGCGGCTGAGGACGGATAACGATTTGATTTAATATATTTATTCTGCCGCGATTGATTAGATAAAAACACCCGCTTCAGAAGAAAAGACGGGTGTTTTGCGATTACACAATTAACTTAAAAAGCTTCAGTTGAATTTGGGCAGCCAGTCGCCGTGCGCTTCAAAAAGGTCGTCGCACATTGCCTTGATGTCGTCCATCGATAATTCCGCCTTGGTGTGCGGGTCAAGGTAAGCCGCCATGTAAACGTCCTCTTTTTTAAGCGATACCGCCGCCTGAATGGTCATAAGCTGAACGTTGATGTTGGTGCGGTTAAGTGCGGCAAGCTGCTCGGGCAGGCGTCCCACGTGGCAGGGGTTAAGGCCGTTGCTGTCAATCATTACGGGCACTTCCACGCACGCTTCGGGGGGCAGGTTGTCGATAAGGCCCGTGTTAAGCACGTTGCCGTGAATACGGAAGGGTACGTCCGTTTCGCACGCTTCTATGATGTGCGAGCCGTATTCCCTGGAGCGGGAGTGTTCCACGTTGCCGCCGTTAAGGATCTGGTCGCGTTCCTTTGCCCAGCCCTCGATCTGGTTGACGCAGCGGCGCGGATATTCGTCGAGAGGAATGTTGAATTTTTCGATGAACTCGGGATATTTGTCCTTGATGTAGTAGGGGTGGTATTCGGCGGTGTGTTCGCTGCTTTCGGTGTTGTAGTAGCCGAAGTGGTTCATCATGTCAAGGCGGACAAGGTCGCCTTTGGGACGAACTTCGTTAAATTTTTTCTTAAGCGCGGGATAAAGGTCGTTGCCGTTTTTGTCGGTAAGTTCCAAAAGCCAAGCCATGTGGTTGATGCCCGCGATTTTCCATTTGGCGTCGTTGAGTTCGGGCATATCCAGGTTTTTTGCAAGCGTGGGCACGCAGGACTGAACGCTGTGGCAAAGTCCCACGGTTTTTATGCCGGTGTAGCGCTGCATGTAGCCCGAAAGAATAGCCATGGGGTTGGTGTAGTTAAGGAAAAGCACGTTCGGGCAGACGTCCTCCATGATGTCGGCGTATTTTTTCATGACGGGAATGGTTCTCAGTGCCCTGAAAATTCCGCCGATGCCCAAAGTATCGGCTATGGTCTGTCTCAGGCCGTACTTTTTGGGAATTTCGAAGTCCGTTACGGTGCAGGGCTTGTATCCGCCCACCTGAATGGCGTTGATTATGTAGTCTGCGCCCTTAAAAGCTTTTTTGGGGTCGGTGTACTTTTTGACTTTTACGGACTTGTTGTACTTTTTGCGCATAGCCTCGATGATGACGTAAGACTCCTCCAGTCTTACCTCGTCGATGTCGTAAAGCGCGATTTCGTAGTCCTTAAGGTCGCTTAAAAGACAGTCCCCCAGCACGTTTCTCGCAAACACGGTCGAGCCCGCGCCCAAGAATGTGATTTTCATTTTTTTGTTCCTCCTCCGATTGACTTATTTTTAATAATTTGTTATATTATCCGAGGGCTTCAGCTCCCTCGATAAAACCAATCTAAATTTTGAGAAAAGATATGAACGAGAGAAAAAATTACGGTTTTCTGTTTCTTGACGGCAAAAGCTTAAGCCGGGATATCGAAATTTGCGACGCAGGTTTCGAGGAGTGCGCCCCCGGGCATAACTACGGCCCCACGGTAAGAAATTACTACCTTTTTCATCTTGTTCTGTCGGGTAAAGGCAGGTTTTTCTCTGACGGAAAAGCTTACGAAGTCGGTAAAAACAAGGCGTTTTTCATTCGGCCCGATACCCTTCATCAGTACTGTGCGGACAAGTCCGACCCTTGGCATTACGCGTGGCTGGGTTTTAAGGGCGCGGGAGCAAAGGCGCTTGCCGAGCGCGCTTTGGGCATTAAAGCGGTTGTTTTCGACGTGGACGCCGACCTTGCTTACGACCTTGAAAGCATTCTCAGGACGGACACCGACAGCACGGAAACTCTTTTTAAGCTTTATTCCTTTCTCTACAGGTTGCTGGGCGGCATTTATTCGTCGCTCAGTCAAAGCGAAACCGCAAAGCCCGATATCGTGAAAAGCGCGGTAAGGTTTATAGAAAACAACTATTTCCGTCCTTTCGACGTCACATGGCTGGCGGGCGAACTGGGCATGAGCAGGTCGCATTTCACCACCGTTTTTTCCGCCGCGATGAATTGTTCGCCCTATAACTATCTCACGCGGTACCGCATCGGCAAGGCGGAAAAACTGCTTCTGGACGCGCATGACTTTACGGTGACGGAAGTGGCTTACGCCGTGGGATTTTCTTCCATAGAGCGCTTCAGCGAAATGTTCAAAAAATACACTGGTAAGTCGCCGCTTGCCTATCGCCGCGATAAAGGAAGAAAGGACAGCGGTTCCGCTACGGTTATAGAATAGCATAAACGCTATAATGAAAGCAACGGCAATCCGTTTCGTCTTTTTATTGATTTGTTCGGTTTAACGCGTTTCATTGGTTCTGAAAGCCATTCTTGGACGGTTGTTTATTTCGTTGAGATTTTTGCTTAAACGTGTTATAATCTTATTTATGGAAGTCAAGGACGCAATACAACTCAATCCGCTTTCGCTCGCGTTTCTGGGCGACGCCGTGTTCACGCTGTTCGTCAGGGAAAAGCTTGTGGACAATCACGACTTTAAATCGGGCTACCTCCATAAAATGGCAAGCTCTTTCGTCTGTGCGGCCGCTCAGGCGCAAATGCTGGACGCGATTGCCGAAGATCTTACGCCCGAGGAGCGCGAAATCGCACGAAGAAGCCGCAACTGTCACAACGTTTCCAAGGCAAAAAACGCGGCTTTAGGCGTTTACAAAAAAGCCACCGCGCTGGAAGGAGTGCTGGGTTTTTTGAAAATAACGGGGCAAACGGAAAGACTTTATTATCTTATGGAAAAATGCGTTTCGGCTAAGGAAACCCAAGGAGGAGAAAAATGAGCAAGGCGGACAAGATATTCTTAAGCAATCTTCGCGACATTATGGAAAACGGCTTTTCGGACGAGGGCATGCCCGTACGGCCGCACTGGGAGGACGGTACGCCCGCGCACACCGTTAAAAAATTCTGTATCGTAAACCGCTACGACCTTCAGGAAGAGTTTCCCATTATCACGGTAAGAAAAACCAATTTCGCCGCGGCACTGGACGAGCTTTTGTGGATCTGGCAGAAAAAAAGCAATCGGGTAAGCGAGCTTAACAGTCATATCTGGGATTCCTGGGCGGGCAAGGACGGCACCATAGGCAAGGCTTACGGATATCAGCTGGGCGTTAAGCACAAGTATAAAGAGGGTTATTTCGACCAGGTGGACAGGGTTATATACGACCTTAAAAACAATCCCCAGTCAAGG
Organism: uncultured Clostridia bacterium; assembly: GCA_944363615.1. Taxonomy (GTDB): domain Bacteria; phylum Bacillota; class Clostridia; order Christensenellales; family Pumilibacteraceae; genus UBA10677. Next base: position 51,551 of record CALVUQ010000008.1, on the reverse strand, counting down.
CGAATCCTGACGAATATTTACGTTCACGCAGACCTTCACGAAATGAATCTGTATCCTTGCGCGTACTCGATGACTTTTAACGTGACGGGGGACAAGCTTAACGCAATACTCAATCAGCGTTCGCAGGACATGCTTACGGCAAACAACTGGAACGTGGTGCAGTATTCCATGCTTGTAATAATGTTAAGCAAAGTATGCGGATTAAAGCCCGGCGAGTTCGTGCACGTCATTGCCGACGCGCATATTTACGACCGTCACATTCCGCTTTGCAAGGAGCTTTTCGAAAGAGAGCAGTATCCCGCGCCCAAGCTTATACTTAAGCGCGACGTCACGGACTTTTACGACTTCAAGGTGGACGACTTCGAGCTTCAGGATTACAAATACACGCCCATGGGCAAAAAAATAGAGGTGGCAATATGATTCGCGCGATTGTTGCGGTGGATAAAGAGTGGGGCATAGGCAAAAAAAACGATTTGCTGTTTAAGCTTAAGGAGGATATGAAGTTTTTCCGCACCGCGACTACGGGCAAAGTAGTGGTCATGGGCAGCAATACGCTTAAGTCTTTCCCGGGCGGCAAGCCTCTTCCCAACCGCGTAAACGCCGTACTCTGGCCGGGCGGAGTCAAGCGCGACGACTGTATTGTGGCGGACTCGATGGAGGAGCTTAAATCCGCGCTTGAAAAGTACCGCGACCAAGATATTTTCGTCATCGGCGGCGCAATGTTCTATAAAACCATGCTGCCTTATTGCGAGGAGGCGCTTGTCACCAAAGTGGACGCGTCGGGCGGCGCGGAAGTCTTCTTTCCCGACCTTGACAAAATGCCGCAATGGCGGTGCGTTTTTACTTCTCCTTGTGTTAAGGACGGGGAATACACGATAAATTTCACTACTTACAAAAACGACTCGCCTACTGACTTTTTCGCAAAATAACACGGGTTTTAAAGTCGGGTATATTATGTCGGAAACCTGATTTATGGGCTTGCGTCGGTTTTAAGCCGTGTTTAGGCTTAACGATTCCGCGCTTTCGGACCTAAGATTCATGCGGTATCAAGGATAAAATAAGCCGTGATTAGGCTGCACTTATCATCTTTTTCCGAACGTAACAGGTTCTGAATCGGTAAAACAGTGTGAAGCGCCGTCAGATTTTGGGACATTTTCCCAAAAAACTCACAAAAAATAATTTTTCATCGAAGGAACGTAAAAAAATGAAAGTAATCGGACGTAACGCCGTTACGGAGGCGTTGAAATCGGGCTCCACCATAGACAGGCTGATTGCCTCCCGCGACCTTAAAGACTCGGGGGCGCAGCGCATCATCAACGACGCGAAATCGCGCGGGATAAAGATTTTCTTCTACGACAAAGAGGTGCTGGACCGCGAGGCGGCAGGCAAAAAACATCAGGGATTTATCGCGGAAATAACCGACTTTAAGTACTGCGAACCCGAAGACATTCTCGCCCTTGCCGAAAAGCGGGGGGAGGCGCCTTTTATCCTCATTCTCGACGGGGTGGAGGACCCGCATAACCTCGGCAGTATTCTGCGCGTTGCCGAGTGCGGCGGCGTGCACGGGGTGATCATTCCGCGGCACCGCAGCGTGTCGGTAAACGATACGGTGGTCAAAGTGTCGGCAGGGGCGGCAGCGCACATGCTTGTGGCAAAGGTCACCAACATTAACGACGAAATTGATTTCCTTAAGGAAAGGGGCGTTTGGGTATATGCCGCCGATATGGACGGCGACGATATTTACAAAACGCGGCTTACGGGCGCTACGGCTTTCGTAGTGGGCGGCGAGGACAGCGGAGTAAAACGCCTGACCAAGCAAAAGTGCGACGGCGTGGTCGCGCTTCCCGTGCGCGGCAAAGTAAATTCCCTTAACGCTTCCGTTGCGGCCGGACTTGTAGTTTACGAGTATATAAGACAGAATTTCGAAAAGTAATCCTTTTTCGTGCTTTTTATTTTTACCCAGGGTAGCTTTTTAAGAGTTTAATATTTCTGTAATGGCTGTAAAGTCAGATTGTCAATGTGATTGAGGTAGCTTTAGGTTAGCTTTTAAGACTTTCGTGTTTTTACATTGGCTATATAATGATTATCAATGTATTCGTGGTAACTTTGGGTAGCTTTTTAACAGTTTAATATTTCTGTAATGGCTGTAAAGTCAGATTGTCAGTGGGCTTGCGGTAACTTTAGGTAAGCTTTTAAGAGTTTCGTATTTTTTTTCAGCGGATACATTTGTTAAGTTGTCAACAGGCATTATGCGGTATCATCGGTGACTTGGCATAAGGCGTTAAGACGCGCTACCGCTTTTTGCTTTTGTGCGGCACAGGCCTTACGGAATTTATCCCTGGGGGTTACGCGGCGGTTTAATGACATCTGGAAACACGCACGGGGCGCTTAATGCGGAAGATTTTTTTAAGGCCGCTCGCCCTTAAATCACATTTTGTGATTAAGAGAGAAATCGATTACGGGTAAAAATATTTTTTACAGGGCATAAAAAAGCTTTAATTACGCTTAAACCGCTTGAAAACTGCGTTTATGGTGCTTTTCGCTTGATAATTGCGTTTTAATCGTTTATAATAATTAACGGTGCGTTTGGGGCTAATGCGCAACTGAACGCTGAATTTTATTCAGAAAAATCAAATAAGGAGTTACATAAAAATGAGAAAGCCGATTATTGCGGGCAACTGGAAGATGAACAACACCAAGGCGGAGGCGGAAGCGCTTCTTACCGCGCTTAAGCCGCTGGTAAAAGACGTCAAGGGCGTGGACATAGTGGTGTGCGTGCCTTTTACCGACATAGAAAAGGTAAAAAAGCTGGTTAAAGGCAGCAAAATCCGCGTGGGCGCGCAAAACGTTTCCTGGGCGGACAAGGGCGCGTTTACGGGCGAAATCAGCGCGGCAATGCTTATCGAGGCGGGCGCGGAATACGTAGTAATCGGCCACAGCGAGCGCCGTCAGTACTTCGGCGAGACGGACGAGACGGTCAACAAACGCACCGTTCAGGCGCTTAAGAACGGACTTAAGCCCATCGTTTGCGTGGGCGAAACGCTTGCCGAGCGCGAAGGCGGCTTTACCGAAAGCATTCTCTACAAGCAGATAGAAGGCGCTTTCGAGGGTATCGACGCCGAGGACGCAAAGAAAATCGTCGTAGCTTACGAGCCCGTCTGGGCTATCGGCACGGGCAAAACCGCCACCAGCGAGCAGGCTAACGACACCATCAGGTTTATCCGTAAAACTCTTGCCAAAAAATACGGCAGAGCTGCGGCAAACCGCGTGCGCATTCAGTACGGCGGCAGCATGAACGCCAAAAACGCGGCGGAACTTATGGCGATGAGCGATATCGACGGCGGTCTTATCGGCGGCGCGTCGCTTAAGGCTCAGGATTTTTCCGTGGTAGTCAAGGCGGGCGTAAAGGCGTAATTTTTCACGCGTAAAAACGGCATACTTAATTACGGAGTACATCGACTATGAAAAAAACTGACGCTATTATTATAATGGACGGCTTCGGCTACAGGGAAAGCGAGAAAGGCAATGCCGTTAAAAAGTGCGGTATTCCTTACATCACTTCTCTCATGGAAAAATATCCGCACACGCTTATCGAGGCCAGCGGAAGAGCCGTGGGACTTCCCGCGGGACAAATGGGCAACAGCGAGGTGGGACACCTTAACCTGGGCGCGGGCAGAGTGGTTTATCAGGACATCACCAAGATAGACAAGGCCATTGAGGACGGCGAGTTTTTCACTAATCCCGCTTTCCTGGGCGCCGCGGAAAACGTAAAGAAATACAATACCGCGCTTCACCTTGTGGGACTGTTGTCCGACGGCGGCGTTCACAGCTCCAACGAGCATCTTTACGCGCTTCTGAAGTTTTGCAAACGCGAGGGGCTTAAGGAAGTTTACGTTCACTGCGTCACGGACGGACGCGACGTTCCGCCCGACAGCGCGGCGCATTACGTTGAGCTTTTAGAGGAAAAAATCAAAGAAATCGGCGTGGGCAAAATCGCCACCGTCGTGGGCAGATATTACTACATGGACCGCGACAACCGCTGGGAGCGTGTAAAACAGGGCTACGACTGCGTGTTTGCGGGCGTGGGCGCAAAGTTCGAAACGGCGGAGGAGGGCATTAAGGCTTCTTACGCTCAAAAGGTGTTCGACGAGTTTATAAAGCCCGTAGTTGTGGACGGATATAAGGGCGTAAACAAAAACGACTCGATAATCTTCTACAATTTCCGTTCCGACCGCGCAAGAGAAATTACGCGCGCCGCCATTTACGAGGACTTCGACATGTTCGAGCGCGCCGGCGGATACAAGCCCGTTTATTACGTGGGAATGACTCAGTACGACGCGACTTTTACGGGTATACACACCGCGTTTGCACCGCGCGCGCTTAAAAACACGCTTGGAGAGTACCTTGCGCATAAGGGCTTTACTCAGGCAAGAGTTGCCGAAACCGAAAAGTATGCGCACGTCACTTTCTTCTTTAACGGCGGCGTGGAAAAACCCAACGAGGGCGAACAGCGCGTGCTGGTAGCCAGCCCCAAAGTCGCGACTTACGACCTTCAGCCCGAAATGAGCGCGCCCGAGGTTACCGAGAAGGCGCTGGAAGTAATAGGCGACGTCGACGTGCTTATCCTTAACTTTGCAAACTGCGACATGGTGGGACACACGGGCGTTTTCGACGCGGCGGTAAAGGCCGTTAAAACCGTGGACGAATGTCTTTCCCGCTTGGTGCCCGCTGTTCAGGCGACGGGCGGAACGGCGCTTGTCACCGCCGACCACGGCAACGCCGAGCAGATGACCTTCGACGACGGCTCTCCCTGCACTTCGCACACCACCAATCCCGTGCCGTTTATACTTGTGGGCGACAGATTCAAAGGCGCAAAACTCAAAAAGACGGGCGCGCTTTGCGACGTGGCCCCCACGCTTCTGGACGTAATGGGCGTAGTTAAACCCGAGGAAATGGAAGGCGAAAGCCTGATTGAAAAACAGTAAAGTATTTTTATAAGGTCGGCGTAAAAAGGAAAAGACGTTTTCCCATTGCCCGACCTTTTTCTTTTTAATCGGTTGATTAAATCAAGCGGTTTAAGCGAATCGCGGCTGATTTTATTATTTTATCTTTAATTCGGAGAACAAAAACATGAAAATTTACGACGACGTTACCGCGCTTATAGGAAACACTCCCGTAATAAGAGCATCGCGCTTTGCTTTAGCCGCGGGAGTAAAAGGGGAATTTTTGGTAAAGGCGGAAGGCTTTAATCCGTGCGGATCGGCAAAAGACCGCGTGGGGCTTGCCATGATCGAAGCCGCGGAAAAAAGCGGCAGACTGAAAGCGGGCGGCACGGTGATAGAGCCCACAAGCGGCAACACGGGCATAGGGCTTGCCATGGCCTGCGCCGTGCGCGGTTATAAGCTGATACTCACCATGCCCGAATCCATGAGCGCCGAGCGGCGTAAAATCCTTTCCGCGTTGGGCGCCACGCTGGTACTGACTCCTGCCGCCGAAGGAATGAAAGGCGCGGTGGACAAAGCGCAGGAACTGCTTGCGTCTACCGAAAACGCTTTTATTCCCGACCAGTTTTCCAATCCCGCCAATCCCGAAATTCATGAAAAGACCACGGCGGAGGAAATAATTTCCGACCTTGACGGAAAACTCGACTTTTTCGTCGCGGGCGTGGGCACGGGCGGCACGATTTCGGGCGTGGGCAAAAAGCTTAAAGAGTGCGTTAAAGGCGTAAAAATCGTCGCAGTGGAGCCGTTCGATTCCCCACTTATTTCCAAAGGCTATGCGGGCGCGCACAAACTTCAGGGCATCGGCGCCAATTTTCTGCCCGCAACCTTAAATAAAAGCGTCCTTGACGAAGTCGTCGCCGTAAAGACGGAGGAAGCGTATTCCGCAGCGCGTCTTTTCGCCCGGACCGAGGGGTTTACCGTGGGCATTTCGGGCGGTGCGGCCCTGTTTGCCGCAACCGAGGTTCTGAAACGCAACCCCTCTAAGCGCGTGCTTGTACTGCTTCCGGACGGCGGCGACAGGTATCTTTCCACCGACCTTTACGAATAAAACATTCGCGCGATTAAGTCGCAGGATATCCCAAATCGTCATAAACGGATTATATCGGCGTTCAGCGTAAAAATAAAATTATCGGGTTCGCCTTATTGACTGAAATTAAGTTAGTCATTAAAAGTGAAATAAAAATTTCGGATCCTGATTTCTAAATAAAACCGCAATTCCTTTTTCGGGCTTGCGGTTTTATTTTATTTGTGGTTTTTTTGTAAAAGTCGGCGTCAGCGGCAAAATTAAATTTCATTTGGCGATTTCGCGCAAAAGGGGGATAAAATCACATAAGCTTCATCACAAAGCAGCCTAAAACGCAGCCGGTAAAAGTGGCGATAAGCGCGACGGGAATGGAGTAACGAAGGTTTTTTATGTCGCTTTTGGAAAAATAGATGCTGGAAACGTAAAAAATAGTTTCGCTAGAGCCGTATATTATCGACGCGCAAAGTCCCACGTAAGTATCCGTGCCGTAAAGGGTGTAAATGTTGTCCAGTACCGCAAGCGCGCCCGCGCCCGAAAGCGGACGGACAAGAATAAGTTCCGTCAGTTCTTTGGGGATTCCGAAGAAGTTCATTACGGGTTCCACGGCGCTGCTGACGGCGGCGGAAACTCCGCTTGCCCTGAAAAGCTCCACCGCCATCATGACCGTAAGAAGGTAGGGAAAGACTTCCGCCATAAGCGACAGCGCGGATTTGGAGCCGTCCACAAACACCGAGTAACCGTTTTTGCGTTTTACGAAGGTAATGATAAGGACTGTTAAGAATATCAGCGGAATAACGTAAGCAGTCATGCCTTGCCGCCTTTAGAGGATAAGTCGCTTTTTGCCGCGGGGCGCGGTGTTAAAAGTACGGGCGGGGAAAAAGCTGCGCCGCTCGGGGTTGCCGCTTTTTTCTTCTTTCTTTCGCGCGGTTTTTCACCGAAAATACGCGAGAACAGTTTTACCAACATTACGCCCACAACAGTGGAAGTCACGGTGCTTAACATGCAGGGAAGAAGAAACGCCGTGGGCGCGTTGGAGCCGTGCGCTATACGCATGCCTATGACGGTGGAGGGGATAAGCTGCAGCGAGGTTGCGGAAATCACCACCAGCATAATCATGTCGGTAGTGGCGTATTTTGCGCCCTTGTTCATGGAATTTATGGCGTTGATTCCCATGGGGGTGGAGGCATTGCCCAGCCCCAGAAGGTTTGCCGAAATATTCATGGAAATGTATTTGCGCGTTTTATCGTCCGCGTCCTTGAATAAAAGGCGGATGACGGGCTTAAGTATTTTTGCGATGAAGTCGGACACTCCCGTCTTGTCCATAAGCGCGAAAAATCCCAGCCAGAAGCCGTAAGTCGCGATAAGCGTCATCGCAAGCGTTACGGCGTTACCCGAGCCCGTAAGCATTGCGCGAATCGCTCCGTCGGGGTCGGTGAAAAGCATGGCGACCGTGCCCGAAACGAGTATCAAAAACCAGATAACGTTCAATATATTGTCCTCTTTCAGTTTCGTTTATATATGTATATTCGGGTAAAAAACAAAATATTTGGCGCGCCGATATTTTAATCGATTGCTTTTTTTCGCCTTAAAGGCTATAATAAACTGGTAACTTGTGTTAAATCAGGCGTTTTTTATGCGGAATTTTACCGCAAAAAGGATTCGGAACTTATGGAAGAGAAAAACAAAACCTATTACATCACCACACCTATTTATTACCCCAGCGGCAAATGGCATTTAGGCCACAGCTACACCACAGTGTGCTGCGACGCTCTTGCCCGCTATAAGCGCATGCGCGGTTTCGACGTGTTTTACCTTACCGGCACGGACGAGCACGGTCAGAAGATAGAAAAACGCGCGGCGGAGGCGGGAGTCACGCCCAAAGCTTTCGTGGACGCGCTGGTGGACAACATAAAGGAGCTTTGGTCGCTTCTCGATATTTCTTACGATAAATTCATTCGCACCACCGACGACTATCACGTAAAAGCCGTACAAAAGATTTTCAAACAGCTTTACGACCAGGGCGATATTTACAAGTCGCGCTACAAGGGCAAATACTGCACCCCGTGCGAGTCGTTCTGGACCGAAAGTCAGCTTGTGGACGGCAAATGCCCCGACTGCGGCAGGGAAGTCAGCGATGCGGAGGAGGAAAGCTACTTTTTCCGCCTCAGCAAATATCAGGACCGCATAAAGAAACTGCTTACCGAAACCGATTTCTTAGAGCCGCGTTCCCGCGTCAACGAAATGGTCAACAACTTCATAAAGGACGGGCTTAACGACGTTGCCGTATCGCGTACGGCTTTCAAATGGGGTATCCCCGTGGAGTTTGACCCCGGTCACATAGTCTATGTGTGGATTGACGCGCTTAGCAACTATATCACGGCTTTGGGTTACGGCAGCGACGACACAAGCCTTTTCGATAAATACTGGCCCGCGGACCTTCACATGGTGGGCAAAGAAATCGTAAGATTCCATACCATCATCTGGCCCGCTATCCTTATGGCGCTGGATCTGCCGCTGCCCAAAAAGGTTTACGGCCACGGCTGGCTGTTGCTTGGCGGCGACAAGATGAGTAAGTCCAAGGGCAACGTCGTAGACCCGTTTATCCTGGAAAAGCGTTACGGCGTGGACGCAATACGCTACTATATTCTGCGTGAGATTCCTTTCGGCTCCGACGGCGTTTACACCAACGAGGCGTTTATAGGAAGGTTTAATCAGGACCTGTGCAACGACCTTGGCAACCTTACCCGCCGCACGCTTGCGATGAACAAGCAGTATTTTGACGGAAAGCTGGACGCTTCGGGCGAAAAGGGCGAATTCGACGACGAGTTCATTGCCGAAATAAACGCGCTGGACAAAAAACTCGACGAGGATATAGACAAGCTTAATTTAAGCCGCGCGCTTGAGGACATTTTCGCGGTTATCGACAAGGCAAACAAGTACATCGACAACACGCGTCCGTGGATTTTATCCAAGTCCGAGGAAACCAAAGGCAGACTTAAAGCGGTTCTTTACAATCTTACGGAGGCTATCCGCGTTTGTTCTACCGCGCTTATGCCTTTCATCACCCGCACCCCCAAACTCATTTTCGAAGGATTGGGACTAAAGGCGCCCGAGGTTTTCGACAGCGTGCTTAAGTGGGGCGCGGTGAAAAAATACGAAACGCACGAAACGGGAATTCTTTTCCCGAGACTCGACGAAAAAAAGGAGCTTATCGAGTTGGATAAAATAGCCGCCGCCGCGGAAAAAGCAGAGCAGAAAGAAGTTAAAAAAGAAGATAAAAAAACGGACGCCGCAGTTAAAGACGGCTCTGCCGCAAAAGATAACGCCGCCGACAAGGCCAAAGAAAAAACAGCCGACGCCGTAAATGCCGATGCGGACAAGCAGGAAGAATACGTCACCGCAGACGAGTTCTTCCGCACCAAACTCGTGGTGGGCGAGGTTATCGCTTGCGAAAAAGTGGAAAAAGCGGACAGACTGCTTAAATCCACCGTTAAAATAGGCGATGAAGTAAGGACCATCGTCAGCGGAATCGCTAAATTCTACACCCCCGAAGAAATGGTGGGTAAACGCGTCGTGGTCGTCAAAAACCTTGCGCCGCGCAAAATCCGCGGTATCGAAAGCCGCGGCATGCTTCTTTGCGCCGTAAGCGGAGAGGGGGAAAACGAGCAGCTTTGTCTTGTCCGTCCCGAAAAACTGATGGACGGGGGCAGCGAGGTATGCTGATAGACACTCACGCTCACCTTACCGACGAGCGTTACGGCGGGGGACAGGCGATTATCGACTCCATGCCCGAGGACGGACTGGAAAAGATAATAACGGTAGGTTACAATCTTGAAAGCTCGTTAAGGTGCCTTGAGATCGCGCGCCGCAACAAAAACGTTTACTGCGCCGTGGGCGTGCATCCGTCGGACGCGCAGGAGCTTACTTCCGACCCTTGCGAACAGCTTTTACAGCTTTCTAAAGACGATAAATGCGTGGCGATAGGGGAAATCGGGCTGGATTACTTTTATCCCGAAACGGACCGCGACAAACAGATTTACTGGCTGGAAAAACAGCTGGACGTCGTATTAAAAAGCGGACTTCCCGTTTGTTTCCACGTGCGCGACGCTTATGAGGACATGGACAAGGTTCTTGCGAAAAACGCCGACAAACTGAAAAACGGCGTTGTGATGCACTGTTTTTCGGGAAGCAGGGAAACGGCGCAGAAATACGTCGGCATGGGCTTTTACATTTCCTTTTCGGGTTCGGTAACTTTCAAAAACGCCAAAAAGTTTTACGACATCGTGCCCGTAGTGCCGCTTGACCGTATTCTTATCGAAACCGATTGTCCGTACCTTACCCCGCACCCGCACCGCGGCGAAACCAATTATCCGCGCTTTGTGCGCTTCCAGGCGGAAAAGATTGCCGAAATCCTCGGCTTAAGCTTTGACGAGGTTGCCGCAATCACTACGGACAACGCTTACCGCATATTTACAAAAATGAAAAGAGACTTATAAAGAAGACTTATTATGAATGTAAATTTCGTATATCGCTACGGCGATAATCTGTATGTGAATCTTACAAATAAATGCTGCAACGACTGTTCTTTCTGCATCCGTCGGAACGGCGACGGGATAGGCGACAGCGGCGACCTCTGGCTGAGTCGCGAACCCGATGCTCAAGAGGTTATAAACGGGATAAAAAGTCACGGCGATTACCGTGAGATCGTGTTTTGCGGCTACGGAGAGCCTACTTACAAAACGGACGTCATGGTTGAAGTGGCGGAGTTTGTGCACTCCTGCGGCAAGAAAACGCGGCTTAACACCAACGGTTTGGGCAATCTCATCAACCGCCGCGACATCGTGCCTTTGCTTAAAGGCAGGATTGATACCGTTTCGGTTTCGCTTAACAGCGACAGTGCGGAGGGGTATGACAAAATGTGTCACTCCGTTTTCGGCCTTGCCGCTTACGACGAGCTGCTTAAGTTCACGCGCGAGTGCGTTCTGGCGGGCATAACCACAGTCATGACCGTTGTCGCAGTGGAGGGAGTGGACGTCGAAAAATGCCGTAAAGCGGCGGAAAGCGTGGGCGCAAAGTTAAAGGTAAGGGAGTATATTGCCTGATAAATCCGTCGGGCAGATAATCTAAGGCGCATGATGTCTGATTGCGTTTTGCCCCGGGGAAAAAGTTTGCCGTGCCGAAAAGCTTGAGTTTTAAAGCTCGGCGGCAATGAAAAAATTGTACATATTTGTCTTTTGTTTTTAAGCAATTAAAGTCAATGCGGTCGCGTTGACTTTATTTTTCATGTTATTTATAATTAAATAAGATTGACTGTATGACAATCGGAATAAGGAGGAAGTATGTTTTATGTTTAAAGTCAAAAAGCCCGTTTTCGGCTCCGATTACTATCCCGAGGCGTGGGACCGCAATCTCATCGACGAGGACCTTTCGCTTATGCAGTCCCTGGGACTTAACTGCGTCCGCATTGCCGAGTTCGCATGGTCGACAATGGAGCCCGAGGAAGGCAAGTTCGATTTTTCGCTTTTCCGTGAAGTGGTAGACAAGTGCCGCGATAAGGGAATTTCGGTCATCATGGGGACTCCTACGGCGTGCCCTCCGAGATGGCTGACGCAAAAGCATCCCGAGATATTCATGATTACCGTGGACGGCGTAAGGCTTGCGCATGGCGGACGGCGCGACGTTTGCCCCAATAATGAATTGTACTTAAGCTACTGCGATAAAATCGTGGAGGCGATGGCGAAAGAGTTTTCTCGCGACGAACACATAATCGGCTGGCAGATAGACAACGAAATAGAACCCGAAAAACACGGGCGCGGATGCTGCTGCCCCGTGTGCGAGCAAAAATTCCGCCATTACCTCAGCGAAGAGTTCGGCGGGGATATCGAAAAACTTAACCGCGAATGGGGCAATTATGTCTTTTCGCAGAATTACGACTCTTTCGATCAGGTCGAAAAACCCAATCCCAAAACGTGGACGCACCCGTCGTACCTTTACTGGTGGGGAAAGTTTCAGAACAAAAGTCAGCTGGATTTTATAAAACGCCAGTACGATATTCTCAAAAAGTACGTTTCCGTTCCCGTCGGACACGATTCCATGCCCATTTTCAACCTCGATTACAACCGATTAAGCAAGGACATGGACGTCATGCAGTATAATCACTACGATTACGGCGAGAATTTCTGGCGCGCGCAGTTTTTTTACGATTATTTAAGGCCCATGAAATCCGCGCCTTTCTGGGCGACCGAAACCTCGTGCTGCTGGAACGGGTCTGCGGAGGCTAACTTCATGCGTCCCGCTAATTTTAACGTCGCCAACGTATGGATGCCGCTTCTTGCCGGAGCGGAGCTTGTAAACTACTGGCTGTGGCGTTCCCATTACGGCGGACAGGAGCTTATGCACGGCGCGTGTATAAGTTCGTGCGGGCGCCCCTTTCACGTGGCGGGGGAGATAAAAGCATTGTCGCGGCAGCTTTCGGTTGCGGGCGATGTCATTGAGAAATCCCGCGTAGTAAGCTCCCGCATAGGAATCCACGCGGCGTTCACCGCGCACAATATGTATCGTTTTCAAAAGGTCATGCCCGGTTTCGATTACAAGGAATCGCTTATGAACGACGTTTACCGCCCGCTTCTTCGCGCGCATATTCGTCCCGATATACTGACTACCGGCAAAGACGTAAGCGATTACAAACTGATTTTTACCCCTTTCATGCTTAATCTTGACGAAGAAAATCTGGGCGAAAGAATGCTTGAATGGGTGGGAAACGGCGGAATCTGGGTTGTGGGGCCGCTTACCGATATCCGCAATCCCTCGGGCGCAAAGTTTGTCGACCGCGCCATGGGCATACTGGAAAAAGCGGCGGACGTCAGGATCGAATACACTCTTCCCAAAGGCGAGCAGTATTCCCTGATTTTCGACGACGGCAAAAAAGGCGACACCATATCCCTGGTTTACGACGTTTTCTCCGCGGGTCCCAAAGCGAAAGCCGAGGCGACTTACGCCGACGGCGATTTCGTCAAAGGCAAATGCGCGATTGTTTCCGCGGATTACGGAAAAGGCAAAATTATCATTCTCGGTATGCTGCCCGACGCAAAGACGCTTAGCGAAATGATGCTTGATCTGGCACGTAAGGCGGGCATAAACGCGCCTTTTGCGGACGCAAGCCCGTCGCTGGTTACATTTACCCGTAAAGGCGAAGCGGGCGAGTTTTTCGCCGCAGTGGAAACGGAAAACGCTCCGGCTTTCGCGGTTTGTCCGTTTAACGGCGAAAACGTGCTTACGGGCAGGTGGTATGCCCGCGGCGAAAAAATAACGCTTAAACCTTACGAAGTGCTTATCGTCAGAAAGTCCTGATTCCGTAACTGAAAATTTGCGCGTCACCGCTTTATTCGTCTTTTGTCGGGTCTATGGACAAAGTGATGAGTAAAAGAATATAAGTTTAATTAAACGGTAAAATCGCTTTTTCCGCACCCGAAATCCGTAATAAAATTCAATAAATGCGGCAAGCGATTAAAAAGCGATAATAAGTTGCCCCTTTGTCCCGATTAAAGAGAGGGGCAGCTTTTTTCATATATCCGTACTTAAGCATTTATTTAATATTTTGTTTTTTTTGGATATTGAATTTACATAAGCGGTGCTTTCGTTTGCATTGACTTGGGTATTTTTTTAAAGGCAGCATTTTATAATTCGTATTTCAAAGACGGGGCGTTTGTCGGAACTATGTGATTTACAAAGGCAGTTTTTTGTTTGTTATATTCAGTTACATAAATGGAGTTTTACCTGAATTTGAGCATTTACAGGTATATTTTTTGTTCGTACGGCATTTATAAGCGCGATACATTTGTTTTACGAACCTTCAATATGGGGAGGGGCGGCTTATTCCGTCCGATTATAATGCGGCATTCAATGACAAAGATAAATAAAACCGCGAAAAAAAGGTTTGCCCCATTTAATCAGAACATTAAGCAGTTATGGTGAGTTAGGCGACGTACCTTGCGGAACATAAAAAGGTTAAAATGAGTCAAGCTAATGACCTTATCGGATTATAAAGCGGTTATGGTGAGATAATCGAATGACCTTATCGGATTATAAAGCGGTTATGGTGAAATAATCGACGTTATCGGTTAAAGTCCTGAATAAAGTATAAAAAAATTCCGCCGCCCGAAAAGGGGAAGCGGAAATTTTCTTTAGTGTTTTTGATCCGTATTACTTAAGTACGATTTTGCAAAGGTTGCACAAAGCCGCAAGCAATGCCGCAACGCCGCCGATTATCGCGCCGTAAGCGAGAGTAAGCGCGTCTTTAATATTGCCGCCGAAAGCGGAAATAATCTTGCTTGCGTCCTCATTGGGCATAGTGTAGGAAACGGAAAGGAAGAAGAACACTCCCGCCACCGCAAACGCTGCCGCCGCGATGAAGGAAGCGAATTTGCTGCCCTTACCCATTGCGCTGAGCACCGAAAATACGATACCCACAACGGCAAGAATATAGGTAAGAAGGTTCATGAACGAGAAATCGAAAACGGTATATTCAAATCCGAGAAGCGACTCCTTGTATCCGAAAGTGATCTGCAGTCCCGTATAGGTAGTGTCCGTATCCTTTATGCCGATTGCGGGCAAAAAGAGCATTACGACAGCCGCCAAACCCAAGACAGCCGCAACAAAAGCCAGCGGCTTACCCAAACTACTTTTACGTTTAGCCATAAAATTTCCTCCATTTAAATAAGGTATTAGTGGAATAAGTATATCATAATAATTCGGTAATTGCAAGGAATGGCGCTTTATTTAATAAGATTTTAATGATGAGTTTAACGTTTTTTTCCGTTATCGTGGGAGGGGATTCGGTTTACGGCGTAAAATCCGCATATTTAACCCGAGAAAATCGTTTTCGCGGCTTTAAGGGGCAATTTTGCGCGCGAAAAGGCTATGCTTTAAAATAACGCTGTAAAAACAAACGCCCCCGAGGGGTCAAAACGCTTTTCTTTTTCGGCGAAAAGTGCTATAATCATATTGGCTCAACAGCATAAGGAGAATATTATGTCGAATAAAACGGATAATGCATACGACTCCAGCGAGATTCAGGTCCTCGAGGGACTTGAACCCGTCAGGAAAAGGCCGGGAATGTATATCGGCTCCACGGACGAACGCGGTCTTCATCATCTTATCGTGGAGATCGTGGACAACAGCGTGGACGAGGCTCTTGCGGGCTACTGCGACACCATTACCGTGGAAATCACGCGGGAAGGGGCGGTTGCCGTCACCGACAACGGAAGAGGCATTCCCATCGACATTCATAAAACGGAGGGCGTTTCCGCGGTTCAGGTGGTGCTTACCAAACTACACGCGGGCGGTAAATTCGGCGGCGGCGGTTACAAGGTTTCGGGCGGACTGCACGGCGTAGGCCTTTCCGTGGTCAACGCTCTTTCCGAGTGGCTGGAAGTGGAAGTCTATAAAAACGGAAAGATTTACCGTCAAAGATATATGCGCGGCGTGCCCATGCGCGAGCTTGCTGAGGTGGGCGAAACCACGCTTACGGGCACGAAAGTCACCTTTTATCCCGACAAGGAAATTTTCGAAACGATAGAGTTTTCTTATGAGACGGTGCGCACTCGTTTAAGGGAGGTCGCCTATCTCAACAAAGGGCTTAAAATAAACCTTATCGACAGCCGTCCCGGTTGCGAGAAGAACGAAACCTTCCATTACGAGGGCGGAATTCTGGATTTCGTGGATTATCTGAACCGCGCGAAAAACACGCTTTTCCCTAAGGCCCTTTACATTGAAAAGGAATTTAAAAATTCCAGCGTGGAAATCGCCATGCAGTACAACGACAGCTATAACGAGGTGCTGTATTCCTACGCCAACAACATCAACACCGAAGAGGGCGGCACTCACCTTGTGGGATTCAAAAACGCTTTGACCCGCGTGCTTAACGATTACGCTCATGCCGAAAAGCTGGTCAAAGACGACTTCAAACTCACCGGCGAGGACGTAAGGGAAGGTATTACCGCCATAATTTCCGTAAAACTGGAGGAGCCGCAATTCGAAGGCCAGACCAAGACAAAGCTTGGCAACTCCGAAATGCGCCCGCTTGTGGAAAAAGCGCTTACCGAGGGGCTGGGGACGTATCTCGAGGAAAACCCCAAGGAGGCGCGCGACCTCATAATGAAGACGGTTACGGCGCAAAAAGCGCGCGACGCGGCGCGGGCGGCAAGGGAAAGCACCCGAAGAAAAGGCGTTTTAGAGTCCACTACGCTGCCGGGAAAGCTTGCCGACTGCACGGACAAGGACGCCAGCCACTGCGAAATCTACCTCGTGGAGGGCGACAGCGCGGGCGGCACGGCTAAGCAAGGACGCGACCGCCGTTTCCAGGCGATTCTGCCGCTAAGGGGCAAAATCCTCAACGTGGAAAAGGCAAGGCTTACCAAAATCATGGAAAATGCCGAAATCCGCGCGATGATTACGGCGTTCGGCTGCGGCATCGACGACGAATTCGACGAAAGCAAGCTGCGCTACGACAAGATTATCTGCATGACCGATGCGGATGTGGACGGCTCCCACATCAGAATCCTCATGCTCACTTTCTTTTTCCGCTTTATGCGCCCGCTTATAGAGCGCGGCCACGTTTACATCGCGCAGCCGCCGCTTTACAAGCTGACCAAAGGTAAAACCGTCGAGTACTGCTACTCGGACGAGGAGCTTAAAGTCGCCAGCGAAAGGCTGGTTAAACCCGAGATACAGCGTTATAAAGGCCTTGGCGAAATGAACGCCGACCAGCTTTGGGAAACTACCATGAACCCCGAAAAGCGCACTCTTCTGAAGGTCAACATGAAGGACGCGGAGGAGGCGGACCAGATTTTCACCGTTCTCATGGGCGAAATGCCGGAGCTTAGAAGAAAATTCATCGAGGACAACGCCACGCTTGTCAAAGAGCTGGATATTTAACGGGGGACAATCGAAATGGCGGATAAAAACGACAACATAAAAGAAATCATAGACAACAGCAAAATAATTCAGGTCGAAGTAAACGAGGAAATGAAAAAATCGTTTATCGCCTACGCTATGGCGGTCAACGTTTCCCGCGCGATACCCGACGTCCGCGACGGCCTTAAACCCGTTCAGCGCCGTATCCTTTACTCGATGAGCGAACTTAATCTGTTTTCCGACAAGCCTTACCGTAAGTGCGCGCGTATCGTGGGCGACTGTATGGGTAAATATCACCCGCACGGCGACAGCTCGGTTTACTACGCGCTGGTGCGTCTTGCCCAGGACTTTTCCATTCGCTGTCCGCTTGTGGACGGCCACGGCAACTTCGGCTCCGTGGACGGCGATCCCCCTGCGGCGCAACGTTATACGGAGGCAAGGCTGAGTAAAATCGCGGCGGAGATGCTGCGCGACATCGACAAGGAAACGGTGGACTGGTATCCCAACTTCGACGATACGCTTATGCAGCCCACAGTGCTTCCCAGCCGTTTCCCCAACCTTTTGGTAAACGGCTCCGACGGTATAGCCGTAGGCATGGCGACCAATATTCCCCCTCATAATCTCGGCGAGGTTATTTCGGCGGTGGACGCGCTTATCGACAATCCCGACATCACCGTGGACGAACTCATGGAGTACGTGCCCGCGCCCGATTATCCCACGGGCGGCCTTATCATGGGCAGGGCCAGGATAAAACAGGCATACCGCACCGGCCGCGGCGGCATAGTCATACGCGCCAAAGCGGAGATAGAGGAAGTCGCGGGCGGCAGACACCATATTGTGATTACCGAGCTTCCTTATCAGGTCAATAAGTCTGAGCTTATCAAGTCCATTGCGGACCTTGTAAAGGACAAAAAGGTGGAGGGAATTACCGACATCCGCGAGGAGTCCGACCGCGAGGGAATGAGAATAGTCATCGACGTCAAGCGCGACGCTCAGCCCCAGGTGGTGCTTAACACGCTTTACAAACATACCGACCTTCAGACTTCGGGCGGCATAATTTTCCTTTCGCTGGTCAACGGCGAGCCCAAGATTCTCAATCTCAAGGAAATGCTTTATTATTACCTCGAGCATCAGAAGGACGTAATAGTAAGGCGTACGAAATTCGACCTTGCGCGCGCCGAGGACCGCGAGCATATTCTGCAGGGTCTTGTCGTGGCGCTTGCCAACATCGACAGGGTTATCGCCATAATAAAGGCCAGCAAGGACAAGTACGAGGCGGCGGACAATCTGATGAAGGAATTCCTTTTGTCCGACAAGCAGGCGGGCGCAATACTGGAAATGAGATTGCAGCGTCTTACCAGCCTTGAAGTGGAGTCCATCAGAAACGAATTGAAGGAACTTGAGGAGCGTATTGCGGATTTGAAAGACATTCTTGCCCGTCCCGAACGCATTACGGCCATCATCAAAACCGAAATCAACGAAATCAGGGATAAATACAACGCGCCCAGAAAGAGCCAGCTTTGCATCGATTACGACGAAATCGACGTGGGCGACCTTATCGACCGCGAGGACGTCGTTATTTCCATGACTCATTCGGGTTACGTCAAACGTCTGCCCGTTTCCGAATACAAGGCTCAGCACCGCGGCGGCACGGGAGTTACCGCTCACAAGCCCAAGGAAGAAGACTTCGTGGAGAATATGTTTATAACCTGCACGCACGACGACCTGATGTTCTTCACCAACTTCGGAAGAGTGTATTCCATCAAGGCTTACGAGGTGCCCGAAGCGGAACGTACCGCGCGAGGCAGAGCGATTGTCAACCTTTTGCAGCTTCAGCCCGACGAAAAAGTAAGCGCCGTCATTCCCGTAAAGGAAAACAGCGATTACAGCGGCTATCTCATGATGGCGACAAAGGGCGGACTTGTAAAGCGTACCGCGTTTACGGAGTTCGAGTCCATAAGAAAAGTGGGTAAAATCGCCATTTCTCTTCTCGAGGGGGACGAGCTTATTTCCGTCCAGATTCTCAGCGACGGCGACGAAATTCTGCTTGCCTCTTCTTCGGGTAAGTGTATCAGATTTCCCGCGTCTTCGGTCCGTCCCACGGGAAGAACTTCCATGGGCGTGCGTTCCATTCGCCTGGGCGAGGGGGAGCGCGTAGTCGATATGGCGGTCATCAGAAAGGACTGCAATCAGGAAGTGCTTACCGTTTCGCGTCTTGGGTACGGCAAGCGCAGCGACATCGGCGAATACCGTATTCAGTCGCGCGCCGGCAAAGGCACCTTGGCAGGAAAATTCAATGAACAGACGGGCGAGCTTGTAAATCTCAAGCTGATTGATCCCACCGACGACATTCTGCTTATCGCGGACAACGGCATAATCATCCGCATCAAAGCGGAGGAAATCAACAAGATTTCGCGCAATACCAAAGGCGTCAGAATCATGCGCATGAAAGGAGAAGGCAATGTGGTTTGCGTTGCCGTCGCCCCGCCGGAGCCTGAATCCGCCCAAGGTGAAGACGGCGCAGCCGACTCTGATAACGGCGGCGAAGAGGTAAATAAAGCCGACACGGCGGAAGAAAACGGCGGCGAAGAGCAGGCCTCGAAGGACGGGCTTTCCGTAGATGACGGCAGCGAAAACGACGATCTTTCGTATAACGGCGGCGAAGAGGAGAATTCCGATAATCCGTCGGAAGAGTAAACAAGTGGCAAAATCGTCGAGAAATAAAACTTTGACGCTTACCGAAAGCGAAACGCAGGGGTTTTTAAACCGCTGCGTTTCTTGCGCATATCTCAAAGAAACGGGGGATTTTTGCAATAAAACCGTTTTGGGCGATTCGTTTGAGGCGGCCGCCGCGCTTCCTGACGAGTGCGCCGACCTTCTGATCGCCGATCCTCCGTATAACATGACCAAAACTTTCGGCAAGCAGGAATTCGCACGCATGAGCGAAGAGGATTACCGCGCTTTTACCGAAAAGTGGGTCAGGGCTTACCGCCATACGCTGAAAAAAACCGCTTCCGTTTACGTGTGCTGCGATTGGAAAAGCGGTATTGTCATCGCCCCCGTTCTTGAAAAGTATTTTACCGTAAGAAACCGCATTACCTGGCAGCGAGAAAAGGGCAGGGGGGCTGCCGCAAACTGGAAAAACGGAATGGAAGACATCTGGTTTCTGACCGTATCGGACAAGTACGTTTTCAACCTAGGCGCGGTGCGTCAGCGCAAAAAAGTGATTGCGCCTTATACCGAGGACGGCAACCCGAAAGACTGGTTCGTTTTGGACGGGGTAAAATACCGCGATACATGCCCGTCGAATTTCTGGGACGACATCACGGTGCCTTACTGGTCCATGCGGGAAAATACTCCGCATCCCACGCAAAAACCCGAAAAACTGCTGGCAAAGCTAATCCTTGCTTCTTCAAACAAGGGCGATCTGGTGCTTGACCCGTTCGGGGGCAGCGGTTCTACCGCAGTTACGGCAAAAAAGCTGGGTCGCGATTATCTGTCCGTGGAAAAAGCGGAGGAGTATTGCGCCCTGACCGAGTGCAGGCTGCTGCGCGCCGAATCGGACGCTTCCGTGCAGGGTATGGAGGACGGCATTTTTTACGCCCGCGGCTTAAAATAAGTTGTTTACAAGCTTTACGTTGCGGCTTTAATTCTGTCGTTAACGGCAAAATCGAGCAAATCGCCTTAAGCATATGTGAAAAGTTTTAGTCGGCGGAACAGCTTGTTTTATTTTTTGCCTTGCGCATAAAGCGAATTTTAAAAAACGTTTTATTTTTTAACGTCGGAGCATATTTAAGCGATTTCGTGCGTAATGTTAATGTTTTTGCGAAAAAAGTACGCAAAAACTTGCCAAAATATAACAATAAATGATATAATTACTTTATCGGCTTAAAAGGTTTTTTTGTCAAGCCGCGATTTTATAAGGATTGACTGCGGTGCGGAATGTTCGTAAAGGGTGTTTATGACGAAAACGGAAGAACAATTCAAAAGTCTCAGGAAGCTTTCTTTCAAAGACAGCACTATTGAGGAAATTCTCGGCGAGGAAAACAAGTCGGGGCTTTCCCTTTCCGACGAGGCTGATTTCAAGCGCTTGGGCAGGGGATATTTCGAAGTCCACAATCTGCCGGAGCTAAGGGAAATCGCCAAGAATATGGGCGTCGCTTCGCCTTGCACCTACTCGAAGTCCGATCTCGTGGACAGAATGATGGACTTGTTGTGGGGCCTGCAGTATTTTTCCGAGGAGGGCGCGCCCCTTTTCTATCCCGACGTTAAAAAGCTGAGTCCCGAGGACGAGCTTAAATTGCTGGAGGATTTCAAACACGGCGATTACGTTCTCGGCCGTTTTGTGGAAGGCGTTTTCGACGGTGACGAGGCGGGCGGAGCCTTAAGGGTCAACCGTTTCGTCAAAAGCGTGGAGGACGTGGGCGTAATAAGGCGGCTTATCAACCTTTACAGACTTAAAAGCGGCGACGTGGTCAAGGGCCGCGCGCGTTACGTTAAAAACGCCGGCTTTTTCTGTCTGCATTACATCGATTCCGTAAACGGCGTCAAAACCGATTCCTCCGTCTTTACGGCGGCGCGCGAAAAACAAGCGTGTGACGATAAAATCAGACCGTATCAGAGAATTCTGACAAGCGCGGGATCCGATTCCGACCTGTTGAAGCTGATGGACGTCTTTACGCCCACGGCGCTGGGTCAAAGCGTGATGATATCCTGCTCCGGCAAGTTCGCCTATTCCGAGAACGCCGCCAAACTTACCTCTTCTCTTTACAAGATGACAAAAGTGGACGAGACGGTGTTTCTTTGCCTCGGCGTTCCTGCGGAACTCAGACAAAAGCTGTCTGCGGTTTACCCCACGGCGGTGTTCACCGGCGCAGGAGAGGGCAAGGAAGACGAGCGTATTGTGTGCAGGGTGCGCGATTATGCGGTGTCTCAGGCAAAGTGCGGCAAAAACGTGGCGGTAGTGCTGAACAATCTGGATAAAGCCTGCGCTTGTGACGGCGACGGAGCGGAAAGACTTATCGACTCTGCGGGACAATTTGCGACGGGCGGCAGCTTTACTTTGTTCGCGTTTGCCGACCGCGACAACACGGTGGGGGCTTATTACCGCGTGAAAAACCTTGTATCGGCGGAATTCTGCTTGACCGCGCGCGCTTTTTACGGCGATTTCAACGTCGAACTTTCGCGGTGTTTTTCCAATTCCGGCGTCAATTTCACCGCAAGGGAACAATCCGCTTTTGAAAAGCTGAGGAAAACGGCGGTGGATTCGTCTGAAGCGGAGGCTTTGAAAACCGTACTCGATTGCGACGGTTACGAAGACGTCATAAACAAACTTTCGGCGGAATCCGCAGGTTAAAGCGAGGCTTAATGAAAATAGGTTATTTCGGAGAGGAAAGCAGTCATACTTACGCGTGCGCTCAGGAAAATTTTCCCGATGCCCGTCTTATCGGTTTTTCGTCTATGGCGGCCGCTGCGGAGGCTGTGGAAAAAGGCGAAATTGACGGCGCGGTGGTGCCCATTGAAAACAGCGTGGGCGGCAGCGTGGGTGATTGTCTGGACGCGCTTAAAAAGTACGACGTTTACATTACGGCTCAGTATTTACGGCCCATTGTTCATTCGCTGATAGGGGTTGACGGCGCCGTCAGGTCCGACGTGAAAAAGATTTATTCTCACCCCCAGGCGATTGCCCAATGCGACGGCTATATCAAAAAAAATTTTCCGGACGCGCTTGTCATTGCGGTTTCCAGTACGTCCGAGGCGCTGAAGATTATAAAAAACAGGGACGAGGCCGCGCTTGCCCGCAAGCCCGAAAAAGGTCAAACGGTGCTTGAAAAGGACGTTCAGGACGCAAAAGACAATACGACCAGATTCGTCTTACTGCAAAAACAGCCGCGTTTCCAAGGCAAAAACGTCAGCGTTTTGTTTGAAACTCAGCATCGTCCCGGCGCTTTGCTGAAAGCGCTGAGCGTGCTTGCGGACTTTAACCTTAACATGACTAAGCTTGAGTCCCGTCCCAGCCGCGACGGCATCTTCGAATACTGGTTTTACGTCGAATTCACCTGCGACGGCGGCAAGGATACGCTTATGCGCGTAATGCAAAAGCTTTCCGAGTGCGCGGGCTTTATAAAGTTTGCGGGCTGTTACTGACGGTTAGGGGCGAATAAGGCAGTAAAAACGTTTCAAAAAGCCTTAAAATGACAATAATTTCACATAAACGTCATATCGGTTAAACAAAACAAATTTATAATATATAATGAAAATCTATGGTTGCGCACTCGGGGAAACAGTGCCGCGTGCGCAATCGTAAGGAGTACAATATATGGGACTGATTTCTTTCATCACGGGCAGCGACAACAGAAAGCACATCAGAAAGCTTGAAGCGGTTGCGGCTAAAATCGAAAAGCGCGAGGACGAATACCGCGCGCTCACCGACGAGCAGCTTAAGGCAAAGACGGCTGAGTTCCGCGACAGGCTGCAAAACAACTACGAAACGCTGGACGACATCCTGCCCGAGGCTTTTGCGGCGGTCAGGGAGGCAAGCTCCAGAGTGCTGGGCATGCGCCATTTCCACGTTCAGCTTCTGGGCGGTATCGCTCTTCATCAGGGCAGAATAGCCGAGATGCGCACGGGCGAAGGCAAAACGCTGGTCGCCACACTTGCAAGCTACCTCAACGCGCTTCCCGGAAAGGGCGTGCACGTCGTCACCGTCAACGATTACCTTGCCAAGCGCGACGCCGAATGGATGGGAAAAGTGCACAGATTTCTGGGCCTTACCGTGGGCGTTGCCATTGCAGGCATGGACAGCAACGCAAAGCGCGCCGCATATAACTGCGACATCACTTACGCCACCAATAACGAGCTGGGCTTCGATTACCTCAGGGACAACATGGTGATTTACAAGAAAGACAAGGTTCAGCGCCCGCTTAACTTCTGCATTATCGACGAGGTGGACTCCATTCTGATCGACGAGGCGCGCACCCCTCTTATCATTTCCGGCCGCGGCGGCAAAAGCAGCGAAATGTACATCACCGCCAACCGCTTTGCAAAAAGCCTTAAACCCGACGACCTCGACATCGACGAGAAGAAGAAAGCGGTTACTCTTTCCGAAAGCGGCGTGGAAAAGGCCGAGCGTTTCTTCGCGGTGGACAATCTTTCCGATGTCGAAAACATGGAGCTTAACCATTATATAAACAACGCAATCCGCGCCAATTATATAATGAAGCTTGATAAAGACTATATCGTCAACGACAAAAACGAAGTCGTCATCGTGGACGAGTTCACGGGAAGACTTATGGACGGGCGCCGTTACAGCGACGGATTGCACCAGGCGATCGAGGCAAAGGAAAACGTTAGGATTCAAAGCGAAAACAAGACGCTTGCCACCATCACTTTCCAGAACTATTTCCGTTTATACAAGAAATTAAGCGGTATGACTGGTACCGCCAAGACGGAGGAGGCTGAGTTCCGCGGGATCTACAATCTCGACGTCGTAACGATTCCCACAAACCTTCCTTCCAAGCGCGTGGACGAAAACGACCAGGTCTATTCCACCGTCGCGGGTAAACTGCGCGCCGTCGTCGCGGACATTACCGAATGTTATCAGCGCGGACAGCCCGTGCTTGTGGGCACCACCACCGTCGAAAAGAGCGAAGAGCTTTCGCGCATGCTGCACAAGGCCAAGATTCCGCACAATGTGTTGAACGCCAAAAACCATGAAAAGGAAGCGGAAATCGTCGCTCAGGCGGGTAAATTCCGCACCGTGACCATAGCCACCAACATGGCGGGCCGCGGCACCGACATCATGCTGGGCGGCAACGCCGAATATATGGCGATCAAACGCATGCGTGACATCGGCATGAGCGAGGAGTCCGTTTCGGCCGCCACTTCCTACTACAACACAGACGACCCCGAAATTCTGAAAGCGCGCGAGCAGTTCAGAAAATTCTACGACGAATATAAAGTCGAAGTCAATAAGGAAAAAGAAGAAGTCATTGCCGTGGGCGGATTGCGCATCATCGGCACCGAGCGTCACGAGTCCCGCCGCATCGACAATCAGTTGCGCGGAAGAGCGGGTCGTCAGGGCGACATAGGTTCTTCCATTTTCTATCTGTCCATGGAGGACGACCTGGTACGGCTTTTCGGCGGCGACAAAATGAAGCGCATTGCCGAAATGTTCAAAATCGACGAGGATACGCCTTTTTCCATGGGTATGCTTACCCGCCAGATAGAAAACGCTCAGCGTAATATCGAGGGCAGAAACTATACGATGCGCCGCCAGGTGCTGGAGTACGACAACGTCATGAACGCCCAGCGTACCATTATTTACGGCGAGCGCAACAAGGTGCTGGACGGCATCGACGCGCACGATCAGATACTTAAGATGATGCGCGACCAGGTGGACGTAATCGTCGACGATTTTACCGACCCGCACGTCGATTGGGACGAGTGGGACTACAAAAACCTCAATAAGGAAATCGAACGCAAACTGCTTCCCGACGACCCCGACTTCCTCACGCAGGAGCGTATGGAAAAATGGGCTCTTGAGGAAATAAAGGATCAGCTTTACGAGGCGGTAAAGGCGTACTACGACGCCAAAATCGAGGACGCGAAAAAACTCAGCGAAGAGACGGGCGCGCCCATCGACTTTGCCGAGATAGAACGCGTTATCATGCTGCGCGTAATCGACGCAAAGTGGATGGATCACATCGACGCCATGGACCAGCTTAAAAAGGGCATAGTTCTTAAGGCGTACGGCAATCAGGACCCCGTTATCGCATACAAGAAGGCGGGCTTCGAGATGTTCGAGGAAATGACCGCCAAAATGCAGGAAGAGACGGTTGCGTTGCTTGTTCACGTCAACATTCAGGCTCCTCCCAAACGCGAGGCGCAGAAGATAGAGTTCGTCGAAAACCGCGGCGGAAACTCGAGAGTGGTCAATTCCCCCGTCGTCAATTCCACCCGCACTGTGGGAAGAAACGAGCTTTGCCCTTGCGGAAGCGGCAAAAAATACAAAAACTGCTGTCTTGGGAAAGACCTTGCGGCAAAACGTTGATTGCGGATATAACTTATGCAGACTACAGACGACTACAAATTCAGACTTAAAAATCTAACGGCAAAGTTCGACGACTGCTGCCTGGCTTTCGATACGGAAAAAATGCACAAAAGAAGCGCGGAACTGGACGAAATCAGACAGGCGCCCGACTTTTATTCGGACCCTAAACGCGCCGCGGAGATTAACAGCGAGGCCAAATATATTTCCGACAAGCTTGAAGAACTTTCCGGGTATCGCCGCGCGCTTGACGACCTGGCTACGCTTATAGAGCTTGTCGAAAGCGAAAACGACGACTCCTATTTCGGCGAGATCGAGGAAACGCTGGATTCGCTGTCCGGAAAAATCGAACAGTTGCACCTTGAAACCTTGCTTAAGGGCGAATACGACAAACACAACGCCATACTGATGCTGCAGGCCGGCGCAGGCGGGACCGAGGCGCAGGACTGGGTCAGCATGCTTTATCGCATGTACCGCATGTATGCCGAAAAAAACGGCTTTACGGTAGAGGAGCTTGACCTTCTTCCCGGCGACGTAGCGGGCATTAAAAGCGTTTCGTTCATGATCAAGGGCATAAACGCTTACGGATATCTGAAAGCCGAAAAAGGCGTGCACAGGCTGGTGCGCATTTCGCCTTTCGACGCAAATTCAAGACGGCACACCTCTTTTGCCAGTCTTGAAGTAATGCCCGAAATAGAAAACGACACCTCCGTGGAAATCCGTCCCGAAGACCTTAAGATAGACACTTACCGTTCGGGCGGGGCGGGCGGACAGCACGTCAACAAGACGGACAGCGCCGTGCGCATTACTCACCTTCCCACGGGTATAGTCGTCCAGTGCCAGAACGAGCGCTCTCAGATTCAGAACCGCGAAACCGCAATGAAAATGCTGACAAGTAAACTTGTGGAGCTGCGTGAGCGCGAAAATCTGGAAAAAGCCAATTCCATTAAGGGCGAGCTTAAAAAAATAGAGTGGGGCAGTCAGATACGCTCCTACGTTTTTCAGCCCTATACCATGGTCAAAGACCACAGGACGGGTTACGAAACGGGCGACGTTTACGCCGTTATGGACGGCGACATATCGGAATTCATTTACGATTATCTCCGAAAATCCTGATACCTTCGCCGCGCCGATTTACCTTTTTCGGCGCGTTTTTCTTTGATTCGCCTTAAATCAAGTCAGAAAAATCAGCCATTTTGTTGTCAAATACCACTTTAATCCGCTGCGGCTGTTTATAAGCTATGTTAAAACGGGAAAAGGCGGTTTCACTCTTTTTTTCATTTATAAAAAACTGCCGTTCACATAAGACCCTATACGATTAAATCGGACTTGATCCGCGTTTTGTCCGAGATAAGCGGCGCGGACCAAGGGGCGCACAGGAAACGATAAAAATGTACGACATGATAGAAAAATTCAATACTTTAAGACAAAAATCTTCGCTGACCGTGTTGGGGATAGAAAGTTCCTGCGACGAAACGGCTGCCGCTGTCGTGCGCGACGGGCGGGAGATTCTTTCCAACGTGATCGCTTCTCAGATTCCCGTACACAGGAGATTCGGCGGCGTGGTGCCCGAAATAGCTTCTCGCAATCATACCATGGCTGTGGACAACGTCATTGACGAGGCGCTTGTAAAGGCGGGCCTTTCTCTTTCCGACGTCGACGCCGTGGGCGTGACTTACGGCGCGGGACTTGCGGGGGCGCTGCTGGTGGGGGTTACCGCGGCAAAGGCGCTTGCTTACTCGGCGGGTATTCCTCTTATAAAAGTCAATCATATCGAGGCGCACATCGCCGCCAATTACACGGCTTTTCCTTCTCTTAAGCCGCCTTTTCTCGCGCTTGTGGCAAGCGGCGGACACACTTCGATTATAGACGTAAGCGACTATAACGATTTCGTGCTTATGGGTTCGACCAAAGACGACGCGATAGGCGAGGCCTTCGATAAGACTGCAAGGCTTTTAGGATTGCCTTATCCCGGCGGGCCGGAAGTGGACAGGCTAAGTAAAGAGGGAAAAAACAACATCAGCTTTTTCCACGGCAAAAAACCCGTAAACAAGGATTTTTCCTTGAGTTATTCGGGACTTAAAACCGCTGTTGTCAATTATATTCACAACGCCCGTCAGCGCGGCGAACAAATAGTTATCGAAGACGTATGCTGCTCTCTTACTCATACGGCGGTGGACATGCTGGCCGATACCGTCGTTCAGGCGGCTTTAAGCGCGCATCGCGACCTTATCGTGCTTGCGGGCGGGGTTGCCAGCAACTCCTATCTCAGAGAAACGCTTTCCGTCCGCGGCCGCGAAAAGGGAATAAACGTTCTCTTTCCGCCCCCCGTGCTTTGTACTGATAACGCAGTAATGGTTGCCGCCCGCGCATATTTTTCGATTCGCGAGGGCAAAGACCTTGCCGACCTCACTCTTAACGCTTGCCCCGGGCTTAAAGCGGGGAGGCCGTTATGTTAGGCCGCGTCGTCGTGGGCATGAGCGGCGGGGTGGATTCCTCCGTCGCCGCATTGCTTTTGAAAGAACAGGGTTACGACGTCGTAGGTTTGTTTATGCACAACTGGGAGGAGGAAGAGAACGGCGCTTGCACGTCTGCCGAGGACTGGGCGGACGTGGTGGGAGTGTGCGGAAAACTGGGAATACCTTGCTACTCGGTCAATTTTT
This sequence comes from uncultured Clostridia bacterium, assembly GCA_944363615.1. GTDB lineage: Bacteria > Bacillota > Clostridia > Christensenellales > Pumilibacteraceae > UBA10677. Next base: position 22,898 of record CALVUQ010000008.1, on the reverse strand, counting down.
CCGAAGAATACATGAACCGCGTTTTTTCCTATTTTCTTTCGGAATACAAAAAGGGCCGCACGCCCAATCCCGACGTACTTTGCAACCGCGAAATTAAGTTTGCGCCTTTTAAAGAGTATGCTCTTTCCCTGGGCGCCGATTTCATAGCCACGGGGCATTACTGCGACATAGGAGAACAGGACGGGGTTCCCGTTCTGCTTAAGGCGGCGGATCAGAACAAGGACCAGACTTATTTTCTTAACCAGGTTACTACCGATCAGCTTACGCGCGTAATGTTTCCACTGGGGCGCATGCTTAAACCCGAAGTAAGGCGTATTGCCGAACAAAACGGACTTGTCACGGCTAAAAAGAAGGATTCCACGGGCATCTGCTTTATCGGCGAGCGCAAGTTCCGCGCTTTTCTTTCCGAATATCTGCCGGGGCAAAAAGGCAGAATAGTGGATACCCACGGCAAAACAGTGGGCGAGCATTTCGGCCTTATGTACTATACTCTCGGTCAGCGCAAAGGGCTGGGGATAGGCGGAGTCGCGGGCGAGGAGCAGTCAAGGTGGTACGTCGTGGAAAAAAGGCTTTCCGATAATACTCTTGTAGTGTCCTGTGGCGAAGGGGAGGAGCTTTTTTCCCGCGCGCTTAAGGCCGGGGGGCTTAATATAATCGGCCCGTGGGATAAGAATAAATTCGAGTGTACCGCAAAATTCCGTTACCGTCAGGCGGAGCAGCCCGTTTCGGTGACTGTTGCGGGCAATGACGATGTAAGGATAGAATTCAAAACCCCTCAGCGTGCGGTTACTCCCGGTCAGTATGCCGTGCTTTATTCGGGCGACAGGTGTCTTGGGGGCGCCGTAATCGACGAGGTTTTCAAATAAAAGGTTATAAAGCCGTTTTCGTGGGAAATTTACTTATAAAATTAAAACCGTCCCGATTCAACCATTATTTCTGTTGAATCCGCGGACGGCTTTTTAATTGTGTAAAATATGATTTCGCGATCCCCTTGTTTTTTAGTAATGCGCGACTTGCCTTGATGAAATCTATTATATTAAGACATATATATAATATGAAAAAGGTTAATGGCAAAAATTTCCCGTTAAAGAAAGCGTAAAAAGCAAAAGCTCAGGAATAAAGCATTTCCTTCTGTCAAAGGCGGCAAGGCGTCTTCAAGGCAAATTCTTCGGTTTAACCATGCGTTATATCGTCGTCCTATTTAACCGAAAACGCAATTGCGCAGGCACGGCTTCCCAATACCGACAGGGTAAACAGCCCCATGCGCTCCGTTTCGGATTTAAGCCCGCTTATGCGCGCTTCAGCTTTTTTCCTGTAAGTTTTAAGCAGCGAAAAGTCGCCCGCAGTGGAAAGATAGACCCGGTCCGCGCCCGCTTTTTCGGTTAGAACGGCAAGTTTTTCGGCGGTTGACATGTTTCCGCGCGTTTTGCCGACTATTGCGAATTTCCCTCGCGTATTCAGTTTAAGCACATATTGGAGGTTGAGTATTTTTCCGCGGTCGGCAGTTTCGTTTATCTTTCCCAGATTTTTTATGCAATTCAGTTCGTCCGTCGCAAAATAGGTGTTTACGTTTTTTGCCGTCTGAATAAGTTCTATGAAAGCTTCCGCCGCCGAAATGCCGTTGTTTTTCAGTTCGATCGCGCGCGCGACGACGGGGTGCATGCCTACGGAAAAAGTACCCGTGTCCACGACGTAAATTTCGCATCTAGGGAATTTGACAAGTTCGTTTTTAACGGCCTTGACGGCGCAGGTAAAGTCGTTTGTCAGCTGCGAGTCCACCGAAAGATGAACGATGCTTTTTACGCCGCGTTCCAGAACAGAATCGAAAAACAGTTCGTAATCCGCGGGGGTGGGGGCAGTGCGCGCAAGCTGTTTGCCCGACTGAATAAGTTCGGTGACGTTGTCAAAGTCGTATTCGTATTCCAGTCTGTCCGAAAACGGCGCTCCGCCAAGGGTGTATCTGCCCCTGAACGGAATTATTCCGTCCGCCGCCATCTGCGCGGCCGATATGTCGCAACCGCCGCCTACGGAAATGGTGAACCCCATTTGCTTACTCCTTGTGTTTTTTTCAATTATACTATCGTTTGTATGCTTAGGCAATAAAAAACGACTGAAAACAATCCGATTTAATTAAAATTTAATAAATTCTGCTGTTTTTGAATAAATAAAAGCGGGTTTTACGTTAATGCGAATAAAAAATTGAGTTTCCCCTGCGAAGCCGGCTGTTGATTCGGCATAAATAAAATTTTCGTCCGCTTTACCTCATTAAATTATCGATAATTCTTGACATCGGGCGAATTTTTGTATATAATAACGTCATTGTGTTCGTAAAACCGTATTTTTATCGATTTTATAACTATAATATATTATAGGCCGAAAATTATGATGGACCGTTTTGCGGACAATGACCTGCGCTTTCTTTCAGTAAATTGCATTTTAAACACGGTTATTGTGCAAATTGTGCAATAAATAAGGCAAACAATAGAATATATCAATTTTTTGATAGAAATTATCATTGCCAAAGCGCTTTTGGATATAGTATAATTCTATCGTAAGTCGAACCATGGCGATTTTTGCCGTGCGGCTTTAAAGTTAAGAGGGCGGACGGATATATCTTATATATATTTGACTCGATGATGATATGTCAATGCCGTCTGCGTTGATTTTTTTGTTTCTTCGTAAGTTAATCTTTCAAAGAAGAATTTACGAACATCAAATACGGTTTAATAAGGACAACCTTACTAAATAAACACGTAATTTTTTTAAGGAGTAGAAAAGCAATGAAAAAGAAGATTTTAAGCATCGTTCTGGTTATGATGCTTGCAATCGTGCCGATGGTAGTCTCGGGCTGCGGTCCTAAAGACGAAGGCAGTAACACCATTCGTTTCTGGGGTTACGGCGACGCTACGGCAAAAGAGGCGTATGAGGCCATGGTCAAAGCGTATAACGCAGGCCAGGGTAAAACCGACGGGGTGGAGGTTTCCTTCTCCAACAAACCCGAATCCGGCTACATATCCCTGATAGAGCAGTCCGCAACTTCCAAGACCGGACCTGACGTATACTTTGCATGGGACCGTCTGTTCAAGAAGTGGACGGCAGCCGACATGACCGTCGATCTTACCGAATACGTTAACGCCGATACCGAGGCGGGTCTTGTGGATCTTACCAAGATCTGGGACAGCACCGTTTCGCGTTTCCGTTACAACAAGGAACTTAACATGTCCGGCGAGGACGAACCTATCTACGGTCTTCCCATAGATACTTCGCCTACCGCGCTTTTCTATAACAAAACGGCTCTTACGGAACGCGGAGTTTGCGTTATTTCCGTTGCTGCCGAGGATATGGAAGCGTGGAACAACAATCAAATCGCCGACAACTACGGCAAGAAAAAATCGGATTTTCCCGCTCTTGCCAACATAAACGTGCCCGCTAAAGGCTTCTTCCGCGACGACGCTTATACCCGTTTCGAGGGTGAAACCTGGAGAGAGCCCGCTTCCGGCACCGCGATGGTCTTCAACGATCAGATCGCTATGAACTGGGACGAAATCGAGGACATCGGTTTCCTTATGACCAGCAGCAAAAATTCTTCCAATAAGCCTTCTACCGATTACGGTTACTACACCGAGTGGTGGTTCAACTACGGCTGGGCCGTGGGCGGCGACTGTGTAGTCGATATGTCCGGCAACGGCTCCTGGGCTTATTCTCACGGCGATTGGAGCGAGAATTACATCGTCAACGAGGGTAAGACTTACACCGGCGCAATTACCGGTAAAGTATATCAGGCAGGCGAGACGCTCGAATTCCTCGATAAAATCGAATGCAAAGTAGGCGATGAAATCACTCCCGACAACAAGGGCGGATATCTCGTCAACGGCGTTGCCCTCGGCAGCGCAAACGGCGGCATCACCAACGATTCCGCTACCCGTCAGGATGTAAAGGACAAAGTCGCGGACGGCACGCTTACCCCGTTGCCTTCCATTCGCGAAGCGTTTACCCGTTTCTGCCGCCTTGCCGGTCAGAACGGTTCCGACCTTAACATCTGTCCTTATCCTTCGTCTTTCTCCACGACTTCTTCCATTCAGTACTTTACTTCCGGTAAAGTCGCGATGATCGTGGAACGCGGCTATCAGATTGCGGTTGTCGACGAGTACGTTCTTGACGATTTCGAGTGGGCCGTTGCTCCGCTTCCCGTTTACAAAGTATATGCCGAGCCCTCTGCGGATCTCGTTTCCACTTACGGCGACAAGGCTGACGCTTACAACACCGCGGTACTTAAAGAGGGCAAAATCGCAGGACACTCCGAGTCTACTGCTCTCGTTATAAGAGAAAGATCCACCAAAAAAGACGCTGCCTGGAAGTTCATCCGCTGGATGATCGGCGAAGAAGCTCAGGCAATCAAAGCAAGCTACGGCTTCATACCCAATCAGGTTGATAAGGTTGACGGCTTCTATACTGCACTTGACCCCAACGGCGAAAGAAACCTTGAAGCGTTTGTCGAGGCGGCTGCTTACGAGACTCCCGGCGACTGGTGGTACATGGTTGACCGTGACTGGATCGACGTCTGGGCATCTCCGCTTAACTCTTCCGTCCGTAACGGTAACCTTACTCTCGAACAGTATTTCGATCAGTACATCTCTGCAGGCAACAGCACCGTCAGATCCTACGGTAACTGGGATAACGGACTTAATCTGGTGACGGCAGGCTGATAAAAACAGGCTCTTGTAAACTGCACAAGGGAGTTTAAAAAGCGGCCTTTGTGCAGTTTACCTTTTATTTAAGGAGTAAAAATGGAAGAAGTAGTAGCAGCAAGTGATGTCATCGAATATACCGACAGCAAGGATAACGACATATTTGCGGAAACCAAACTTTTCAAGCAGGATATAGCTACCGCTGCCCGCAAGAGAAGAAAAATGCAACGGAACATAATCGGCTGGTTGTTTTCCGTATGGCCGTTTGTCGGCTGGTGCATTTTCGGCGGAATTCCGTTCATCTTGTCCATTATCCTCAGTTTGGCTGAGTTGCATAATTTCGACATCACCAATTTTCAGTTTATAGGGTTTGACAACTATAAATGGATTTTTACGGATCAGAAAGGCGAATTCTGGTTTTCCATGCGCCAGACGTTATACTATTGCCTGAGTTTGCCTATCGGTATTTTCCTCGGCTTGGGGACGGCGGTATTACTTACCCGCCACGTTAAGCTGACGAAAATGTTCCGTACCATTCTGTTCATTCCCAACGTATGTTCGGTTGTCGGCGTTTCCATGATGTGGAAGCTTGTTTTCCACCGTCAATACGGCGTTGTTAATGCCATTCTTCTGGCAATGGGCAGGGAGTTCCCGATTGACTTTCTGGGAGACCCCGATTGGTTTATGCCGGTTGTCATATTTACGACAACCTGGGGTGCAGGCGCCGGAAGTATTCTTTTCCAGGCCGCATTGGAACAGGTTAATCAGTCTTTGATCGAAGCTGCGGAAATAGACGGAGCAAGCAAGACCAGAATATTCTTCAGAATTACTTTGCCCGCAATATCGCCCACGACTTTCTACGTCGTTACGATGAACACCATCGGCGCTTTGCAGGCAATGGCGAACATTCAGATTCTTGCCAGCGACGGAAGAAATCCGCTTGATCCCAAGACGGGCAACAGTATTCCGCTTACGGCAGTGTACTTCATTTATTGGATGGCGTTTAACCAGCCTATGATATACGGCTTGGGTAAAGCGTCGGCGGCAGCTTGGGTACTGACCATTATTATCGTCATCATAACCAGAATCAACTTCAAATTAGGCGATTACTGGGTATGCTACGATAACTGAGGAGGCGGAAACATGGAAGAAAAGATATATAATTCTCAGAATTTCGTTCCCAACAAGAAAAAAATCCAAAGGCCGCCTATCGGTACTTATATAATGCTTATTTTATATAGCCTTTATATTCTTGTACCGTTTTACATCATTTTCATTTCGTCGCTAAAATCCATTCAGGAAGCCGCGTTTGCGGAATTTACCTGGTATCCCACGAGAGGAGTTACCTGGGGCGCTTTCAAAAGGGTTTTCGAATCCAACGAGATCCAAAGAGGTTTTGTCAACACTCTGACTTTCTATACTCCCGTTACGCTGGTGTCGGTATTCGTGTCCGCGCTTGCGTCTTACGGCTTTGCGAAAATGGAGTGGGCTGGACGTAACGCGATTTTCTCGTTCTTGTTGCTTACCATGATGATCCCGGGATGCGTCACCATGACCGCAACCCGTCTTATGTACGATACGATAGGCTGGATCGGAACTCCGCTTCCCGTCATGATTCCGGGTATGTTCGGCGGCATCGGTATGGTCTTCTTTATGCGTCAGTATATGAAGGGTATACCGGATGACCTTATCGGCGCGGCAAAAATCGACGGCATGAGCGAGATAAAGATTTTCCTGGTGCTGATTATTCCTCTTTCGGTACCTGCGCTTCTCACTCAGGGCGTATTAAGCTTCATCGGTCATTACAACGATTACCTCGGCGCGTTGCTTTATCTTATAGACGAACCGTTGTACACGTTGCAGATTGCAATCAAGAACATGGTTGATACTTACAGGACCGACCTGCCCGCGCAGATGGCAGCCTGCTTCCTCGGAATGCTTCCCATGTTGCTTATCTATCTGTTCCTGCAGAACTACATTCTCAAGGGAATCTCCATGAGCAGCGGTCTTAAAGGTTAAATTTCATTATCATATTATGCTCTCGCAATAAACGGGCGGGGGCATAATACGATATTTTTTTCTTGTTTTGTAAAAAAAATTTGATTCCCTGAAAGAAATTCAAATTTATAGAGGGAAGAGAGGGCAAGTTCGGGGTAGTTTCAGCCATAATTTATATGCGTTCGCAATACCCGGTCGAATTTGCTTATTAGTGCCGTATCATGGTTTTGTTTGGTTTTAAATAATAATATTTTCATGAGCGGCGCTTTTTTGTATATTTTATATGTTAAATTTTGCAGTAACGTAAGGAAGCGCGTTATTGCAATAAAATAATTAAAGGAGTATGGTTATGAAAAAGTTTTTAAAGGCTTTGGCATTGGGCGCAATGCTGATTGCTGTCGTAATTCTACCTTTTGCGGCCTGCAGCAGTACGCCCGTTGCCTCCGGCTTTGCCTTACCGCATTATAACGGTATGAGCGAAGACGGTCTGTATGACGCCGGAAACTTCTATCTGAACGAACTTCGTACGGAAGGAGCGGACCCCGGCGCCATCTATTGCTCGGTCGAGGATATTACGGACTCGTTCAACAAGTCCAAAGCAACGGCGCTTGCGCAGGATCCTACAATGACCGAGGAAGAGTGGATAGAAGATAACGGCGATCTCAATTATTGGATTGACGAGTATGCAAACGCTTTTTACATGATTGTTACAAGTTTCACCGGTTCTGTTTCCAACGAGGTTAAAAGTGAATACGAGTCTGTTCAGGGCGCGTATAGGCTTTATAAGTCCTATGACCTTACAGACTGGGAAGTCGTCGGGCGTGTTGACGGCTATGCAATCAACGTAAGGTCCGACGCATGGTCTAACGGTACGTACTGGGCGCCCGAGTTTATCCGCGACCCCGTTTCGGGAAGATATTTTATTTTTGCAAGTGCACAGTCCAAAAACGGTAACGCGAATACGGAATATTTCCCTGGTACAGGTACTTACTATAACATGCTGTACGGCATAATCGCCATGTCCGATAACCCCATGGGACCGTATGAGCTTGTTTCCAACGAGGATTATTACGCAACGATAGCGTCTTACGACGAAAACGGAGAAATGGTCGTAAACGAAAACAACGAGGTTATCGGTCTGGACGGAAGCGTCATAACCACTGTCGACGATCAGGGAAACATTCTCAATAAGAACGGCAACATCGTCACGCGAAATACGCCCCCTATGAACTTCGGTCTTTACGTGGATCAGCTTAAGGAATTGTATCCCTATTCGGATCTTAACCCCGGTCAGACGCATCAGACGGCGGTCTGGCCCTGTATCGACTTCAACCCCGTCATTATGGAAAACGGCGATATGTACGTGTATTTTTCGCAGCACGTCAGCGACATCAACGCCGGCAACCACATCTGGGGCGTAAAGATGAAAGATATGATTACGCCCGACTACAGCACGCTTACCTTCCTGGCGTCGCCTAACTATTCGATAGAGAAATATACTCCCGAACAGGTATCTTCTTTAAGCCAAGCGGAAATCGAATCTAATTTCTTTGCTTTCGGCAGCGGAGAAAAAACCACTTACGAATTCGGCGGATATTATTATAAAAAAATCCCTACCGAAATGAGCGAAGGCAGCATCAACGAAGGCACCGAGGTAATTCAGCACGGAGATAAGTACTATCTTACTTACTCGCCTTACGGATACGGTAACCGCGCATACGCCGTACGTCAGGCGGTGGGCGACAGTCCCTTGGGACCCTTCACGAAATTGGGAGCGCAATATAACCCCGTTATGGGCATTAACGCCACAAACGACTATATGGCGGGTACGGGACATCACTGCTTCATTAAGGCGGGCGACGAGTTGTTTATTCTTTATCACGCTTTCTATAACCCTATCGAAAATTCGCCCAACGGATCATTCTTAGGCCGTGCGATAGGCGCGGACAGGGCTCAGTTCATGTATAACGAAGAACTGGGTTACGATATCCTTTACGGAAACGGTCCCACATATTCGCTTCAGCCGCTTCCCGACGTTGCTTCGGGCATGACCAACGTTGCCAAGACCGCAAAAATTACGGTTACCGGCGACGAGAATACGGTTAAATACCTTAACGACGGGCTGTTTACCGTTCAGGATTTCACCTTCCCCTGGGAGTACGTCGATCTCAACCTGAAGAATAAAGGCACCACTATTACGCTTACCTGGGATAAGCCTGTGGAAATCAAGTCGTTTATCATTTACAATTCCCAGAGTTATTTCTATGCATTCGACAAAGTCGATCTCGTAAAATTCAAGCTTGCTGAAAAGCCCGCTTGGTACAATCTCGACCAATATAACGGTTTTTGTTATATTGAAAATCTGGAGTGCAATCCCGAAAACGTCGACGAAACCGACTTTTTCATGCGTCAGGGCGGCGGTGCGCTTGCCTCTTTCGACAGCATCAAAGTTACCGAAATGACTATAGTCATCAATTCCAAATACACTACCGACACCGAAGAACTGGATGGTGAAGATAACTATGCCATTCATGTTTCGGATATTTTCGTCATGGGCAAGGAGGTAGGTTAATCATGAAAAATAAATTTAAATTTTTGATTGTAGCTTTACTTGTCCTTTCAATGTCTGCTTTTGTGCTTGCGGCATGCAGGACCTCTGGCGACGGAGAAAAGATAGATTCAAGCGGACTTAATAATTACGATTACTCACAAGAAGCGGCTTTCGGCGAAGCTCCCGACGAGAACGTGCGCATCGACGGCAAACTGGACGAGCAACTTTGGCAGAACCTTGCTTATATGCGTCATACCGATCCCGCGAGAGACGTAAAAATAAACGTCACCACGCATTTTTCGGAAAAAGGTTTGTATATCGGCGCTTATTCCGAAGATAAAAAAATCTATTGGAACGGTAAAAACTACTTTAACTGGAATACGCATTTCGTATTCAGAATCGCTTCCGCCGATACTACGGCTTACTCTCAGAACGTAAAAGAAATTCGTATCGACTCAAACAACGTATTCCCGGGTTCCACGCGCGTAAACGCTAAAAGCGCGGTTTTGGGAAATGAAGTCAACTCGGGCAGCTCCGACGGATTAAGCGTCGAAATGTTCATTACATGGGACGCCATCGGCATCGAACTTGAAAAGGACGGCGAAGGAAACGTTATTCTTCCCGAAAGCATTAAACTGTACTGGAGATATCGTTATGTGGAAAACAACAACGGTACAAACTCCAGGGCGTATGACTCCAGAAACACGTTCGATTACGACGCAGCTCAGATGGGAAATTACGCTTATTACGGTAAAGACGGATTTATATCCGCCGACAGAGAAGGCGCCGTGATAGGTGACGCTTACAACGGCGTTTCCAAATCCGCAGGCTGGGACGTCAGCCGCGAAGCGGAGGGAGTAGTCAAATCGATAAATCCCGTTTATCAGGGCATTTTCTTTAAGCAGGCGTATGCAAGATCGTTTGTGATGACTACGTCTATAAGACCCGTAAAAGATCTTACCGGCAATATCGGCGCAAAAGCAGGATTGCTTATGTATAAGGACAATACCGAATACCGCGCAGTTGCTCTGGACGTAAGCACCAGTAACCGAGTCAAGGTGGGAAACGCCACCACGGATAAGATTATAAAAGACACGATTTACACAGCAACTCATTATCCTGACAATATTTATAATCTTGCCGCGCTTAACGCAGGTCAAAACATTTCTTATTCCGCCGATCAGGAACTTGTCACTTTGACCGTAATTAAGGACAACGCTACTTTGTATTACATCGTTAACGGCAAACTTGTGTGTACCGAACAGCAGGAATACCTAAGTTCCTCCGTTCTTGCGGGACTTTATGCGTCGCACGGGGAAGTGGAGTTTACCGATTATTCATTCACCAGCTTCGATTCCGATCCCGAGGCGCTTGCCGAAGAGATCTCTAAATACGCTTATAAGATTACTGTGCCCGGTCAAAGCGACGTGACGGGCGGCTATATCGTGTCCGACGTTTTGGCGGTTGCCAAAAATCAAACTCAGGCAGAGGCTAACATCACCTTTGTCAATTACAGCGGTTATAAACTGGACAAAGTGGAAGTCAACGGCATTGACGTTACCGCCGAGGCATTGGAAAACGCAGTCGGCAACGTTTACACTCTGACGGGCATCAATGAGGACAAGGACATAAAAGTTTCGTTTGTTCCCGTTTCCGCAGCTGAGCTTGTGACCGTATCGGGAAGAGTTCGCGGTTCAGATCGCGTAGACGCCGTCGTGGACTCCGCTTCGATTATGATTACCGCTTTGGACGCTTCGGGCAAAACCGTACCCTTGTACTCGGTTTCCAACATAGCCAGCTCAAGGGGACAATTCACGCTGGGACTTATCAAAGGCTACTCCTACGTAATGGAGATAACGGGTTCCGGCTACAGAAAGCTCACATACACCACCGACGTAATAAACGCCGACATTGCGGACGATCCCGCTACTGAAGAAACTTACGAGGGACTCGATATTGTTGCGGACCCCAATGTTTTAGGCGGTTCGGTAAACAAAGACTTCTTATTCGATCAGTATGACAACGACGTCAGATTAAGCGTAAACGTTTCCTCAAGCACTGCGATTTGGGATCTTACACAGGAGGAAAAGTCGCTTGCGATATTTGACGCCAAGGTGCCCAACATGTCTCCGATTTACTTTACCGGTAAAGCGGATTCCGTTGCAGTTATGGAAGCAACCGTCAGCAATATTACCGACGATCAGCTTTATCCCGATTACGAAAAAGATCCTTCTGCAGGATTTATCATAACCGACGGCGGGACCAGGATGTTTATAGGCCTGCTCAGAAAAGGTATTCGTGTTTTGCCTACAGGCGGATGGAACGGTGATAACTTTGACGTTGACGGTCTTGTAAAGTATAACACCGCTAACGAAATAGGTCAGTCGGTAACTTTCAAAATAATTCGCAACGGTACAGTATTCTATATCTTTATAGACGACGTACTCGTTTACGTTTACGAAAATTATACTTTTACTACAGCAGCAACCATTGACGGCAAGGCCGTGTCCGTAAACAAACCCACTGCATTCGGTATTGCTGTTACTACTTCTTATCCGATTACAATTGAGTTTTCGGATTACAGGTGCGTCACGGGCGATGAAGCGCTTGAAGAAATGTATTCCACTCTTTATTCGCAGCCCGTACTGGTCGACTCTTCCAATCCTTACGGTTTAGAATTCAAGGGTCTTAATGACCAGGGAATGGTAGAGCAAGGCGATTACTTTACCGTAGGAATAGAAGAATTAAACGGCAAGGCTTATGAACTTAAGGCTTACGGCGCCGATAAAAACGTATTCAAAAAATATCTGATTACCGAAAACAACAAAGAAATTGCCGTATCCGCAATTAACAACCGTTATATGTATTTCGAAGTGACCGAAGTCGATAATTCCCAGTTCATTACTGTTACCGGAAAGGTCGAAACAAGCAACGGTAAACCTGTGGACGGCGCTATCTTCAGGGCTTATTACGATGACCGCGTCGGCGAATACCAGATTATCTATGACGAAGAAGGCAACTATACCATGACTGTGCCTGAGGGCGAGTATGAGTTAAGCGCGGAAAAAGAAAATTACTACGTCGTCTACGAGAAAGTTACTCTCGATGCAAGCGGCGCTGTAACTAATTTCGTCATTCCGTTTAAGGCGCTTGGCGGCTCGACTGTTGTCAACAGCGTTACCTACTCCTCTTACACAGGTTGCATCACTAACGAAGATACCTTCAAGTTCCCCGACACCCCGGGCAACGTTACCCTTTATTATACCGACTCCGCCGCTACCGAATACGCCGTGACCGCGAAGACGCGTATAAACGGATCCAACGTCAACAGCGAATACTATGCTAACGACAACGTTCAGGGTATCTGTATCGTCGACGGCTCTCGTCAGCTTAACATCATGTTGTTTAACGCGGGATTCAGAGTTTTGATCGGCGGCTGGAACCAAGTCAACATGGTTGAAACTTCCGGTACGGGCTGGAACTTCTATAAAGACGATGCGGGTTCGGGTTACGTCGATATCGTCATGACGGTCGTAAGACACGGCGACACGCTTTACGTTTACGTCGGAAGAGAAGAAAGCCCCAACGCCGCTGCCAAGGATATGCAGCTGTATCTTATAATCAATCCCCGTGACGGAGTCATTCCCGTAAGCGTGGGCAACAGCCAGCACAAAATACTTAATGCTGCCAGCGAGGCCAGAAACGAGGTCCTTAAGGATTCGCTTGCAATCTTGTTAAGAACGGGTGCAATCAACGGCGCAGGATATGCTCTTCACATGAACCTTGCCGTTGCTACCAACAGAAACAATTCCATGGTTTTCGGTGCTGAATACCTTACCGATTCCGACGCGATAAGACTGCGCGAGTCGCTTAAGATCAATACCGAGTTCAGCGCAGGCGGCACCGTGGAATTTGCCGGCGACGGCTACGTCAAAGACGGCGACACTCATAAGTATATAGTCGGCAAAGACTTGACGCTTAATATTACTCCCGACGCGGGTATGCAGGTCAAGAGCATAACCGTTAACGGTGAAAGCATTCAGTTTACCGCAGACAGCGATAAAAAAGTGTCCGTAACGATCAACAAATTGTCTACCTTGGATATCGCAGTTGAATTTACCGATATTACTTATACTGCCGAAATCACGGGAATCCATGCTTCTTACATCAACAGCGTCAACAAAATTGTCGCAGTCGGCAACAACAGAGAAGTGGAAATTTCCTTTGTTAAGTCAAGCAGCAAGATTACGGTGGAAGTCCCCGTCGGAACCTGGACGCTCAGACTTCTCAACAGAAACGATCAGCTTCTCGGAACGGTGGAAAACGTAACCATTACCGGCACCGAAACCGAAATTCCTTCGTTTACCTTTGTTGCAGCCTGATAAGACTTTGCTGTTCATTTACTTCACGTTATCAGACTGAATCGTTTTTTTCTCCCCGAAAGCATTGTGTTTTCGGGGAGAATTTTTTTAGTAGTTTTTTTTAGTAGTTTTTTCTTATTGTTGTATAAAAGCATAATTGTTGCGCCGTAAGGGGGGGGAAGCCTTTCGTAAGACGGAAATTTTGCGTCTGTTTATGATTACGCCTAAGATATCATGTTTGTCCTAAGGAAACAGTGTCAGTAATTAAAGCTGATGCATTTGTATTTTTGACGTTTTATATATCAAAAAATTCAGTTAACCTTTATTATGAAATAATTTTTAATCTTTATAAGAGCGGGCTTTATTTTTCCCCGCAAATTATGTTTTTAATTTGTCATAAAGGGAATTGTGTCGGATAAGCGTGCTTTTATTATATTTAAGATTTTATTAAATTGCTTATCTGATTTTTAAGCTAATGAGTTAGTAGAGAAGAGCTTATTTCCTTTAATTGCAGATATTATAAGGTAAAAACCACATGACATTTGACACGGCGGATAAAAAGAGTTTATAATCGTATTATGCAAAAATGTTATTTGTGTCCGCGAAGATGCGGCGCCGACCGGGAAAAGGAAAACGGATTCTGCGGCGGCGGAAACATGCTGAAAATTGCCAAGATAATGATTCACCGCGCCGAAGAGCCCGTCATAAGCGGCACGCGCGGAAGCGGAGCCGTATTTTTTTCGGGTTGCAATCTCGGCTGCGTCTATTGCCAGAATGCGCCTATAAGCAAGGGCGGCTTGGGTAAATTTTTTACCGAACAGGAGTTTATTGACGCGGTTTTGTCCTTATGCGATAAAGGCGTACATAATATTGACCTTATTACGGCGGGTCATTATGTGTCTTTGCTGGTGCCTGCGCTTGAAAAGCTTAAGCCCAGGATAAACGTTCCCGTAGTTTACAACAGCGGCGGGTACGAATATGCAAGCACATTGAAAATGCTGGACGGATTGGTGGACGTTTATCTTCCGGATTTCAAATATTATGACGAAAAACTTGCAAAAATGTATTCTTCGGCGCCCGATTATCGCATTATTGCGGAACAAGCGATAGCCGAAATGCTGCGTCAGTGCGGAAAGCCCGTTGTCGAAAACGGCATCATAAAACGCGGCGTAATCATAAGGCATCTTGTGCTTCCCGGCTCAAGACGGGACAGCATCAACGTGATCAAGCTTATCGGCGAAAAATTCGGCGACGCGGCGGTCAGCATAATGCGGCAATACACTCCCGCTTTTAATATGTCTGATTATACGCAGCTTGACAGGCGCGTCACGTCTTTCGAGTACGACTCCGTCGTTAACGAGGCTGTCAGATGCGGTCTTAAGGGATTTATTCAATCTAAAGGCTGCGAAACCGAGGATTATACCCCCGATTTTAACGAAATTTACTAAAAATATTGTCAAAAAATAAATTTCTGTGATATAATATTATAAAAGATTGCAATTTACGGCTTTGTTTAGCGTAAAATTGCTTATCGGAGGCGTGTGATTATGACGAAAGAAGAGAAAAGAAGAATCAAAGAGGGCAAAAAAATGGCTAAACTTCGCGCAAAAGAGGCGAGGAAAGCCGAAAAAATGCGTGCTAAGCAGGAACGGCGCGCCGCCAAAGAGGCTAAAAAGAACGGGAATCAAAAGTTCGGATCCGTTGAAGAACGCTCTTTCCCCGTAAAGGAAGAAGTAAAAACCGATAACGTTACGGAAACCGAAAATGTCGGAACCGATGTTACAAAAACCGCGCCCGAAGCCGAAGTCAAATCCGAGGATGCGTCTTCGTCCGTTTCGTCCGATGACGCCGTAGAACCTCAGGATGAGTCCGAAAACAAAGAGCGTCACAGAAATTATCACGTTTCTTTCCGCGAAGACGGCAAATGGCAGGTCAAGTTTGCAAAAGGCTCTAAAGCGCTGAAACTTTTCGATACACAGGCGGAGGCTATTGCTTTTGCAAAGGAAAAAGCGGAAAATCAGGACGGATCCATAACCATTCATAAAAAGGACGGCAAAATCCGCAAACAACGTTATGACAGACAGTAAACCGAAAAAAAAGAAAAATTCCGTCAAAATCGTATTTAAAGTCATGGGAATCTCCATGTTGATTTTAGGTGCGGCGTTTATTTTCTTTGCGCTGTTTCATCCCGAAATGAGTTTTCCGTGGAGTAACGCGATTTCTTATTTGATTTACGGATTTTATCTTGCGGTTGCCGTTCTGTTGCTTATTGCACCTGTAAATAAAAAATAAACAATAAAAAATCTTCCCGATTTATTTTCGGGAAGGTTTTTTCATACAGTGACTTTTTAAATGGAATCGGATTTTTCGCAGTCCCGATTAAGGATTAAACGTTTACATAGATTTAAAGCTGTTGTGCCGATAAATCTTATTTAATCGCAAACAATCTTAATTACCGGCAATGCGTGGGGGTGCTTGTCGTTAATAAGTCGTTTTTACGCTTTTTACGGCGGCACCGATATTATACTGATTCAATAGTCAATAAATCGGAGAGAAAACAATTAAATCTTAGGGAGTACATCCCATATTTTCCTTTATAAATATGCGTAGGAAAACAACAGGCGACAAACTGCGGCACGCTTAAGGCGGCGGGGAAAGGGTGCATAAATCAGATTTATTTTTCTCTTGGGAGAGAAGTTTGCAAGGCTTAATCATTGCCTTAATGCTTAAAACTTGTCGTCACAACAAGCCTAACAAGTGCACGGCAATTAAGTGGCAGGCGGCAAGCGACGGCGCGCACAATGTGGCGGGGAAGAGTGCATAAATTATTTAATTTATTTTCTTCTTGGTATGAATTGAGATTACAAGGTTTTACTTTTGCCTTAACGCATAGACACTTTCGTTATACACGTTTAACATGTGTATGGCGATAAAGTGGCATGCAGTAAGAGGAGGCGCATTTAAGGCGGAGGAAAAAGTTGCATAAATCAGATTTATTTTCCTCTTGATTTGTTGGGGAAGTTTGCAAGGCTTAATCGGTTGCCTTAAAGCATATAACTTATTTTCACAACATGCCTAACATGTGCACGGCGATAAAGCAATAGATGGTAAGGGACAGCGCGTCGACGATGGTGGTGATGAAGGGGCTAGCCACGACAGCGGGGTCAAGACGGCATTTTTTTGCCACAAGCGGAAGTACGCAGCCGATAAGTTTGGCAAGCACTATGGTCAGGAACATTGAAAGGCAGATGACGAAAGCGACTAAAAATCCGTTGTCCACTTTCCAAAGCATGTCAATTGCCATAAGCTTGACAAAGCAAGCCGCCGCCAGCGTGAGGCCCAGAAGAATCGAAACGCGCGCTTCCTTCCAGATGACTTTGCCGATATCTCTGAAGCGCAGTTCGCCCAAAGCTATACCTCGGATAATGGTCACCGACGCCTGAGAGCCTGCGTTGCCGCCCGTATCCATAAGCATGGGTATGCACGCGGTGAGAATGATGCCGTAAACGGGCATGTTAAGCGTTTCCTCGTTGGAGGAAATGATGATGCCCGTAAAGGTTGCGGAAATCATCAGAATCAGCAACCAGGGTACTCGGTTGAGCCATATTCTGAACACGCCTGTTTTAAGATAGGGTTTGTCGGAGGGGGTGACGGCGCTCATTTTGGCGATGTCTTCGGTGCTTTCGTCCTGCATTATCTGCATGGCGTCGTCGACGGTAACTATACCCACAAGACGCTGTTCGCCGTCCACCACGGGCATGGCGAGAAAGCCGTATTTAGCGATCATGTTGGAAACTTCTTCTTTATCCGTCATGGTGTCGACGTAAATGACGTTCTCGTTCATGATGTCGCCGATAAGCGCGTCGCGGGGGGCAAGCAGCAAATCCTTGGCGGAAACCGTACCGATAAGTTTTTTCTTGTCGTCGGTGACGTACATCGTGTAAATGGTTTCCTTGTCGACGCCCGTTTTTCTTATTCTGTCGAAAGCCGCGGCCACCGTCATCGAGCTGTTAAGCGAAACAAACTCGATGGTCATAATGCTGCCCGCGCTGTCTTTCGGGTACTTCAGAATTTCGTTAATATATGCGCGGGTTTCGCTGTCGGATTGGGCTATGATGCGCTTAACGACGTTGGCCGGCATTTCCTCGATAAGGTCCACCGTATCGTCCAGAAAAAGTTCGTCCATTACGGCTTTAAGCTCAATATCGTTAAGCGATCGTATAAGCGCCTGCTTGGAGTCGCTGCTCATTTCCACGAAGGTTTCGGCGGCAAGCTCCTTGGGAAGAAGGCGGAAAGTAAGCACGACGTCTTCTTTGGGTACTTCGTCCAAAATGGCGGCAAGGTCGGTGGGGTTGTATTCTTTCAGTAACGGTTTAAGTACGACGAAATTTCGCTCTTCCAGCAGTTTCAGGATTTCGTCTTCCTCGGCGATTCGTCTTATGACGTCCGCCGGCATTTCCTCGATGATTTCCAGGGTGTCGTCCACGGAAATTTCGTCCATGACTTCTTTAAGTTCACGGTCTTTAAGGGCGGAAATAATACGCTCCTTAAGCTCGCTGTCGTCAAGGCGCACCAAAAAATCCGCGGTGTCCTCCGCACGGAGTCCGCGACATACCTCATCGAATTCTTCTTTGCTTAATTCCGCGAAAAATGCGGCAAGCGTATGGGAATCGGCGTCTTTAAGGCTTTTCGCCAGCGCGTCGAAATCCTTTTCGCTTAAAAGCCTGCGTAATTCTTCAAACATGTTTTTCTTTCCGCAACCTGCGTTTAGCGCATTCGGCCTGTCAGAAAGTCAAGCGGGATATAAGTGTCAGAACGTTTTACGGGGCGCGAAAAAAACAAACGGCCCGTTTAAGTCCGTCCCGGGGGGATCCGCGCTTCTACTGCTTCCGGCGTCCATTTGTTGCTTCCGTCCTCCTTTTATGTATTTCCCTTTCAGTATATGAATTTTTTTCGCTTTCGTCAACTCTTTTTCCGTCGTTATAATGCAATTCAGGTGAAAAAACAGGGCTTTTCCCCTTGAAAAATTAACGTAAACGTGGTATAATACATAAATACGCTTGAAAAATCATGCCCGTTTTCTGCGTATTGCTTTTTATAATCGTCTTATCGGACGGAAAAAGCGTAAAGATATGCGGGCGCATGGGACGGAGTTATTCCCCCCGCGACGGAGAAGGTATATGTTTTTCGATTTCGACACTTTATATAACGAGGCTCAGGGCGAGGAGTTTGCCTTGGGCAAGAAAAAGTTTTACGACAACAAGGTAAAAAGCCTTTCTTCGGCGTCCGACAACGGAAAGTTCGATATTTACGCCACCGTGGAAGGCGACAGGCTATACCAGTGCAAAATAACGTTTGACGAGCAGGGCGGGCTTTACGATTACAGCTGCAACTGCGATAAATTCAATCTGGAAAGCGGACCGTGCAAACACATCGTTGCCGCCGCGCTTTCGTACGAGGAACGCAATCCTCAGACCCGCGAGTCGGCTTTCAGGAAAAAAACGGACGCGGGCGCGCTTTCTCTTATTTCGGAGTACAACAAGAAAAAGCACCGCCGTTTTATAACCGCCGACGCCGTTAAAACCGAGCTTGTCCCGCATCTGGAGCTTTCGGGCGACAAGGTATCGCTGCGTTTTACCATAGGCAACAAAAAACAGTACAATCTTAAAGACGTATCTGACTTCGTTTCATGCGTGCAGGCGTGCGGCTACAGGCGTTACGGCGTAGATCTGGAACTTTATCACACGCCTGAAAATTTTACCGACGCCAGCGTCAAGCTGATAAATTTTCTGGTTAAATGTTACCGCGAAAAAGCGGAGATAAATCCGTCGCTTCATAAATATAAGGACGAAATAAGGCTTTTATACAGCGACGTGGACGAATTTTTCGCGCTTTACGAGGGAACGCTTATAAACCTCGGAAAAAGCGACCTTGTGCTTGTCGCGCCGTTTTCTTCGCCCGTTCCGCTTAAAATGACCATAAAAAAGGCGGACGAGGGGTTTGACATTTCCCTGAACGAGGTTAATTTCCGCTTCATAAAGGGCAAGGATTACGAATACATTCTGTTCGAAAACCGTATTTACAGGGTAAGCGACGAATTTGCTTCCGTTACACGCGCGTTTTTAGACACGATGGCATTAAAGAAAAAGCTGTTTGTGGCCGAAAGCGACATGAGTCAGTTTTATAACAGCGTTGTTACCCAGATAAGCGATTTCATGGATATCGAAAGCGACGGGACGGACTTGTCCGTTTACGAGGCGGCGCCCTTTGTCTGCAAGATTTACATCAGCGAAAAGGACGGCACCTTGGTGGCGGATGTCAAAGCAAGCTACGACGATCACAGCGTGGACCTGTTTTCGGACGTCATACGCGGCGATTTCGTGCGGGACTGGGATACCGAAAACGCGCTTAGGGGAGTGCTGGCAAGGTATTTCAGGCATTATCCCGACCTTTACATCGACGACGAGGAAGAGATTTTTCTGTTCTTGTCCGAGGGCATTAAGGAATTATTCGGTTATGCCGAAGTATTCGTTTCCGAAAACATGAAGAAACTGCGGTTGCGTCAGTCGCCGCGCATTCACGTCGGCGTCAGACTCAGCGGCGATCTTCTCAATCTGGAGCTTTCCGCCGACGGCTACACCAAAGAAGAACTTACCGCTATACTTAACGCTTATCGCGAAAAGAAAAAGTATATAAGGCTGGGCGGCGGCTTCGTAAACCTTGAAGACAACTCCATCGAGGCGTTGGGCGAAATTCTGGAAGTCGCCAAAATGACGGACGGCGGCTTCGTCATGCCCAAATTTTACGCGCCTTTCGTGGGGGACGAGCTGAAACAAGGCTTCTTTTCCCTCAGCCGCGACAGCGCTTTCAAGTCGCTTATAAAGTCGTTGGAAAGCGTGGAAAACGCCGACATCGAAGTTCCCGAGTCGCTGAGGCTTACGATGCGCAACTACCAGAAAACGGGCTACCGCTGGCTGAAAATGCTTAAGGACAATAACTTCGGCGGAATTCTGGCGGACGACATGGGCCTTGGTAAGTCGCTGCAGATGATTGCGCTTCTGCTTGAAGAAAAGTCCACCGCCATAATCATTTGCCCTACCACGCTTATGCTTAACTGGGCGGGCGAAATTCAGAAATTTGCGCCTTCGCTTAAGTCGGTTACAGTCATGGGCACTCAGGAGGAACGAAGGGACATCATACGCAACATCGCGGACGCGGACGTGGTTATCACCTCTTACGACCTTATCCGCAGAGACTGGGAATTGTATAAGGATATCGAATTCGATTACGCCGTAGCGGACGAGGCTCAGTTCATAAAAAATCCCGAAACCAAAAACGCCGTCGCCGTCAAGAAAATACGCGCTAAACACCGTTTCGCGCTGACGGGCACGCCCATCGAAAACAACCTTGGGGAGCTGTGGTCCATTTTCGATTTCATCATGCCCATGTATCTCAACAACTACAACTCCTTCAAGGATAAGTATGAGGCGGATATAGTTCACGGCGACAAGGCCGCGACCGAGCGCCTTAAAAGAATAGTCAGACCTTTTATCCTGCGCCGTCTTAAAGCCGACGTGCTTAAGGAGTTGCCCGAAAAAACGGAAAGCGTAATCGACTCGCCTTTGGAGGGAGAGCAGAAGGACGTTTACTCCGCAAATCTGGCGCTTATCCGCGACAGCATGCGCGTTACCCCCGACATGAGCCGCGTGGTGGTGCTGAGCATGCTTACCAAATTAAGACAGATTTGCTGTGACCCCTCGCTTGTCTATCCCGATTACAAGGGAAATTCCGCAAAACTGGAAGCGTGCATGGAGCTTATCGAAACGGCGACGGAGGGCGGCCACAAAATTCTGCTTTTCTCGCAATTTACGTCCATGCTGGACATCATTCGCCGCCGTCTTATGGAAAAGGGCATTTCTTTTTACGTGCTTAAGGGCGACACCCCCAAAACCGAACGCCTTAAACTGGTTAACAAATTCAACGAAAACGACACCAAAGTTTTCCTTATTTCCTTGAAAGCGGGCGGCACGGGCATTAACCTTACGGGCGCGGACGTTGTCATTCACTATGATCCGTGGTGGAACGAATCGGTCATGAACCAGGCCACCGACAGGGCTTACAGGATGGGACAGCAAAAAAGCGTGCAGGTGTACAAGCTTATCGTAAAAGACAGCGTGGAGGAAAAAATCATGAAACTGCAGGAGAGGAAAAGCGCGCTTTCCTCGCTGGTGGTTGGTAAGGAAAACGGAATCAAGGACATAATAGAAATCTTGTCCTGACACCTTTAAAAATTACGCGTTTTTTCATGGGTTTTTAATTTTATTGTTTTAAAAAGCCGACGTAATTGGCAAAATTTGTATAAAAAAGCCTTTTTTCAAAAATTTAAAAATTTTTTTGATTTTTTTTGAAAAAACACTTGACAGCTACAATCTGAAGGTATATAATATGCTCGTAATTCGGAAAGATATTTCCGGTTACGCTTAAACAGCTCATCATTTTCCCCCTTATTATATAGCAAGATGGTCGATTGTAAAAATCGGCCATCTTGCAATTTACGGACTTTTTTACGGAAAAGCGGATTGTCGGAAGCCGTCGCTTCAATACTTTCCCGCAATCAGACTTCAGCCTCGTTTGCGATGCTTTCCCGCAATCAGACTTCAGCTGCGTTTGCGATTATTCTTGTTTTACGCCGGTTTTCAATTTAATCTGATTTTAAATCCGCGGCTTAAACTGTATCCGCGCTTTTAAAACTGATTTTCGTTGTTTGCGTCAGCGGCAAAAACAAAACGCGCCGTAAACTCGTATCTTTTAATCCGATTGCGTTCAGATTCCGTAAACACGGATTAAGTTTTACCATGGACCTGTCTTATGCGAATTTGATCGGGGCAAAAGGGGAAAAATATTGCTGCAAGAAATAAATTAAAAATCCGCTTGACTATTTTTCGGGTTAGAGTTATCATACTTGTCGTACGGATTTTATCCTGCAGTAACGTATTTGTCAGAATTAAGGGGAGTAAAGATGCTTTTATTGCGATAAAAGTATATTTTATTTCCGCGGCAAAAATTCAACGGCAGTAAATTCCCGTTGTTTTTTCGCTTTGTATGCGTCGGCTGAACGACTGCAAATGAGGATTTTATGGAAGAAAACAATAAACACTTTGATAAAGATTCGGGCGGAAACGGCGAAGAACAGAACAAGATTTCTTCCGTTTCCGACTGCGAACAAAAACCCGAAGAACGGGAATCGGAAGATCAGAAACCCGAAGAGCAAAAGCCCGAAGAACAGAAAAGGGTTATACG
>CALVUQ010000007.1 GCA_944363615.1 uncultured Clostridia bacterium | reverse complement strand
CATTCCAACGACGGTTTCTTAAAGGTCATATTTATACTTAAATCGGCTTACGCTTAAGCGCTTCGGCGAAAAAAGGCTTTCGTTCGGGAAGACAATTCCCGGAGGAAAAAAAATTACTTCTCCGCTTCGTCGCCTTCGTAAAGTTTATACAATTTAACCGAATTTTCGATGGTCTTTTCCTTGGCTTCTGCGCCGTACCTATCCACGTCCTGTATGTTTTTGGGCCCGTGGTTAAGGCAAAGCGCGCCGTTAATGCAGCCGCCGTCGCAAGCCATACCCTCGAAGAAATTGTAAACGGACTTGTTAAACTTTAGTTTGGTAAGCTCCGCCTTGCATTCCTCGATTCCGTTCATGTAAACGGGACGGATGTCGGTAATGCCCATATCGGCGCCCACGTCCTTGATGCCCTGCGCGATTCCGCCGCATTTTGCGAAGATTCTGCCATAGAACGACGCATTGTCAAGCGGAGTGTCCTCAAGCGAAGTTATATCCACTTCACGCGCGTCGAAGAATGCCTGAAGTTCCTCGAAAGACAGAACGTTGTCGATGGCTCCGCCGGTTTTTTCCAGTCGGTACTCCAGTTTTTTGGAAGTGCAGGGTCCGATAAACACGATTTTCGCGGTGGGGTCGCTTGCTTTTATGAGTTTTGCCGCCTCCACCATGGGCGAGGGACTGTGGGAAATGTACTTGGCAAGCGTGGGGAAATTCTTTTCTATGAACATGACGAAAGAAGGACAGCAGGAAGTAGTCAGCATACCGCTTTCTTTGAATTCGTTTGCCTCGTGCCACAGGGTAATGTCAGCGCCGAGAGCCGCCTCCACCACCTGATGGAAGCCCAGCTTTTTGATGCCCGTGACGACCTGCTCGATGCGGGCGTACTTGAACTGACTGACTATTGCGGGGGCGATAACGGCATACACCTTATAATTCTTGTTGTTGTCCGATTTTTTAAGAATATCAATGGTTTCAAGCACAAGCGACTTATCCGAAATCGCGCCGAACGGGCACTGGTAAACGCACGCGCCGCAGGCAATGCACTTATTGTTGTCGATAAGCGCCTTCTTGTTTTCGTCCATGGAAATGGCGCCCACCTTACAGCTTGCCACGCACGGACGGTGCTGCTGAATTATGGCGCCGTAAGGACAAGCCTTTGTGCACTTGCCGCACTCAATGCACTTATCCTTATCGACAACCGCGTGTTTGTCCACAATGGTTATGGCGTTTCTCGGGCAGACGTTCTGGCAGCGGTGAACGATGCAGCCTCTGCAGGCGGGCGTGACGAAAATTCCGTCGATGGGACACTCGTCGCAGGCTATGTCAATCACCTCGACTACGTTGGGATTGCTTTTATCCCCGCCAAGCGCAAGCTTGATGCGTTCCTGTAAAATAGCGCGCTCCTTGTAGATGCAGCAGCGCATACTGGCCTTGGGCCCGGGAACGATTTTTTTGGGAATATCGGTATAAATTCCCGACATGTCCTCCGAGTAAGCGCATTTGATTATTTCTTTAAGAACCTCGTATTTAAGTTCCTGAACTTTTGTGTCGAATACTTTTTCCATATATTTCCTCAATCGTAATTAACGGTAACTTTTTTGCCCATAAGCGAAAGATTTTTGGACAGAGTTTCCACCAGTTTAAGTTTCATGGTGGTGTCTATCGGCAGGCCCTGATGAGCGACGTTTACGCTTTGACCCACGAAGAACGTGACGGAAGTCGCCTCCTCGAAAAGCAGCTGCGCCAGCATGCCTGCCCCGTCCTTAGCCTTTGTGAACTCCTTGGGCGACAGGTCGGAAGTGGACAGATATTTGTAACTTAACTCGCATAATCTGCGCAGCGTTATAACCCCTTCGGTGGTAAGGTCGATGCCGTCGATATAACCTATGGGCGGGATCTCCTTGTCGATGAAATCCAGCGAAGTGGTCACTTCCTTTCCGAGATATCGCGCCACTATCTGGGAACTGGTGCCCCCGCAGACGATTTTTTTGTCGCAATTCTCCAGAAAACGCGCGACGTAAAAGTCGTCCTTGCTTTTGTCGAGCGGCGGCCCCACCATGAGGTTAATTTTAAGCTCCTCCCTGACTCTTACGGCGGCGACGGTGGTATCGTCACCGGGCTCGCCAATGTAAAAATCGTTGCAGGCGGAAGCAAGCAGCCACGCGATGCAACGCGCGCTCATGCCCTTTTTAACGTTTTTATCGAGAAACTGCTTAATCTCGTCGCGCTGCCAGCCGAAGTTGAGCAACATTCCTATACCGGCGTGAATTGTGCCGTCGCTCATGACCAGCAGAACGTCGTC
This sequence comes from uncultured Clostridia bacterium, assembly GCA_944363615.1. Lineage (GTDB taxonomy): Bacteria > Bacillota > Clostridia > Christensenellales > Pumilibacteraceae > UBA10677. The sequence continues at coordinate 56,810 of CALVUQ010000007.1, read as the reverse complement.
TTTTTCAAGACTTAAGTCCGTTTTATAGACGGTTTTACCCAGGATCTCCAGCTTTTCGCGCGGAAGATCGCCGCACTTTCCCTCGTGCATGTAAATCGCCTCGGGGTTATCGAACTCGAACAGATAGCCATTGCCCGAAGCGTTTATGTGTATAACCGAAAACGTGGAATAAGCAAGGCCCCTTTCCTTGCACACGGGCAAGGACTGAATTATGGTTTCGATGCAATCGTAAATATCGATGTCGTTGGAAACCATGGTGCACAATATTTTTGAAGTAAGCGTGGACAAAATGTTGGCCTTAACGCCGCTTCCCATTCCGTCCGCAAGCACCAGCGTGGTATAACCGTCGGAAGAAGTAACCGATTCGACTTTATCGCCGCACAGCTCCTCGCCTTTTTTGTTCAGCGAGGTATATCCGCTTTCGAGAACAAGCGCCATTACTTTTTGTCTCCGTTTTCGTTGATTCCGCCGTTTTCGGCAAGCGTCTTTTTAAGCTTAAGCAAAGCCACCTTTGTTTCGGCGGTGGTTTCGCCGAGAAGCGACGCTATTTCCTGAGCGACGCGCATTTGCTTTTTAATAACCTCGTCGGTGGTTTCCAGCGTTTTTTCCGTAAGGTCGCGCAGCTGGTGGCTGTTTTCCACCTCGGAAGAAATGTCTTTCATGATTCCGAAAAACACGTTGTGTTCTTTAAGCGCGGTGACGGTAAGCTCGACGTATTTCCCGGTCTTGTCAATCTGCATTTTGGTAGTGTGAAGAGGATTGCCGCTTTGCGCCGCCACAATAAATTCAGTGGGATTAAACCAGTCGAAGGCGTTTTCGCCCTTCAGTGAAACCTGAGCGTCTATCCCGTACAGCTCGCGCGCTTTGGCATTTATGTCCAGAATCCTGTAATCGCCGTCAAGCAGCACAATGCCGTTGGGACTGTTGTGAATTATTTCGTAACTCATGGTTTCGGCACGCTCGCGCATATAAGGCAGACACATTTCCACGTCCGCGTATCCGTTTGCGACCGCCCACGCTTTTTCGCGGCAGGTGGAATATCCGCATGCGCCGCAATTAAGCTCGTCTTCCGGCTTGAATTTGTTGGTCATTCTTAAAATCTTTTCGATTTCGTATTCCGAAACAGGCCTTCCGCCCTCTTTGATGGGCGCATAGACCGCCGAAATATCCACGCCGTCGTAATTAACGTGCACGTTTTTTTTGCCCGAAAGCGCGTTTCCGGCATAATGCCTTATCGCCGCGGTGGAACGTATAGCGTCGTTTTCCTCCAAAGTCGAACAAGGTCCGTTTACGCAAGCGAACTCACAGGCGTTAAGCTCCAGGAAAAAGCCGTTCAGCGAACCTATGTCCTCCAGCACTTCCCTACAGCGTTTTACGCCGTCCACGCTTAAATATTCGTATCCGTCCGTAAAGGAATCGAAAGACTTGATTATTCCGCGGTTGATGGGATAGAACTTTGCCTTGTTTGCGGCGTCGTCCTCCTCAGAAATATGATCGGGCGCAACGGACGCAAGGTCGATTTCCTTTTCCGACAGAAGCGTTTTAAGCTCCTCAAAAGTTAAAACGCCGTCCACTACTCCGCTTTCGTCCGCCTCGCGTTTTTTTGCGATACACGGCCCTATAAACACCACTTTGGCGTGCGGCGCGCGTTTCTTTATCAGTTTTGCGTGCGCCACCATGGGCGAATCCACGGGCGCAAGAAACTCTATCGCCTCGGGATAATACTCTCTTACCATGCGGACGATCGAAGGACAAGCGGTGGAAATAAGGTTTTTATATTTTCCGCTTTTCAAAAGCGCGTCGTATTCGGCGGTGACGCAGTTTGCGCCGATTGCCGTCTCCTCCGCTTCGGTAAATCCCAGTTTTTTAAGCGCGGCGCGCATAACGCCGAAGTCGGAAACCGAAAAGCTGGAAACAAACGACGGCGCAAGCGAAACTATTACGTCTGCGTCCGACGCTACCAGCCTTCTTACCGCCTCCATGCCGCTGTGGACGCGTTTTGCGTTTTGCGGACAGACGTTTACGCAATGCCCGCAAAGAATACAACGGTCCTCTATGACGCGCGCCTGACCCGACTCCACCCTGATGGCTTTGACGGGACAGTTCCTAAGGCATCTGTAACAGTTTTTGCAGTCGGCTTTATTGAAATCAAGATATTCTGACATTACTCTTTACCCCCGGTCTATGGTGCCGCGTGATTTATCCTGCGGTTCAGTCTTATATCCGGCTTTATCTTTAACCCGATATCAGTCCGCAGTTCATCAGATCTTATAAATCCAAGGTCCAAAACGGAGCCGTTTCAGCCCGGATTCAGTCTGAAAAATATATAATCCAGATAAATCTTATAACGCGGGTTTCACTCATTTCCCGAATTTTGCAATCGGCAATCAACGGACGCGCGGCAGAATTTTTTCGACGAAAATATCGCGCGTGTTTTGCTCGGAAAGTCCTTCAATGTATTCGTCGTCCGCCTTGACAGTCACTCCTGCGGAGCAATGCCCGAGGCAAAAACTCGCCTGAAGATTGACCTGCTTCTCAAGACCGTATTCCGCAATAACTTTTTTAAGCTCCTCTATCACGGCGTAAGAACCCTTCAGATGACAGGAGCTTCCAACGCAAACCTTTAAAGTCATACGCCCGCTCTCCTTTCCACTTCCTTTTCGAAAAATTTCTTTGCCGATTTCGGATCGACGGAAAACAGCTCTCCGTCTACGGTGACGCATACGCCCTCGGTGCACTTTCCGATGCAGAATTTGCCGGCAAGCTCCACTTTGTCCCCGAGATTTTTCTCCTTGATACGTTCGCGGAAGATGTCAAGGACCTGACCCGCGCCCTTTACGTGGCAGGAACTGCCTATACAGATTTCTACTTTTACCATTTTTCCTCTCCTTTTTAGTAAATAAGGCGAATTCCGCGGCAAAAACCTGAATCTCTGCCGCGGAAAACCTTTTATTGATTTTTACTCGTAATCGACAACGTTTACCCAGTGCAAGAGGAATTCGCGCTCCTGCGGTTTACCTTTGACAAGCTGGGAAGCCGCAACAATGGGAATCCATTTCTGCACGTACTGCTTTGCCGTGTCGGACAAACGGCAGAATTTGTCGAGATAGCTTTCCGCGCCGCTTATGTCGCCGGCAAGCCAGAACAAAAGATAAGTCCTTGCAGCGTCAGCCGAAGCGTTGCCCTGAGTGGCGTGCGACCAGTCGATGATGTAATCGCCGTCGGACGCAACGATGATGTTGCTGGGGTTGAAGTCCCCGTGGCAAAGCTTGGTGTGCTTGGGCATTCCTTCAAGGCGGGTATGCAGCTCATACCTCGTGGTGGCGTCAAGACCCGTTTCGGAAATCTTGCGGTTCATTTTGTCCTTGAGCTTGTTGAGAAGCGGAACTTTCTTTTCGTGCATTTCAAGCTGAAGACGGACGAAACGCTCCAGATACACGTCCTTGTTGTCGGGCTCCTCTTCCATGAGGCGGGCAAGAGTTTTACCCTCGATGAAGTCGGTGACTATCGCCCACTTGCCTTCGATTTTGGTGACCTCGCGTACTTTGGGCACGAAAAGTCCCGTATCCTCCACGCGCGCCTGGTTAAGCGCCTCGTTCAGGATATCGGCTTTGGAGAACCCATCGTCGAAAACCTTGATTGCGCAATCGCCGTCGCGGTAAACCGTCTTGGAATTTCTTATTGCGATGATTTTATCGAGTTTCATGGTTTGTTTCCTCCTTACACTCTCTCATGCTTACCGTAATAAGCGTTGAGGTACATTTGCTTGATTTCGCTCATGAGCGGATAACGGGGGTTTGCGCCCGTGCACTGGTCGTCGAAAGCCTGCTCCACCATTGCGTCGAGGCGGTTCAAAAAGTCCGCTTCGTCGGGTACGTAATCCTTTATGGTAGGTTTGATACCCACTTTCGCCTTAAGCTCGTCGATGGCTTTGATAAGGTTTTCCAGCTTTTCCTCGTCGTCCTTGCCCTTGATTCCGAGATAATCGGCAATTTCGGCATAACGCGCGAGAGTGTGCGGGTGATCATACTGCGGGAAAGTACCCATCTTTGCGGGGACTTCCGCTGCGTTGAAGCGAAGCACTTCGTCAATCATAAGCGCGTTGGCAACGCCGTGCGGCAGGTGATGGAAAGCGCCCAGCTTGTGCGCCATGGAGTGGCATACGCCTAAGAACGCGTTTGCGAACGCCATACCGGCCATAGTGGCGGCATTTGCCATTTTTTCGCGGGCAACGGGATCGTTGGGACCGTTGTCGTAAGCGCGCGGCAAGTACTCGAAAATCATCTTGAGGGCGCGCAGTGCAAGACCGTCGGTATAATCGGTGGCAAGCATTGCCGCATAAGCCTCAAGCGCATGAGTGACTGCGTCGATACCCGAAGCGGCGGTAAGGCCCTTGGGTGCGGTCATATGGTAATCGGCGTCGACGATCGCCATGTTGGGAAGCAGCTCGTAATCCGCAAGAGGATACTTGACGCCCGTCTTTTCGTCGGTGATGACGGCAAACGGAGTAACCTCGGAGCCGGTACCTGCGGACGTGGGGATTGCGATGAAGTAAGCTTTTTCACCCATTTTGGGGAAAGTGTAAACACGTTTACGGATATCCATGAAGCGCATAGCCATATCCATGAAGTCCGCTTCGGGATGCTCGTAAAGCACCCACATAATCTTGCCTGCGTCCATTGCGGAGCCGCCGCCCAAAGCAATGATGCAGTCGGGCTCGAAGGAGCGCATCTGCGCGGCGCCGGCTTTTGCGCAAGCAAGCGTCGGGTCGGGCGCGACGTCGTAGAAGCAGGTATGCTGAATGCCCATTTCGTCGAGTTTGTCGGTGATGGGCTTGGTGTAGCCGTTTTTGTAAAGGAAGCTGTCCGTAACGATAAACGCCTTTTTCTTGCCCATGACGTTTTTAAGCTCGTCAAGCGCAACGGGCAGGCAGCCCTTCTTTAAATAAACCTTCTGAGGGGTCCTGAACCACAACATGTTTTCTCTCCTTGCCGCAACGGTCTTGATATTTAAAAGATGTTTTACTCCGACGTTTTCGGACACCGAGTTTCCGCCCCAGGAGCCGCAGCCCAAAGTCAGCGACGGGGTAAGTTTGAAGTTATAGATGTCGCCGATACCGCCCTGAGAAGAAGGCGTGTTGATAAGGATACGGCAAGTCTTCATGCGCTCGGCAAACTCCGCGATTTTTGCCTTTTCGGTGATTTCGTTGATGTAAAGCGAAGAAGTATGGCCGAAGCCGCCGTCCGCGACAAGACGCTCCGCCTTGTCAAGAGCCTCGGAAAAGTCTTTGGCTTTGTACATTGCAAGCACGGGCGAAAGTTTTTCGTGCGCGAATTCCTCGTCAAGGCTGACGGATGTAACTTCGCCGATAAGCACTTTGGTGCTTTCGGGCACGGTCACGCCGGCAAGTTCCGCGATGCGGTGCGCTTTTTGTCCCACGATTTTGGCGTTAAGCGCGCCGTTGACAATCATGGTCTTTCTTACCTTTTCGGTCTCCTCTTTGTTGAGGAAGTAGCAGCCGCGGTCCTTGAATTCCTTCTTGACTTTGGCGTAAATCTTTTCGTTGACGATGACGGACTGCTCCGACGCGCAGATCATGCCGTTATCGAACGTCTTGGAATGAATAATCGAGTTGACAGCCAGCACTACGTCCGCGCTTTCGTCGATGATTGCGGGAGTGTTGCCCGCGCCCACGCCGAGGGCGGGTTTACCAGAAGAATATGCGGACTTAACCATGCCCGGGCCGCCGGTAGCAAGGATTATATCCGCGTTTTTCATGATTTCGGTAGTAAGTTCAAGCGAAGGAATGTCTATCCAGCCGATGATGTGTTCGGGCGCGCCGGCTTTGACAGCGGCGTCCAGCACCACTTTAGCGGCGGCTATCGTGGATTTCTTTGCGCGCGGATGAGGGCTGATGATGATGCCGTTGCGCGTCTTAAGCGAAATCAACGTCTTGAAAATTGCGGTTGACGTCGGGTTGGTGGTGGGTATGACCGCCGCCACAAGTCCGATAGGCTCGGCTATTTTCTGAATACCGTAAGCCTTGTCTTCCTCAATCACGCCGCAGGTTTTGGTGTTGCGGTAGGCGTTGTAAATGTACTCGGCCGCGTAATGGTTTTTGATTACCTTATCCTCGACCACGCCCATGCCCGTTTCTTCGACGGCCATTTTCGCAAGCGAAATACGTTCCTTGTTGGCAGCGGTTGCCGCGGCAAGGAAAATCTTGTCGACCTGCTCCTGCGTGTAGGTCGAAAACTTCTCGATCGCCGCGCGAACTTCGGCAATCTTACGGGTCAACGCCTCGACGTTGTCCACAAGTCCCGTTTCCTTCTTAATCTCCTCTGTTTGCATAATCAAATCTCCTGTTGGAAAATTTTATACTGTTTTTATATGACAAGACTTTTTATAAAGTCATTTGCCCAATTGGTCCCGAAGCTGCTTGGATAAAAGCGCCAGCGACGCGGCAAGATCTTCGTTTTTTACCGCTATCCCCTCCGGAATCACCAGATGCGCGGGCGCAAAATTCCATATCGCCCTTATCCCTGCGTCTATCATCATGTCGCACACGATCTGAGCCTGTTCTTTTGGTACGGTGATGATGCCGATTAAAATGTTCATTCTGCGCACAAGCTCGCTGAAGCGGTCGACGGAAAATATCTTTTTGCCGCACCACTCTTTGCCCGCGACGTCGGGACGCGCGTCGAACCCCGCGACTATGCTCAGTCCGTAAGATTCGAACCCGCCGTAGGACAAAAGCGTTTTTCCCAGCTGCCCCACGCCCACGATTACCGCCTCGCTGGTGTTGTTGTAACCCAGAAAATCCTCTATATCCGATATGAGTCCGCCTATTTCAAACCCCAGTTTGGGTTTTCCCGGACAGTGAGAAACCACCGCAAGATCCTTCCTTACCTGTACGGGATTCTGTTTAAGGTCCTCCGCCATAACCGTGGAGGATATAAAGTTTACCCCTTCCGCCCTGCGGTTTTTGAGGTATATCAGATACCCCGGCATGCGCGCCAGCGCGGCTTTGGATATCTGTATTGTCTCTTTACACTCTTTCATCGGTAAATACTGACGACTCTCCTCGGATATATCGATAAAATTATACCGATTATTGCGGTGTTTGTCAACGGTTTTATATGGGTTTAAAAAAAATATTTGTATAAATTTCAAGACAAAAAAAGGAATTTTTTTTCATCGCGGCAAAACACGGAAATTTACGGCCCGAATTCCGCTTAACGCCGAATAAAAATTCTTAAACGTTCTGCGTAATTCGGACAAAACGGTTTTTACGAAAAAATCAAAAATCGATTGCAGACAACAAATCATGTGGTATAATAATCTTCACAAGCCTCATTTTTAAGTAAACATTTAGTCATCGGCAGTCAATATTTTAATCGGAAAAACATATCTGACAAAGCGAATCACGGTAGCCGCGTTGCGAAAAATCAATATTAAGGACATAAAATAATGGAATTGGTTTACGAAAAGTTCAGAGACGAAGAAGAAAAACTGCAATATATGAATTCCGAAAAAAAGGAGAATACCGTATTTGCCACGCATTTTCACGAAAGCACGGAAATAGTTTATCTTGAAAAAGGAGAAATAGAAACCACCGTGAACGGCGATACTTTTGCCGCGCGCGGCGGAGACGCCGTTTTTGTCAACCGCTTTGACCTTCATTCCTATAAATCGTATAAGGGCGCGGTTACTCATGTGTTCATAATGGGGAAAAAAATTTCCGAACCTTTTTTCCGCGGCGGCAGGATCTGTTTTCCGACATTATTGAACGATAAAACGGCAAATAAAGAAATTTTCGGCACCGTACTCAATCTTATTAAATATGCGGGCAATGAGGCGACGGACACCGGAATAGCCTGTCTTCTTTTGGGGCTGCTGTTAAAATTTTACAGCCCCGTAAAAAGCGATGAAAAAAAGGAAACTCACATCATAAGGCAGATTGTGGATTATATCGACGTTCATTACAGCGAAAACATAACGCTTAATTCGCTTTCCTCAGACTTCGGTTATTCGGCAAACTATTTTTCAAAACTTTTCAATCAATATTTAGGAATGCACTTAAGGGATTATCTGAACACCGTAAGGGCATATAACGTCAGGTCCATTCTGGAAAACGACGCAACTCACCGCATAACCGTAACCGAAGCCTATATAAAATGCGGGTTCGATTCGCAAAGCACTTTTTACCGCTCTTACAACAAAGCATACGGCAAATCTCCGCAAAGGCGGAACAAAAAATCGTAATTTTTGAAACAAATGCGCTTAATTCCGAAAGGCAGGCGCATTTTTTCTTATGATATAATATTCTTACAAAATTTAAACGGAAGGTGACCTGCGATGAGCAAGATAGCTTTACAAATGTTTACCATGAGGGATTACACCAAAACAAACGAAGAACTTGAAAAAACTTTGAAAAAGCTGAGAATCATCGGATACGAAAATATCCAGTACACGGTGCCCGACGATACCGACCTTACAAAACTTAAAAGCCTTACCGAAAGTTTAGGCATGCATATTATCTCCTCCGCATTTAAGGTGGAAGAGATTAAAAATAAGATAAGCCGCATAGACGCTCTTAAGGCGGCTTTCGGTTTCAGGTATATCGGGATTCACTCGATGCCCTACTCCGCACTGGATTCTGCGGAAGCGATGAAACGCTATTGCGACGTAGTCAACGAGGCGGGCGCATTGACAAAAAAACTGGGAATCAAACTGCTTTATCACTCGCACGCGTTTGAGTTTTACAAAATCGACGGGCAAAGAGCGATCGACATCCTGGAAAAGAACACCGACCCCGAAATCCTTACGCTTATGCCGGACACGCACTGGATTCAGTCGGGAGGAGCCGATCCCGCCGACTACATACTTGCGCACGCGGACCGCATAGATTTTCTGCACTTTAAAGATTACGCGATTAAAAAGCCGCAGGAGGGCGATAAAATCGAAAACGTCAAAAAGATTTTCGCCCCCGTCGGCAGAGGAAACCTGGATTGGAAGAAAATAATTGCCGCCGCAAAAAAGGCGAACACTCTTTACAACATCGTCGAGCAGGACGAAAGCTACGGCGAGGACGTTTTTGAATGCGTAAAGGCAAGCTATGACTTTATGAAGCGCATGGGGGCAGACGAATGAAATATAAGAAAATTAAGACTGCGGTAATCGGCTGCGGCATGATCAGCGACATTTACCTTAAAAATCTGAAGGAAAAGTTTTCCGTCATCGATCTTGACTCCTGCGCTGACCTCGTAGAGGAAAAAGCGCGCGAAAAATCGGAAAAATACGGGATCAGAATGCGTTCGGTTGAGCAGATAATGTCCGACAAAGAAATCGGACTTATCATAAACCTTACCTACCCGTCTTCGCATTACGAGATAACCAAAGCAGCCCTTCAAAACGGGAAAAACGTTTACTCCGAAAAATGCATGGCGGTGACGGTTTCCGAGGCGGAAGAACTTTACGCGCTGGCAAAAAGCAGAAATCTGAGATTAAGCGTTGCCCCCGATACCTTTTTGGGCGGAAGCTGGCAGACGGCACGGAAAATACTCGACGGCGGAATGATAGGAAATCCCGTCGGTTTCAACGCCGTTCTGATACGCGGCTATCATCTTGTAAAAAACGACGCGGACGACTTAAAGCGTAAATTTTCGGTCATGTACCCCGGCGGTGGCATTCCTTACGATATGGGCGGATATTACATTTATAACCTTATCAATCTGTTCGGACCGATAAGGCGCGTTTGGGGAAATTCTTTCACGAGAAATCCGATTCGTCCCTACCTTAACCCGAACCACTCGCGTTTTGAAGAAAATTTTGCGGTAAAAACGCCCAACACCATGGCGGTTACTCTGGAATTCGACAAGGGCGTCATCGGCAATCTGTTTATTACCAGCGAACTTTTCGGAAACGAAACGATTTTTAACGTTTACGGCGATGAAGGTATTCTTTACCTGGGCGACCCCAACAACTTCGGCGACAGAATTTATATAAAAACGCGCGGAGACGAAAAAAACGCCATATCTTTTACGCACCCGTATCTTGAGGACTCGCGCGGATTGGGCGCGGCCGAACTTGCTTGGTCAATACTGAAAAACAGGCCGCAACGGATTTCACCGGATATGGGACTGCATGTAATGAAAGTACTTGCCGCGGCAGAAAAATGCGGCGAAACAGGTATTTGCGAAATTTTAAACGACAATTTTTCAAGGCCCGCGCCTTTACCGTCGCTGTATTACGGCGGCGAATGCGACGAAAAACTGCTTTGCGATTGATTTTATTTTTTTCGCACTTAGGTTTTTATCTGTTAAAACGCAGTTTAAATACCGAAAGGACAAAAAACTAAAGCGCAGCTACTTTTAAAAAATAAAACCGCGTGAACGGGAACCTTCCTCACGCGGTTTTTTTCATACTCCCCTTCATACTCCCGATCAAACCGTTTTGCAAAAATCCGGTCTTGTGCGTCGGATTGATCGGACGCTAAAAAAACGACACTTCTTTCTTAAGGACAAAAGTCCTTCGGCCCCGAGAAAGAATTTGTTTATCGACGTATTTTTCCGCGGCGGAAAAACCTGCTACAACAGCCGCCGCAAGGATTCCGCCTCTTCTCCGTTTTCTTTCAGAAATTCTTTGAGAGTTTGTAAATCAGGAGCGCCCGCTCTTGCGCCCGTTGAAGTACATTTAAGCGCGGAAACCGCGGAAGAATATCTTATGCAATCGCTTAACCCGAATCCCGTACTGAGAAAGAAAGCAAACGCACCGTGAAACACGTCGCCCGCGCCATTGGTATCGACTGCTTTTACTTTGAACGCGGGATAACTTTCGAGTTTTTTGCCGTCGAAACTGACTCCTCCCTTTTCACCCATGGTAATAACCACCGCGCGCGGAGAGAATCTTTCGAACAGAATTTCCGCCGCTTTTTGGGCACAGGCGGCGTTTGTAATCTTAAGCGCAAATTCCATGGACGGAATAAGATAGTCGGCATACGGCAAAAGCTTTTCCACTCCCGCATAAAGTCCCCCCGCGTCGTAAAGCACTTTTACGCCGTGCTTTACGGCAATTTCGGCCGCCTCCGCAGCGCTTTCGAGGTTATTGCCGTCCACCATCAGCACATCCGCTTCGGCAACGGCTTTTTTCATCTGATCGGTAAGCGGAAAATTGCTTACGGTTCCCCTGTCGAAAACGCACGTGCGGGTTTTTGCGTTAAGTCCCAGCAGAACGGTGGATGTAAAACTTACGCCCTGTACCCTTTGAATAAACCGGGTATCTACTCCGTAACGGGCAAAATCGGAAAAAAGAAAATCTCCCGCGGCGTCAGTTGCAAGCGCGCCGAGAAAAGCGCAGTCTCCGCCTAGTTTCGCCGCGGCCGTCAGCCCCGTCGCCACAGGTCCGCCGCCCGAAGTAACCGTTTTTTCGGCTTTGACTTTAGTGTCCTCTTCGGGGTATTCGGGTACGACTAAAAGCGTATCGTAAACGCATGCGCCCACTCCGACTATTTTTTTCATGCTTTGTTCTCCGATCCCAATAGTCTTATTTTGCTCAGGGCAAAATCGGCTACGGCTTTAACCGCGCCTTTCATAAACAGATCTATCGCATACACGTCGCGCGAAGTCGCAAAAACCGCGTCCAGGAAAGAATAACATACGTCGGTGCCGAAATTGACCTTGGATATTCCCGCTTTGATGGCCTTCTTTATTTCCTCGTCGGGAACGCCGCTGCCGCCGTGAAGCACAAGCGCCGCGTCCGTGATTCTGTTTATCGCGGATATACGATCTATATCCAGTCTGGGCGCTTTTTTATACCTGCCGTGCGCCGTCCCCACCAGTATCGCCAAAGCGTCCACGCCCGTTTCGCGCACAAACGTTTCCGCTTCACTCGGGTCGGTGAACTCAGAAAATTCCGCGTCGGAAGTGGCGCCGATATGTCCCAGCTCCCCTTCGACGGAAACACCTGAAGGAGCACTGAGGGAAACCGTTCTTTTCGTAAACGCGACGTTTTCCTCAAACGGCAGAAGCGATCCGTCCGTCATGACGCCCGTACAGCCGTAGCGCAACGCGCGCATAAGCTCCGTATCGCCGTTGCCGTGATCGAGATGAAAACATATCGGCACGTCGGAGTTTACCGCGGCGTTTAGTATGCTGGGCGCAAGATAGAAAGCCGAACCCTCCTTGAAAAGCCGCGCATAACACTGAAGTATCACGGGAGAACGGGCTTTTTGAGCGGCCGAAACGACTCCCGATACCGTTTCAAGATTGTAAACGTTGAACGCAGGTACGGCATAGCCGCCTTGTTTTGCGGAATTGAGTATTGTTTTCAAATTGACTAAAGCCATCTTTTCTGCTCCTTAAAAAATTCATAATGTTTGTAGCTTTAAAAATTTTGTTAATTTGCGATTCGATAATCGGTTTATCTTATTCATCTTAAGGCTTACAAATAAACGGATTATACCTGAAAACGCCGTTTTTACAAAAGATTCTCCGCTTTATCCAGGACTCCGTAATCGGCAAATTCGAATATCCTCGCGTTTTTATCGGGATTTACGGCGATCACCGTGCCGCTGTTTTCCATACCGCAAGTGTGCTGAACAGCGCCCGAAATACCCAAAGCTATATAAACGTCGGGCGCCACAGCCTTACCCGTAAGCCCTACCTGACAGTCGTAAGGAAATTTTCCATCGTCCACGGCGGCGCGGCTGCAACATATCTTTGCATTAAGCTTGTCGGCAAACTTTATTACCGTTTCTTTTTCGCAGCCTCTGCCCCCCGAAACGATTATTCCGTCTGAATCGTCAAAGCTTAAAACCGTTGCTAAAAGAGGCGACGTTTTGCATATTATGTCCGCGTAGTCTCTGCCGCTGTTTACGGGGCGGGTGGCGATTATTTCGCCGTTTTGCGTCCTTAACGAGGTACAGTCGGCGCACAGCCCCAACCCCATTTTTGCCGCCGCAAACGCCGCAACGGTTTTGTTTTCGGGCGAGGAGGCGAAAATCACCGCTTTTGGGGAATATTCTTCTGTCTTTACCTTTGTTTCCTCCGCCGACAGAAAGGGAAACGAAATTACTTTTTTTGCAATCGCTTGCGCATACGCTTCCGCACCGGCGCCTATTGCCAGCGCAAGATCGGTTTTTTCCGCGCTTTCCCTTATTTCAAAGCGTTTTTTACGGACGTTTTTCAACCTTTCGACAAGAGGGAAAAATTCTTCCTTATCTATAAACCTGCATTTTCTTATTTTCCCCTCCGTTCTGACATAGTTTACGACTTCGGTGGGAGAGCCTTTAAGTCCCGTGCGCGAAATGTCGGCGTTTAAATCGGAAGCGGACAAAATTTCCACCTCTTTGGGTTTTGCGCGAAAGGAAGGGAAGCGCAAAACGTTTATTCTTTCGAAAGAAAGCGCAGCAGGCAAGCTTAAACTGAACTCCCCTTCCCTTGTAACAACCCGGCTGCCGGAAAACCGCATGACGAACGGGTAAAACGAGTAACCCAGCCTTTGTGCAGTCTGGGCAGGCACCTGCGCCGTGTCCGAATCCACGGAACGGGAGCCGAAAAACACCATATCGGGAGAAATTCTTTTCAGTAAAAGCGAAAGAACGTAAGAAGTTGCAAGCGTATCCGAACCTGCAAAAAGAGGGTCGCAAAGCAGTATTGCACGCGACACCTTGTCGTAACGAGAAAGCTCCTTAAACGCGGTCATAACTTTTAACGGCGACATGCTTACTAAGGTTATATCCGCGTCAGGCAAACTTAAAGCCGCCTCCAGAGCGCAGGCGTCGAAAGGATTGATTTCCCCGCACGGGAATTTGACGCAAACCGCGACTTTCATTTGTCCGCACCGTAAAATTCCTTATAAAAATCGGCAAGCTTAAGATAACGCGCAAAAGCCTTTCCGTAAACTTCGCGGTTTTTTTCGTCGGGATAAACCGTAAACTCCTCGGGACGGCAAACCGAAAAAGCCTCGTCCGTATTTTTGAAATAACCGGCGCCTATCCCCGCAAGCATGGCTCCGCCGAAAGACGAATCGCAGTTTTTCCGCACAATAAGCTTTAAGTTAAGTACGTCTGCCGCTATCTGACGCCAGAGCGCGCTTTTTGCCGCTCCGCCCAGGAACACCGCCGTGTCGCCCGTATCGAGCCCCAAAGCCCTTATAGAGTCAAGACAGTTACGCATGGAAAAAGCCGCACCCTCCATTACGGCGCGCGCGAAGTGACCTTTACGGTGAATACCCGTCACGCCGTTGAACGCCCCGCGCATGGAAGGAAGATTGTAAGGCGTGAGTTCTCCGCTCAGATAAGGATGAAAAAGAAGTCCGTCCGCCCCAGCGTCCGTCTCAGATGCAGCGTCGTCCAGCGTACGGTAATCGCCGCCGAACGCGTCCCTGAACCATCTTAAAGAAGCCGCGCAGGATTTGGTCGCGCTTCCAGGGTACCAAAGCCCTTTTTTAAGATGCTGATAATTTATTATGTTTTCGTTGACTGCGGGTTTGTCGCTGATAACGCATATTCTGCCCGCCGTCGCAAACTTTACGGATGCGTCGCCCTTTTTAAGACAACCCGCGGCAAAAACTTCCGCCGCAGTATCGGTACAGCCGGTAATTACAAGCGTGCCTTTTTTAAGCCCAGAAGCCGCCGCCGCGGAAGCGGTAACGGTGCCCGCAACGTCGACGGGCTCGTTAAGCTTGGGCAAAACGTCCTCGCTTATCCCGGCAAGGGCGCACAGCTTGACGTCCCAGCGGCCTTTTTCAACGTCGTAAAACATGCTTCCCGCCGCCTCTATGCGGTCGGTTACGAAGTCGCCCGTAAAAAAGCCGCGGACGTAATCCTTTGCAAACGTAACCCGTTTGACGTTACGCATAATTTTAGGACTTACTCTGTTTAAAAACCTCAATTGCGCAATCGTCCACACGGGCGACGGCGAATGTAAGGTCTTAAGGCGTATTTCGTCGCCGCAAATACCGTTTAACTCGCGCGCGTCGGGTGCGCTTCTGGTATCCGTCCAGTAAACAGACGGACAAACGGGATTCCCGTCCGCGCCTAAAAGCACCGCGGTGTGAGTTGCCGCGGAAAAACATATACATTTAATCTCTTCCGCCGCCGCGAATTTCAGCACCGAGCGTATGCATTCAATAGCGCTGTTTACCCAATCAACAGGGTTTTGACATGCCCCTCCGCCCGAGATATATTGCGTCGGATATTCCGAGAAGGCTTCCGCCGCTACCTTGCCCGAAGAGCTTAAAAGCGTGGCTTTACAGGAGCCCCCGCCGAAATCTACGCCTAAAAAATACATTATTACCGCCTTATCGAGATGATTTTCCTCCGCAATTTTTCCGTAATACGCTCAGGATTGTTTTTCGTTAAGCCATTTGTGTTTTTCTTCGGTAGTCATGAAAAAGCCGCGGTTTTTGCCGGCCATGATCCACAGATAGTAATTGTCGTATCCCGGCGCGCAGCAGAAAGGATGATAGCCTTTGGGGATTTCCACCGCGTCTCCGCTTTTAACGGTATAAGTTTCGTCAAACGCGCCTTGTTTGTCGTAAACGCGCTGTATCCCGAATCCCTGAGGCTTATCGAACTCGTAATAATAAATTTCCTCCAGAATTCCTTCCGCAGGCATATTGTCCTCGTCGTGTTTGTGCGGCGGATAACTCGCCCACATGCCCGATTTTACATACGCTTCCCCGATGTAAAGAAGATTGGCGTCGGTGCGCTCGTCCAGTACGAAATGGGCCTGTCTTTTCCACCCGTCCTTTCCGAGGTCTTTTATTATAACGTCTTCAGGTCGGATAAGCTTTGCGGGAAACGCCTTTTCGGCGGGAGCAAGCGCAACGGCTATTTCCGTTTCCGTAATCGCTTTGACCGTAAACTTTTCGCCGACGGGTACATACACGGCCGTCGCCGCCCCGTCAAACACGTTTTTGCGTTTTCCGATTCCGTTGAAACAAAAGCTTTCTCCTTTTACGTCGCATTTACCGCAAAGAATAACCAAAGCCGCCTCTTGTCCGCTGAAAACGTTTGTGCTTTCGTTGCCTGCGGACAGCTTAAGCATTTTAAGCGACATCATTTTAAGGTCGCCGCCCTCGAACAAAACGGTCAGTCCCTCTTTTTTGTCCCAAGTCTTTCTGAAGTTCATGTTTTTCTTCACCCCTATAAAAACAAGTTGTTTTTGCTTAAATTTATTTACCGAATTTTTATAAACCGAGTTTTATCGTTTTTCCGAAAAAATTACGATTT
Source organism: uncultured Clostridia bacterium (assembly GCA_944363615.1). Taxonomy (GTDB): domain Bacteria; phylum Bacillota; class Clostridia; order Christensenellales; family Pumilibacteraceae; genus UBA10677. Next base: position 40,573 of record CALVUQ010000007.1, on the reverse strand, counting down.
TCAAGTGCTTTTAAATATTATAGCTTTAAAACTTACGGCAATCAAGGGATTGCGCCGCGTTTTTCTTTACGGCTTTTCATTCCAGCAAAAGTTCCGCTACGGAAAGCGCTTTTACGCCGTCGAAAGCGACGTCCTTGACTACAGCGTGCTCGGACGGAGAGCAGGTAAGCATTACCTCCGCCCCCGCCGCAGCAGCGTCGCCGAAACGCCTAAGCGCAACCGCTTTCATAACTTCGGGCATATACTCGGCCATAATCGCGCTGCCCGCAATAAACGTATCCTTTCGGTTGTTAAGCATTTCCGTAACCTTTCCCGCAGCCGCCGCAATTTTCCTTAAAGGTTCGGTTTCATTAAGTTCTCTTCCTAAAGCAAACGGGTCCTGCGGCGCAATCGCGACCCCTTTGTTTTTAACTTTTAACTTATCAAGATTGGCGGCAATAAAGGAAGTAAAAGTGACGAGTTTCGCGTTTACTTCCGTTCCCCATTCCTTATATTCGCGCACGACGATTTCGGCGTCGTCGGGATTAAGAAAAATGACTGTTTTGTATTCGTTTAAAAGCTTTGCGCAATTTCTTGCCGCCTCCTGAGTTTCGCCCGTGTCGCCGATGAGAAAACGAATATCCGCCCCCGAAGACGGCTCGTTTTCCGCAACGGTAAATTTTATTCCCGTCTTTTCCAGAAGCTCGATCGACTTTACGGTATCGGCACAGTCGCGATAAATCGCCGCATGAGAAAGCAGAAACAATGTGTCAGTTTTAATTGAGTGCCTTTTTTTTGCCTCGGTTAAAGAAACGTTTTCTTCTGCGGCGGAATAAACGCAACCGCTTTTTTCGTAATTGTCCAGCATTTTTTCTATGTATGACGGCAGCTTACCTTCCGTTGCCAGTTCCTTTCGCGCCTCGAGAATGAAATATACGGGATCCCACCCCGTGGCGCACTCCTTTACGCAGGCCGAACACAATGCGCACTCGTAAACGTTTTCGGCAACCGCTTCGGGTTTTTCAGCGCCGCGCATGACCAGCGACAGACAAAGCGCACGGGCGCGGGCGTTGTTGCGTTCCTGTCCCGTCGCGTTGCCTATGGGACATATATGGCGACACATCCAGCAAAATCTGCAGGAGTCTATATGCTTTCTTGCTTTTTCGGTAAAATTCATATGGATTGTTCTCCTTTCCGTCACAAACCGAGTTTAAACGGATTCATTATTCCGTTGGGGTCAAGCTGTTTTTTAAGTCCTGTAAAAACCTGCATCGCGGGGCCGTACTGTTCCTTCATAAGTCTGCCCAGCTTTATGCCCACTCCGTGATGGTCGTTTACTACGCCCCCGTTTTTAAGCGCGGTGCGCACGCCGCAATTCCAAATGGCGTTGTGAAGCCGCATCGCTTCCTTGGGGTCCTTGGGCACGTCGTCCACGATAAAACGGTCGTAAATCATGCAACCCCACTCGTACCAGTGCGAAAAATGGGCGATAAACCGCGCCATGGGAAAATTGGTTTCTATCGCCTTTTTCATCTCCCGATAAATCTTTTCTATTTTGTCGTAGGGCGCAATAGTATCCATCGTGCCGAACATCTCAGGCAAATCCATCATGTGCCCGGGATAGAAAAACGTAATCTTTTCCTTCCACCACTTTTCGCCGTATTCAGCGCCTAAATCCTCCGCTCCGTATTTACGGAAAGTTTCCAGAAGTATTTTAAGCTCCACGTCGGTGATTTCCTTCACCCCTTCCACGGCGACGTTCATGAAAGCGCCCTTCTTTTCCACGCCCACGATTTTTTTGATTAAAGAGCCCGTTTCCGCCTCATCGTAAAGACGCATGACGCTGGGCTTGAACTTCTGAAGGATTTCTTTGCCCGCCCTGAACGCCGACGTCATGTCGCGGAACAGAAAACCGCGGAAATATCTGACTTCGGGCTGCTCGTAAATGCGCATCTGTGCTTTTGTGATTATACCCAAAGTTCCCTCGCTGCCGATGAATATCTGGTTAAGGTCGGGTCCGGCGGCGTGTTTGGGCGCGGGCGAAGTCGTTATTATGTCGCCGTTAGGAAGTACTATTTCCATCTGAAGGACCATATCGTCGATTTTACCGTATTTGGTGCTTACTACGCCTATGCCGCGGTGCGCCAGAAATCCGCCCACCGTAGAGCAGTTAAGCGAACTGGGATAATGCATGGTGGCATAACCTTTTTCGTTTGCCGCCCATTCGACGTGCTTGTATATCGCGCCCGCACCGCATTCTATATACATGCTTTGAGTGTTGATTTCGTAAATCTTGTCCATGCGTTTTGTATCCACCACGATACCGCCCGCAACGGGAATCGCGCCGCCCTGAGTGCCGCCACCGCCGCCCCACGTAGTAACGGGAATCTTATAGTAATTGGCGATCTTAAGCACTTTGCTTGTTTCCTCGGCGTTAAGAGGACAAACGACGACGTCCGCTTCGGGCATATGCTTTCCGCGGTCTGCCCACATGCGCGAAAGCCAGAAATAATCCACGCTGTGAGTGATCTTATCCGCTTCGCGTACGGAACAGTTTTCCCTTCCCACGGCGTCTTCCAGCTCACACAAAACGTTTGTGAATAAAAATTCGTTAAATTCCATTGAAATGCGCTCCGTTGAAAATTATTTTCGTTTTATAGCATGTTAATATGATATAATCATAGCATATATGAAAATAATTTTCAAGTGTTTTAATGGTATTCCGAAAATTTTTTTCGGTTTATAATTGACTGAATACCGAAAATAGGCTATAATTAAAAAAAATCTTTCGTTAAGCGGAGAAAGCCGATGCGGAAAACTCTTTTACAGATAGAAATTCTTTATAAAGACCTCGGACGCGGAGAACAGCGCATCGCCGATTGGATTCTCAAGAACCCGACGGGCCTTATCCCCCTGTCCATAACCGAGCTTGCAAATATCGTAGGTTGCGGAGAAGCTACCGTTTACCGATTTGCAAAACGCTTGGGCTTCGAGGGCTACCAGGAGCTTAAAATTTCACTTGCAAAAGAGGAAAACGACGGTATTCCTCAGGGAAATATTACCGAAAACGACTCCATGAAAGACATTTTTCATAAGGTAAGCGACGATATTTACCGCTCGCTGGAAAAGACGGAAAAAATCGTCTCTTACCCCGCGCTTGCAGCCGCCGCTGAAAGGCTGATGAAATCCCGCCTTATCCTGGTTTTCGGTCTGGGAAATTCGGCGTCGGTCGCCACCGATACGGCGCATAAACTTTTGCGCGTGGGACTGAAAGCCGCCGCTTTTTCCGACAACCACATGCAGGCTATTGCCGCCGCTCACCTCGGTCCGGAGGATACCGTTATAGGCGTATCGCACTCCGGCTCCTCCGTGGATATCGTGGAAGCAATGAAAATCGCAAAAAGCAAGGGCGCTTTTACTGTTGCGATCACCGATTGCGGCAGTTCTCCCATAGACAAATACAGCGATTTAAAGCTTGCAACCGCTGCCGACGAAACCAATTATTCAATTCTTGCGCTTAACTCGCGCATTGCTCAGCTTGCCATTATCGACGCGCTTTATTTCTATATAATATACCGCATGCCGGGCGCAAAAGAAGCCATCGAAGAAACGGAAAGGGCTTTACTCGATAAAAAATACTGAAAAGAGTTTTGCGATTTCTTTCGGCAATAAATCGTGCTAACTGACATCTTTTTTATAAAACAAATAAGTAAATTAGGTTTTTTGCGCGTATCCGGCACAAAAGTATTTCGGCTACTACAAATAAAGTGATTTTCGATTTATAATATGATTTCGTTCCGACAAAAAATATGACCGCCGTTCAATTGCGTTTTATAATTGCGCCCGGCGGCGTTTTTTCACCCCGTCACATACATAACATAAGACCTAAGGGCGGTTGCGAAACATTCTATCGCTGATTATACGCAGATATTTTTGCTTAAAAAAGGCTAAAGAAAACCGTCGGCAGTATTCGCCCCCGACGGTTTTTCATGAGAAGTTTTGTAAAAAAGACAATTGTTGCAGGCAGCTGCGGTAATATTTATCGACGCAGCAAAAAAGCCGTTTTTATTTCCACTTTTTATCGAGAAAATCCAGGCACTTAAGCCAGTCATAATAGTCAAAAGAATGTTTGCCCGTCTTGATGTGATAGGCAAGGTTTCCCTCATGGTAAGCTTTGTCGGCGACGGGCGTTTCGTCTGCTATAAGACCCTTTACGCCGTAAATTCGGGAATAAACCTCAGAGGCCAGCCGACAGGAAGCGAACTCGTTTTCGGGGCAAGCCCATGCGTCTTCCGTGGAACTTGTGACGTACAAAAGCCGCGGCGCGACCAGCGAAACAAGCATATGGAAATCCACGGGAAGCTGCTCCTCTTTCCCGGAATAGGACTTATAAACCTGTGTAAACCAGTGCGGAAAATTGTAATTTATGTCCTTAAGCCTTTCGCCCGTGTTGTCGCGCGCTATCGCCGCGCCCGTGCAACCCGAATTGCTTACGAACGCAAAAGAGAAACGCTCGTCGGTGGCGGCGGTATACAAAGCGGTTTTTCCGCCGCGCGAGTGTCCTAAAACCCCCATTTTCTTAGCGTTCACCTGATTTTCGCTCTCAAGATAATCAGCAATGCGTTTTGCAAAAAAGCTCCAGGCTGCAATGGCGCGGGCGGAAACGGAAGTCTGCTTTTTAATAAGCACGGAGTTTATTCCCTTCTTTTCCCCTTCGGGCTCGTCAGGTGCCGCGGCGGACACAAAATAAGCAGCCACGGCATAGCCGCGATCGAGAATAACGCCCAGCGGTAAACTTGTCACCGACGGAGTTTTTTCGTAATTATCTACGTCGCTTAAATCGAATTTATCTTCGTAATTTTTAAGTATCGCATAAACCAGAACGGGCGGATTCTGAACATGCGGCGGCAAAAACAGAGAGAATTTCCCTTCATAATCGCCTTTATGCATAGATATCCGTTTGATTATGGCGCGATCGCTGTTTTCCACGGCGTCCACGCTGAAGGTAAAACCCTTTTCCGCACCAAAGGGATAACAGCCGAAAACGTTTTCCGTAAACCAGTCTTTCAGTTCTTTGCGCCGTCTTTCCCAATCGTCGGCGGTCAAAACCTTTTCACCGTCGAAAAATGTGAATATGTCGGGCAAATTTTCAAAATTTTTCATTGTTTCTCCCCTTATCCAGAAAATATGATTGTATTGTTTTAAGTTATATCGCTTATCGCATTAAGTGCAGTTATTAAAGCCCGTTTTACAAAAACCGATCACTTTTTAACTCAAAGTCTGATTTATGTTTTTTTCAATAATCGTCTTAAATCGTCTTATATGAAATTTTCGGTTTACCGACGGCAAAAAGCGGCAAATTCACGGACCTGAAATTCATTTTTGTGATAAATCCTTATTGCTTTTTAGCGACGAATAAACGCAATAAACCGATGTCTTTTCAATCGCAAAAAAGCGGAAAGCGCGTTGAAAAAAAGGATCAGATAAAATTGCAAAGCAGCATTAAAAGCGGAATGGTTATTACGCTTAAAATCGTGGTGAGAATGGTTGTTTTAACCGCAGTGGCTCTGTCGCCGTCGAACATTTCGGCAAACGTAAGCGTAAGCGACGCGGAGGGCATGGCAATAACTATGTAAGCGGTGACGATGACGGACTTTTCAAGCGCGGGAAACGCAAGCTTAAGAAGGTACATTATTCCGAAGCAAATAAGGGGCGCGACGACAAGTTTTATTAGGCATACGACGTACACTTTTACGTCCGTAAAAAGCAACTTGAATTTAATATCGGCAAGCCTTATACCGAGAATAATCATGGACAGCGGAAGAGTCATGTCCGAAAGATAGCCTATTCCGCTTGCCACAGGCGTAAGCACGTCCGCCGGAATATAACTTTTGAAGAAAAACAGCGGCAGCGCCACCACAAGCGCTGCGGTGGGCGGATTTAACAGCGCTTTACGCAAACTTATGTGCTTTTTATCGCCCGTAATTGTGTAAACGCCCAGCGTCCAGCTTGCGATATTGAACCCGAGTATGAAAACCGCCGTGTAAATCAGCATTTCGGGGCTTTGCGGGAAAAGGGCTTTCATGACGGGAATTCCCATAAAACCGACGTTGCCCATGAAAGAAGTGATTACGCAGATGCGCTTTTCCGCCTCAATATTCCGCTGCGCGTACAGCTCAGGACCGTTGGCTTCTTTACCCTCGGGATTTTCCGCCGCTTCTTTTTCCGAAACGGATTCGCCAATCGAAGCCGTTGAGCGCGGTTTATCGGGAAAAAACGCAAACACCGCTTTTGCCATAAAATAAACCAGCACGTGAAACGCCAGCGACAAAACGAAAGATATACCCATTCCGCCCAAAAGCTGCGGCTGATAGTCCTTTTCAAGAAAGGAGTCTATCGTCATAAACGGCTGCGAAACGTAGATAAGTACCGCCACAAGCGCGGCCACCGCCTTATCCGGCAGCATATTTTTGCGCTTAAGAATGAATCCGGGCACCGCCAAAGCAATCATGATGCCCACGCTGATAACCGATGTGAGAAAATCCACTTGCATAACGCGAACATTATAAACCTTTATATCCTATAAAAGCAACCGTTTTTTGCGGGTTTTACGGTATAAAATTGTTTAACGGGAAAATTTATGCCGCTAAAAATCCTTTTGTTCAAAGGTCAAGGCTGAACGCCGAAAACTTCATTATAAAACCGTAAATCCGGATTTAACAAAACACATTCCGAAAGCGCAACGCTTCCTATAAACGCGAAACAGTCGGATTACCGAAAATATTTATAGCTAAGCCTTGCAGATGACGGCAACACGGCTTATTTTTAAACGAAAAGATCCCCTCTTTATGTAAGACGCCCTCAGGTAAACCGAAACCGAAGACGAAAAGGAGGAATCTTTTCTTAAGGAGTATGAATTTCCTCACCGCGGATAGCGGCAGAAGAACGAGGAAAACTATTTGGTTATCGTAACTTTTTTAAGCGCTTTGGGATTATCGGGATTATTGCCCGTCTCACAGGAGATTTTGCAGGCAAGCATCTGTGCGAAAAGCGCGAAGGCGAACATACACTCGAACTCGTCGCCCACGGGAGCAAACTTGTAGACGTGAACTTTTTCCTTGTATTCGTCGAACATGGCGTTGTCGGTGACAAGCGTTATGTCGGCGCCCAAAGACAGCATTTTTTCCAGACATTTTTTCTGGTCGGCGAAATGATTTGCCTTCAAAGCCTCGTTACTGCCCGAAAACGCGGGTGCAAAAACCAGAAGATACGTCCCTTCCCCCACCATTGCCATGGGCCCGTGATAAAAATCGCTCATGGAATAACCGCGCATTCTTATGTAACAAGTTTCCTGCAGTTTAAGAGCGCTTTCAAACGCAATGGAATAGGTTATTCCGCGCGCAAGAGAAAAGCCGTCTTTCATGTCCTTCAGGTCCAGCGCCGCTTTATCGGTAAAAGCGTCCGCCTGTTCAGCGTAAAAAGGTATGCGTTTATATAGCGAGGAGTATTTTCCGATAAGATCTCCGCGTTTGCCTAAAGCGCAGGCAAGTATAAGGAAAGCGTAAAGCTGAACCGTAAACGTCTTTGTCGCGGCAACGCTTACTTCCTTGCCGGCGTTCAGATAAAGATGGAATTCGGCGCACTTGGCAAGCGGGCTTTGAGTATCGTTTGTAACGGCAAGCGTAACCGCGCCCTGGGATTTTGCCTTTTCTATGACGGCAATGACGTCCGCGGCGTAACCGCTTTGAGAGCAGCCTATCACCAGATTCCCGCCGAAATTAACGTTGCCGTCGTACATGGTTACCACAGAGGGGGCAACGTATCCCGCCGTATACTCAGACAAAATTTCCGCTACGTACTTAAAATATATCAAGGCGTGGTCGGAAGTTCCGCGGCCTGCAAGGCAGATATTTTTTACGTCTTTTTTCTCCACCGCGGCGGTCAAGCCGTTTATCGTATCGGCATTGACGGAAAGAAAATTTTCAAGCGCTTCACCCGCTTCCGAAATTTCCTTCCACATAAGCGTGTTTTTGTAATCCATAAGTAAACCTCTCTTTCAAAAAGCCGACTTTACTTAGTCAGTCTGTCAATTCTTTCGCGAACGTCGCGCTTAAAGCTGTCAATATATCCTTCGATAAACTCGAACGGAGATACGCTGAGATCCGTCGTGATAAGCGGAGTCATGTCCACGCCGTAATTAAGCGCGTTGGACTGATCCACGCCGTGGCTGGCAAAGTAAGTGGCGTTTGCGGTACGGCGGCACTGCGCAGCCAGATCGTAGCGTTTTCCGCCGCAGATCTGGGAGTCGAAAACGCTTATGACCGCCGCGCTGATATTGGGATGAGCGCTGACGTCGAAAACGGTTTTTTCCTCGTCGTTAATCCAGTCGAGATCGCGCCAGACCTCGCAGCCGTACAGTTTTTTGGGACGTTTATCGGCCGGCAGACGGCGCAGAGCCTCTACAACGCGCAGCACAACGGCGCAATGAGTGTCGTGCTTGTCGGCGGGGTTATGTGTATAAATAACCTCGGGTGCGGTTTCCTCGATAATGCGCATGTAATCTTCTATTACTTTTTCGTTTTTGCCGTCCTTAACTTCTTTTGAGGTATATCCCAGCAAAAGCTGAGCGGCGTATTCGCCCACAAACGCGGCCTTTTTCTGTTCCACGATGCGGACGGCTTTCATCTGCTCATCGGTGAAATCGGCGTAAAGGTCGTCTCTCGGGCTTCCCGCGCCGTCGGTGGTGACGACGCCCGTAAACCACTTATCCTCCCTTCCGAAGCACTCAAGCACGCCGTGCATCGCCATAAGTTCGATGTCATCGTGATGCGCGGAAATCGCAAGATGAGTCGTGCGCTTAAGATCCTCTTTCCCGTCGGGGAAAAACACTTCTGCGTTTTTGTTGTTGAGTTTCATTGCTGTCTTCTCCTTGGAATTTAATTCCTTATTTAAGCTCCGGAAGCGAAGCCGCCACTATGCTTTGACCTAATCTGCGGTTGTTTTCGTCGGGCATGGTTATGTCTATATTAAGGCCGAACTCCTCGCGAACGATTCTCCTGGCCTCTTCCATCAGAATGTTGCCGCCCTCCCCGCTGGTGACGCGCCCCAGAAGCAAAACGTGCTTTATATCGTAAAACTCGGTGTAATACGCAATCGCGTACCCCAGATATTCGCCCATGTTAAGGTAAATATCCTTTATGCGCTTGTCGCCGCTTTCCATCATGGTCTGCACGGCTTTAAGTTTTTTGGCGGGCGTATCCTCGGTGAACCTGTGTCCCAAAAGCTCGGCAAGGTGAATCACACCCTCCTGGCACAGATACCTGGAACCCACTCCGCCGTCGCCGCTCCAGTCGTCGACGCACTCGCGGTTGAAGCATATCGGCACAAAGCCCAGCTCGTTAAGCCAGCCGTTTATGCCGCCGTCCTTGTTGATGTACCCTGCCGCCTCGCTTGTCCCCATGGCGATGCCCAGAACTTTGGTGTCGTTAAGCTCCATGGCGCCGGCAAGCGCGGTAACGTCGCCGTCGTTAGCCACGAACAGCGGCACGTCACCGAATCTGGAGGCAATGTCGATATACATGTTTTTTACTTGTTTGTCGAACTTTTCCTTGGGAACTTTGACGAACAGCGACGCCGCCATGATTTTATTGTCGACGTAAATGCCCGCACTGGAAACGCCTATCGCGTCCACCCTGGGCAATTTGTCCGCGGCTGTTTTGAAAGCCGTATAAATTTCGTTGTAGTGGTACGAAGGATCTTCGTTTACTTTGGGCAGCCACAAAACTTCCTCGCTGTAAAGCACCTCGCCGTCTTTGACTGCACTGACCTTACGGTCGGAACCGCCCGCGTCGAAGCCTATGCGGCAGCCTTCAAAATGCCCGCCGATGTTAAAGGAGCTTTCCTTAAGCGGCGGAATGTCTTTTTCGGCACATTCTATAATCTCGAACGGAGCCTCGTAAACGTTTGCCATGAAGTCCGCGTCGAACCGACGTGCGCCGTCCATACTGTAATCCTCTTTAAGCCGTTTCGCGATGTACGAGTCGCCCGCAACGTAAACTTTGTATCCGCCCACAAGCCAGATAAGCGTCTTTACGATTCTTTCCGCGACGGCGTAATTTTTCTCGTCGTTGTCCTTGAATATATCCAGTTTATAGCTGTAGTTGTAGCCCTTTTCCCTTTCCACGCAAACCGTAAGCGTCTTATGCGGGGCGGCGGCTACTTCTTTTTTGAAATCCCTCAGCACTATCGCCATCGGCATGAAGTTTTTGTCGATAAGTCTTTTCATTGCGATTCTCCTTGTAGTGTCGCCGCGGCTCGGTCGGTGTTCCCGGCAATCTTCGGCGGAACATGCTGCGACCGTAATGCGTTATGATATAATTATATACCTTTACGCCTTTAACGGCAGTACAAAAAAGAAAACAAATTTGCACTAAAGGACACAAGTGCTTGCATAAAAACGCAGGATGATATATAATGCGACTATGAATAACGGGAATAAAACAACTTATGTCAAAACTCCGCTGTCTTCCGCGATAAACGTTAAAGCGGTTTACACGGTGCATTACTTCAAATACGGGCAGAAGTTCGATTTCGAAGGGGAAAAACACGACTTTTGGGAGTTCGTTTATCTGGACTCGGGTAAAGCGCACATTACCGCGGGCGACAAGGAATTCGAGCTGACTCAGGGGGAAGCGTATTTTCACAAGCCAAACGAATATCATTCCATACGTACGGACAACCGTTTTGCCAACTCGGTAATACTGTCTTTCGAGTGTCACAGCCCTTCGATGCGTTCTTTCGAGGATATGCGCACCGCTTTAAGCGAGGCGGAAAAGGACATTTTAAGCAAAATCGTGCGGGAAAGCAGCGTATGCTTCACGGACAAGCTTAACGACGTATATCTTACCAAAATGCACAAGGCGGACGACAGGCCCTTCGGCGGCGAGCAACTTATCAAGATGTATATCGAACAGCTTCTGATATCCATTTACCGCAATCACACCGCGATTGCGGACAAGACCCGCCATAACCCCAAAAACGCGGGAGAGCTTACCGACCGGATCAAAGAAATGCTTAAGGAAAACGTATACTCCACCGTCACTTTAAGCGACATTTCTTCCGTATTGTTCTTCTCAAAAACGTATATAAAAACTATTTTCAAAAAAAACACGGGCATGACGGTAATGCAGTATTTCACCGCCCTTAAAACGGACGAGGCGAAAAAGCTGATAAGCTGCGACAAATACACTTTTACCGAAATAGCCTATAAACTTGGGTATTCTTCCCTGCATTATTTTTCAAGACAGTTCAAAAAAACCACCAACATGACGCTTACGGAGTATGCGCGCTCCATTAAAGTGGACAACGTGCTTTGACCGCGTTTAAGGCTTTAAAAGGCTGTTATCGGGGATTTAAGCGCGTTTTTTCCTCAGTTTACGCGTTTTTTCTTGACTTAACATACAATAAAAGTTTATAATTGAAAAAGTTTTTACGGAGCGAACGAAATGGACTATAAAGCTATTGAACAAAAATGGAATAAAATCTGGCAGGATAAAAATCTTTACGCTTTCGACAAAAGCAAAGCAGATAAAAAATACTACGTTCTCGAAATGTTTTCCTACCCCTCGGGCGCTAACCTTCACCTGGGTCACTGGTACAACTACGGTCCCACCGACTCGTTTGCCCGATTCAAACGCATGCAGGGATACAAGGTTTTTCAGCCCATGGGCTTTGACGCTTTCGGACTGCCTGCGGAAAACTACGCCATAAAAACGGGCATCCATCCCAAAGACAGCACGATGAAAAACATCGCCACCATGGAAAAACAGCTTAAAAACATGGGCGCGATGTTCGACTGGAATGCCGAAATATATACTTGCGCGCCCGAATACTACAAGTGGACGCAGTGGCTGTTTTTACAGCTTTACAAAAAAGGACTTGCTTACCAGAAACTTTCCCCCGTCAACTGGTGCTCCTCCTGCAACACCGTCATCGCTAACGAACAGGTCGTCGACGGCAAATGCGAGCGTTGCGGCACTCAGATCGTGCGCAAGGAAATGACCCAATGGTTCTTTAAAATAACCGATTACGCCGAGGAGCTTTTGCGCGACCTCGACAAAATAGACTGGCCCGAAAAAACAAAGCTGATGCAAAGAAACTGGATCGGCAGATCCGAGGGCGGCGAGGTGGAATTCACGTTGGAAAGCGGCGACGTCTTCCGCGTTTTCACCACCCGCGCAGACACTCTTTACGGCGTCAGCTACGTGGTTCTCGCCCCCGAGCATCCTCTTGTCGATAAAATCACCACGCCCGAGCAAAAAGCGGCCGTCGAAGCTTATAAGTCGGAAACCGCCAAAGCAAGCGATATTGACCGACTGTCCACCGCCAAGGAAAAAACGGGCTGTTTTACGGGCGCATATTGCATTAACCCCGTCAACGGGGAAAAGGTTCCCGTCTGGATTGCCGACTACTGCCTTGCCACTTACGGCACGGGCGCGGTTATGGGCGTGCCCGCACACGACACGCGCGACTTCGAATTCGCAAAAAAATTCGGTCTTCCCGTAAAACGAGTGGTTAAATCCGCGGACGGCAAAAATGACGAATTGCCTTACGTCGAATACGGCGTAAACGTAAACAGCGCGGAATTCGACGGCATGAAAACCGCGGACGCAAAACGCGCAATCTTAAAGAAGCTGGAAAAAGCGGGCAAAGGCGGTGTAAAAGTCAACTACCGTTTACGCGACTGGTCGGTATCGCGCCAGCGTTACTGGGGCGCACCCATACCCGTCATACACTGCCCCCATTGCGGCGCCGTACCCGTACCCGAAAAAGATTTACCCGTGGAGCTTCCCTACAACGTCAACTTCACGCCCGACGGCAAATCGCCGTTAGGAAAATGCGAAGAGTTCATGAACGTGACCTGTCCCGTTTGCGGCGCTCCGGCAAAACGCGACGCGGACACGCTGGACACTTTCGTGTGCTCAAGCTGGTATTACCTGCGCTACCCCGACGCAAAGAACGCGGAAAAGCCCTTTGACGGAGAGTTTATCGATAAAATGCTGCCCGTAGACAAGTATGTCGGCGGCGCGGAACACGCCTGCATGCATCTTCTTTACTCCCGCTTTATAACCAAGGCTTTGCGCGACATGGGTTACATTCATTTCGACGAGCCCTTTAAGTCGCTTGTGCATCAGGGCGTTATTCTCGGACCCGACGGCACGCGCATGAGCAAGAGCAAAGGCAACATAATCAATCCCGACAAATACGTGGATGAATACGGCTCCGACACGTTCAGGATGTACCTTATGTTCGGCTTTTCCTATATGGAAGGCGGGCCCTGGAGCGACGACGGAATCAAGTCCGTTTCCAAATTCCTCGACCGCGTGGAACGCATGGTTTTAAAAGATCATCCCGCCGAAAAGGTCGATAAGGCCGCCGAAAAGGAACTTGCCTATGCGCTTAATTACTGCATCAAATGCGTGACCGCGGACATGGAGGCATTTTCCTTTAACACCGCCATCGCCAGGATAATGGAGCTTGTCAACACGATGTACAAAACGGACGGCAAAGTTTCGCCCGCGCTTATGGAAGAAACCTCGGACACGCTTATAAAGATTCTTGCGCCCATTGTGCCCCATATCGCCGAAGAGTTGTATTCGCTTAAAGGCGGAAAGGATTCGGTATTCAACGCCTCCTACCCCGTATGCGACGAAAGCAAGCTTGTAAAAGACGAAATCGAGTTGGCGGTACAGATAAACAGCCGCGTTAAAGCCAAGATAAACGTACCCTCCTCCGCCGATAACGCCGAAATCGAAAAAATAGCCCTTTCCGACCCCAAGGTCATTGAGGCTTTAGCCGGCGCCGCAGTCAAAAAAGCAATCGTAATCAAAGGCAGACTTATAAACCTTGTGGTCTGATCGGACTTTTTCTTGAAGCGCGGCAAAAATAATTAACAGTTTTTAGCCCAGCTAAATGATTTAACCGCTTTAAGAACGTCGCTTTTATTTAGTCCGACGCATCGTTATACAACAAGTCGGCTGAACATAGCAAAAACAAATAAACGCAAAGGCCTTTGCAACTTTCCGCAAAGGTCTTTTATTTTGCGCGCGCAATTATTCAGGCGCCTTTCAACGCGCAATTTCCTGCACGAAAAAACGGCTAAGATAAACTTAACCGTTTTTGACTTTTAAATATTCATTTTACCGCGGCGATTTATTCGAGAACCGCTTTTATTCTTCTTACGCCGGCGGAAGACGACTGTTCCTTGATTATGCGGAAGTGTCCCAGTTCTCCCGTGCGCGCCGCATGGGGACCGCCGCAGATTTCCTTGGAATATTTGCCCATGGTGTAAACTTTGACTTTTTCGCCGTATTTAGCGGTAAAAAGCCCCACGGCTCCCGCTTTTTTCGCCTCGTCAACCGTCATTTCCTCGCAAGTGATTTCAACGTCCGCGGCAATAGCCTCGTTGACCTTCTTTTCGACTTCCGCAATTTCTTCCGCCGTCAGCGCGCGCGGGAAAGTGAAGTCGAACCTCAGTCTTTCCTCGGTTATGTTACTGCCCTTCTGATTGGCGTTTTCGTCGTGAAGCACTTCTTTAAGCGCACGGTGCAGAAGGTGCGTGGCCGTATGAAGCCGAGTGGTCTTTTCGCTGTGGTCGGCAAGTCCGCCCTTGAATTTCTGCTCCGCCCCCTCGTGACTCTTCTTCTGGTGCTCTTCAAACGCTTTTTTGAAGTCGTCGACGTTGACCTTAAGTCCGCGCTCGGCGGCAAGCTCCACGGTCATTTCAATGGGGAATCCGTAAGTGTCGTAAAGCTTGAAGCTTGCTTTACCGCTGATGGTGTCGCCCACGAGATAATGACAAAGTTTTTCGAATTCCTTTATGCCGCTTTGAAGCGTCTTTTCAAACCGCTCTTCTTCCAGATTGATCTCGTTGATTATGCGGTCGTGATTTGTCTTAAGCTCGGGATAAACGTCGCAGTATTCGTCGATAACCGCCTCCGCTACCGAGGAAAGTTTGCCCGTGCCGATGTTAAGCGTTTTTGCAAACCTTACGGCGCGACGCAGCAGCCTTCTCAGAATATACCCCTGATCGACGTTGGAGCATACCACGCCCTTTTCGTCGCCTATCATGAATACGGAAGTGCGCACATGATCCGCAACAATCCTGACGGCTTTTGTCGCCTCCTCGCTTTCGCCGTATTTTTTGTCGCCTATTTTTTCTATGGCCGCGATTATGGGCGCAAAGACGTCCGTTTCGTAAACCGACTTTTTGCCCTGGAGAATACACAAAGTGCGCTCCAGCCCCATGCCCGTGTCCACGTTTTTCTGTTTTAAAGGCTCGTACTTTCCGTCGGCGGTCTTATTGTACTCCATAAAGACGTCGTTCCAGATTTCCAGATATTTGCCGCAGTCGCACGCGGGCGAGCAGTTTTCGCTGCACTTGGGCGCGCCCGTATCGATGAACATTTCGGTATCGGGTCCGCAAGGTCCCGTTATGCCGGCAGGTCCCCACCAGTTGTTTTCTTTGGGAAGATAGAAAATTCTGTCCTTTTTGATGCCCTGCTTTTCCCACAAAGCCGCGCCCTTTTCGTCGCGCGGACAATCCTCGTCCCCCGCGAAAACCGAAACCGCCAGTCTTTCGGGATCGATCCCGAGATATTCGGGAGAAGTAAGAAACTCGTATGACCAGGGAATCATCTCGTCTTTGAAGTAATCGCCCAAAGACCAGTTACCCAGCATTTCGAAAAAAGTGCAGTGACTGCTGTCGCCCACTTCGTCTATGTCGCCGGTGCGCACGCATTTCTGTACGTCCGCAAGCCGCGTGCCTGCAGGGTGCTTTTCTCCCAGAAGATAGGGTACCAGCGGGTGCATGCCCGCCGTTGTGAACAGCACCGTGGGGTCGTTTTCGGGAATCAGCGAAGCGGAACTTATTATGGCGTGACCGCGCGCCGAAAAAAAGTCGAACCACATTTTTCTCAATTCTTTTGCCGTAACGTTTTTCATATTGACTCCAAATAAATATTGTCTGTTGATATTGATAACGGATTTTTACGCTGTCTCAGTCGCCTGCCGACGCTGTTTCCGGTTAAAGCAAGACGGCAGCTTTTTATACGGTTAAATACGGACGCGACTATAAACAGATTTTCGTTAAAATTTCCTTAAGGTCGGAAACGTTGTCCGCGATAAAATCGGGCTTTTCCTTCAGAAGCGTTTCCCTGTCGTTGAACCCGTAGGTTACCGCAACGGAGGTGAATCCCGCCTGCCGTGCCGCACGGATGTCGAATACCGCGTCGCCCGTCATAACGTTGTTGCTTTCTGAAGCGGCGCGCTTGACCAAGGTGAGTTTGTCGCTGGATTTAACGGAAAGCTCCGCCCCCACTATTTTATCGAAAAAGTCTTCTATTCCAAGATACTTTACGACGACGTCAAGACTTACCTGCGGTTTGCTGCTTGCCACCGCCAAGGGTATCCCTTTATCGGAAAGCTCCTTTAGAAGCTCCTTCATTCCGGGATACAGATGACATTCGTAAATCCCTTTGGGCTGATAATAAGAGCGGTAAAAGTCTATCGCGCGTACGGCGTCCTCGGGCGAAAGTCCCGTTATCGCCTGAAAGGATTCGTACAGCGACGGGCCTATGAACCCGCGAAGAACCCGACGGTCGAAAGAAGGCGCGCCGACTTTTTCAAGAGCGTATTCCACGGAATCCAGAACGCCTTTGCTTGTGTCGGCAAGCGTGCCGTCAAAATCGAAAATCACGCCGTATTTCTTCACTTTTTATATCCGTCCTTAAGCGATACTATGCGATTGTAAACGACTCCTTCGCTTTTACTGTCGCGGCAGAAATATCCTTGACGAATAAACTGGAAAGAGGTAAGCGGACGCGCCTTGCCGAGTTCCGCTTCGCCTTTGGCGTTAAGAGTCACGCGCGAAAGCGGATTAAGACGCTGCGAAAACTCCTCGTGCACGCCGTCGTACGGAAGCAGAAGACTATCATAAAGGTTAACCTTCATATCCACGGCGGTATCAGCGTCCACCCAGTGAATGACGCCTTTGGCCTTTACTCCGCTGTTGTCCTCGCCCGACTTGGAGCCTTCGACAATCTCGGCGTAAACGCGCTTAACCTCACCGTTTTCTTCGTCGCAGCCCGTACAGCGTATTATATACGCGCCTTTAAGTCTTACCGCGCCGCCTTTGACAAGCCTTTTGTATTTGGGCGGAGGATTAAGACTGAAATCGTCGCTTTCTATATAAATACGATTGGAGAACTCGACTTTGCGCTCGCCTTTTTCGGGAGCGTTGGGATTAACCTCCACCGATACCGTTTCGCGGAAACCGTCGGGACGGTTGGTGATAACAAGCTCCAGCGGTTTAAGCACCGCCATAGCCCTGTCGGCGGTCACGTTAAGCTCGTCGCGGATGCAGCTTTCAAGCTGCGAAAGCTCCACTTCGCTGTTGGCTTTGGCTACGCCTATGCGCTCGCAGAATTCGCGAAGCGACGAAGGCGTATATCCCCTTCTTCTCATTCCGGCGATTGTAGGCATGCGCGGATCGTCCCAGCCGTCCACGAACTTTTCGTCCACCAGTTTTTTAAGGTAACGCTTGCTCATGATTGTGCGCTCGAGGTTAAGGCGCGCAAACTCGTACTGATGAGGAGGGTTTTTGAACTCACCTTCCTTAAGCACCCAGTCGTAAAGCGGACGGTGATCCTCGAATTCCAGCGTGCAGATGGAATGAGTAACCCCCTCGACGGCGTCTTCGATGGGATGGGCGAAATCGTACATGGGATAAACGCACCACTTGTCGCCCTGACGGTGATGAGTCGCCTTAAGCACACGGTAAATTATGGGATCGCGCATGTTGATATTGGGCGAAGCCATATCTATTTTAGCCCTCAGCACAAGCGCGCCGTCCGCCACTTTTCCGTTTTTCATGTCCTCGAAAAGCTTTAAGCTTTCCTCCACGGGGCGATAGCGGTTCTTTGTTTCCGTGCCGGGAGTTGTAAGGGTGCCCCTCAAGTCGTGCATTTGCTCCGGGGTGATGTCGTCGACGTAAGCTTTGTCTTTCTTTATAAGCTTTACGGCAGTTTCGTACATTATATCAAAGTAATCGGACGCAAAATACACGTCGCCCTGCCAGCCCAACCACTTGACGTCGTTGATGATAGACTGCACGAACTCATCGTCTTCTTTGACGGGATTGGTGTCGTCAAAGCGAAGATTGCACTTTCCGCCGTATTTTACCGCCGTACCGTAATAATTAAGGCATATCGATTTTGCGTGACCTATATGCAGATAACCGTTAGGCTCGGGCGGGAAACGCGTCACGATTTCCTTTACCTTGCCTTCTCTTAAATCCTTTTCGATTATTTCCTCGATGAAATTACCCATATATACTCCGTAGTGTTAAAACAGTCCTTTTACAACGCCGTCATTGATGGACATGCGCTCGGCGTTGGGTGAGCGCGATAGTCCGGGCATCAGCATTATGTCCCCCGCAACCGCCACCAGGAATCCAGCGCCCGCCTTGTACATGACTTCGCGGACGGTGATATTGAAGCCCGTGGGGCGACCGATGAGTTTGGGGTTATCCGACAGCGAATACTGCGTTTTTGCTATACATACGGGAAGGTTTTGCGGGTATTTCGCCATATCCTGCTTTGCCTTGTCCGTAAAGACCACGCCGTCGGCGCCGTAAATCTTTTTCGCAATGTCGTTTATCTTCTGCTCGGTGCTTTCGCTTAAATCGTATGAAAACTCCATTTCCGGCTTTTTGCCCGCGCAAAGCTTTACAACCGCGTCGGCAAGCTCGGTAGCGCCGGCGCCGCCCTTTGCCCAGCATTCCGTGCAAACCGCTTTAACGCCCAGGACGGAAAGCTCGTTTTCGAGAAGCTGAATTTCCTCGTCCCCGTCGGTGGCGAAACGGTTTATCGCCACAACGCAGGGAAGCTTGTATACGCCCGTGATATTTTCAACGTGCTTGAGAAGGTTACCAAGGCCCTTCTTAAGCGAAACGTCGTCGCGCTCCGAAAGATTTTCGGTTTTGCCGCCGGCACATTTAAGGGCGCGCAGCGTGGCAACCACCACAACCGCGTCGGGAGTAAGCCCCGCAAGACGGCACTTTATGTCCAGGAATTTTTCCGCGCCGAGGTCCGCGCCGAAGCCCGCCTCCGTCACGGCGTAATCTGCGTACGACATTGCCGCGCGGGTTGCCTGAATACTGTTGCAGCCGTGCGCGATGTTGGCAAAAGGCCCGCCGTGCACAAACGCGGGGACGCCCTCAAGCGTCTGCACCAGATTGGGTTTTATGGCGTCTTTAAGCAGAATGGTCATTGCTTCTTCCGCCTTAAGGTCGCGGGCGGTAACCTCTTTTCCGTCCTCGTCCAGTCCTACGACTATATTTCCCAGGCGGGTTTTAAGGTCGTCGATATCCTTTGCAAGGCAGAATATCGCCATGACTTCGCTTGCGGCGGTGATATCGAACCTGTCGTCGCGCTCGCAAGAGAAGCCCACGCCTGTGCGAACGAAGCGTAAAGCCCGGTCGTTGACGTCCAGGCAACGATGCCATGTAACCTCTTTGATCCTTAAAGAGTTGCCCCAGTAAATGTGGTTGTCTATCATTGCGGCAAGAAGGTTGTTTGCCGCCGTAATTGCGTGAATATCGCCCGTAAAATGCAGGTTAATGTCCTCCATGGGCGCAATCTGAGAGTATCCGCCGCCCGCGGCGCCGCCTTTGATGCCGAACACGGGGCCCAATGAAGGCTCGCGAAGAGCAAGACAAACGGACCTGCCCGTTTTCTTAAGCCCGTCGGCAAGTCCTATCGAGACGGTAGTTTTACCCTCGCCCGCGGGGGTGGGATTTATGGCGGTGACGAGAATCAGTTTGCCGTTTTTGTTTCCGCGCTGCGTGACTTTCGCCTTGTATTTACCGTAACATTCCAGCTTGTCCGCGTCTATGCCGAGGTCCGCCGCGATTTCCGTAATGGGTTTAAGCACCGCCGCGTCTGCGATTTCGATATCCGTTTTCATTGATTGCAACCTCCGTGACGACAATTGTCGAATCTTATTTTAAGCGAGTCCGCTTCCATGCCGCCATCGCACGGGACAAAGCCCAGCACGGCAAGCAAAGGATCGGAAAAAGCGGTTTTGACGGTCGGGAATTTATCCCTTAGCAAAAACACGGCGGACCTTAACGTAAAATCGCGGTACATGTTTTCCGCGGTCTTGTCGCGAAAAGAAACGCTTTGAATCGTGTTGCCTGCCGTAAGAACTGTCGCCAAAGTCGTCCCGTCCTGAGTAAGGGCGTAACGAGCGGCGTTTTTATCCGAATTTTCGCAACTGAATTTAACCATTTTTGCCTTTAATGCGAAACGAACGCTTTGAAATTTTTGAAGTAACCGTTCCGAATAATATTTTAGTCCCGCGCGCGATTTTTGTCAACGGTTTACAAATCCGCAAGCGACAAAACTTTGACGGAATCCGTTTCTTTGAATTCGTCCGTTTCGCCCGCGATTATCTTGAGAAGTTTGCTTTCCGCAAGCGCGACTATATCCTCGTTTTCGCTGCGGCCCGAATCGGTGTTGACTATTTTGACGGCGCTGTACTCCGAAAGCTTGAGGTAGTTTTCCAGCGCCTTTTTAGCCGCCGAATCGGTATCGGCAAGCTCGATAAGCCGCCTTAAAGTTTTGCCTAAGACGTAGATTTTACCGTTAATGAGCTGAGCGACGTACACCACTTTATCCGAGAAAAACGCGCTGTAAGTAAGAATATATCCGCTGTATTCGATGACCACGTTTTCGTCGTCGCTGAACGTGGAGGAAAGCCATCTGCGGCAACCGAGGTAGCCCGTATAAGCTCCTAACACGGCCGCAGCGAATGCCACGATGAACCGCGCGGCGAACAAAGAGGTGAAAATTTCCACTATGGCGTTTGCAAGAACGCCCGCCATAAACCCTATCGCCACCCCGAGAACCGCGCCCACGGTGACGTAAAGCGGTTTTTCGAGAAACGTCTTTCTTAAAACTCTTCCGATAAACAGCGCAAAAGCCGCAACGGGACGGGCCAATGTGGCCAGAATAACGGCGAAAACAACGGAGTTTACCACCTGAACGATAAGCTCGTACCCCGCGGAAAGATAATCGGGATACAATTTAAAAACGAACCGCGCAAACGCCCAGCCGATAATAAGGCCCCAGGCAATAAGGATAAGCCTTACGGCAAATACGATTCTCTTGTCAGGTTCCTTCATCGCAATCTCCTTTACCGAAAAGTAAAGCGTTGTCCCTTTGCGCCTCAACGATAAAATCGCTTAAAAGCGAATATCGTGCCGCAACGTAATTGTTGTCCACCATGAATTTTATCCGCGACCTTTCGCCTATCATGACCACCATTTTTTTTGCCCGCGTTATCGCGGTATAAAGCAGATTCCGCGTCATAATCATGGGGCCGCCCGACGTTACGGGTAAAATTACGGCGTCAAACTCGCTTCCCTGGCTTTTATGCACCGTAATGGCGTACGCAAGCACCAGCTGGTTATAGATATCGGGCGTGTAAACGGCCGTTCTGCCGTCCTCGAACTCCACCGTCATTTCGCCTCGGGAGGAGTTTATTTCGCGTATGACGCCTATATCGCCGTTATATACTCCTGTACCCTCGCGGTAGGAGTATCCCGACGCCACTGTCCAGGCAAGGTCGTAATTATTGACGACGTGCATTACCTTGTCGCCCTCGTGATAGACGTAATCCTCGTCTTCCACCGCGCCGCCGCCCGTATACGGGTTAAGCCTTTTTTGCAGAAGTCTGTTTATCTTTATCGCGCCTGCCGCACCGTTCTTAAGCGGGCAAAGCACCTGGACTCTGTCGGGAGCGCTGCCGATGAATTTTGCGGCGCGCTCCACCATGTCGGCGGTTTTTTGAGCAATCAGTTCCGGATCGGAAGCGGAAACATAGAAAAAATCGTGTGTTTTGTCGTCCAGCACGGGCATTTCGCCGCGATTGACCGCATGGGCGTTTGTCACGATAAGGCTTTCCTCCGCCTGGCGGTAAATCTGGTCAAGCTGGACGGATTTCACCGCGCCGGACCGCATGATGTCCGCAAGAACGTTTCCCGCGCCCACGCTGGGAAGCTGATCTTTGTCGCCCACCAGCACCAGTCTTGTGCCCGCGGTTATTTTCTTAAGCAAAGCCTCGAACAAAAACACGTCCACCATGGAAAATTCGTCCACTATTACGACGTCGCAGGCAAGATTTTCCCCGCTGGACATATCCGACCCGAATTTGCACGCCCTGTGAATCGTGCTTGCCTCTCTTCCCGTAGCCTCGCTCATTCTCTTTGCCGCCCTTCCCGTGGGGGCCATGAGAAGAACGGTCTTATTCAGTTTATCGAAAATCTCTATGATGCACTTTATAATGGTGGTTTTGCCCGTGCCCGGCCCGCCCGTAATAAGCGTAGCGCCGTTGCTTATCGCCGCGGTTACCGCCTCTTTCTGTTTTTCGTGTAAAATTATGCCGCTGATTTTCTCGTATTCGGATATATCCGCTTTAACGTCGTAAACGGTGGAATCAGCGCCTTCAAGCAGCCTTGACACAAGCACGGCGGCGTTCTTCTCCGTACGGTAAACGCCGGGCAACGCAAGCACTTCCTCCCCCTGAGTTTCGAGAAGGCGCACGCGGCGTTCAAGTACAAGCGACTCGGCTGCCGAATACACAAGCGAAACGTCTACGCCGAGCAGCGCTCCTGCCTCCTCCACCGCGGTTTCGCGCGGATAACAGGTGTTGCCGCCTTTCTGAACGCTTTCCTTAAGCACGTGAATAAGCCCCGCCTCTATGCGGAATTCGCTGTCGTGCGCGACGCCCGTTTTTGCGGCGATTTTGTCCGCGGTAAGAAAGCCTATCCCGTCGACGTCCTCAATAAGCCGATAGGGATTGCTTGTCACGGCGGCCGCAGTGTTCTTGCCGTACACCTTATATATCCTGAGCGCCGTACCAAGAGGAATGTCGTAAGCCTGAAGCGTCATCACGGCGTCCTGCATTTCCTTGATTTCGCCGTAAGCTTTGGCTATTTCCTCCGCTTTTCCTTTGGAAATGCCGCGCACCGAGGACAACAAAGACGGATTGTTTTCAATAACCGAAAAGGTTTTTTCGCCGAAGACCGAAACTATCCTCAATGCAAGCGCGGGACCTATGCCTTTTATCAGTCCGCTGCCTAGGTATCGCACTATTCCGTCCACGCCCGAAGGCTTTTCGATCTCGCACCTGTCGGCTTTGAACTGACGGCCGTATTTTTTGTGTATGACGTAATCGCCGTCGAGTATGACGGTCTGCCCTTCCACCACAGGCGGAAAAACGCCCGTTGCGATTACGGGCTCTCCCTCCGCGTCGATGACGGCAATCGTATAACCGTTTTCCTCGTTCCGGAAACGTATTTCGTCTATGTCACCCTTAAGCGTCAATCTTTTACGGCCTTTTTAAGCGCGTCGGCTTTATCGGCTTTTTCCCAGGCGAAAGCGGGATTGCCGAAATGACCGTAATTGGACGTAGCTGCGTATATGGGTTTTCTCAATCCCAGACTTTCTATTATGGCATGGGGACGGAAATCGAAAACCTTATTGACCGCATCTATAAGCTTGTCCGAAGAATATGCGGAAGTACCGAAAGTTTCGATGTTCAGAGAAACGGGCTTTGCCTTACCGATCGCGTAGGCAACCTGAAGCTGGCAACGCTCGGCAAGACCGGCGGCAACGATGTTTTTGCACACATAACGCGCGTAATAGCATGCCGAACGGTCCACTTTCGTGGGGTCTTTTCCACTGAAGGAACCGCCGCCGTGAGGGCACATTCCGCCGTAAGTGTCGACGATGAGTTTTCTTCCCGTAAGTCCGCTGTCGCCGTGCGGCCCGCCTATTACGAAATTACCCGTGGGATTGATGTAATATTTGGTATCGGGAGTCAGCCATTTATCGGTCACTACGGGTTTGATCACTTTGTCCACGATATCGGACACAAGCTTGTTGCGGTCTACCCCCGGGTTATGCTGAGTCGACACCACCACGGTGTCCACCGCGACGGGCTTATCGTCCTCGTAAACCACGGTGACCTGAGCCTTTCCGTCGGGACGAAGGTAATCTATTTCGCCCGATTTTCTGACTTCGCTCAGTTTTTTCGTGAGTTTATGGGCAAGCGTAATGGGAAGGGGCATAAGCTCCTCCGTTTCGCGGCACGCATATCCGAACATCATGCCCTGATCGCCCGCGCCCGTGTCGAATGCCGCGTCGGTAAAGCCTTCGCGCGCCTCAAGAGCCTTGTTTACGCCCATGGCAATGTCGGGAGACTGCTCATCAATGCTGGTTATGACCGCGCAGGTCTTGTAATCGAAACCGTACGCCGCGTCGGTGTAGCCCACTTCTTTCACCGTTTCGCGCACGATTTTGGGAATATCTATATAACTTTCCGTAGTGAATTCGCCCATTACAAGCACAAGGCCCGTGGTACAGCAAACCTCGCAGGCGATACGGCTTTGCGGGTCTGCCGCAAGCGCGGCGTCAAGCACCTTGTCCGCGATGTGGTCGCAGATTTTATCGGGGTGTCCCTCGGTAACTGATTCACTGGAAAACAAAAAGCGTTTTTTATCCATAACAATTCCTTCTTTTAATATCTTTCGTCGGGAAAGAGCATATTTGCTCATACCAAGTTATTGTAACACGCATTGCGTGCTTTTGTCAATCCGTTTAAGCGCGGCGTTACCCCAAAACGCTTTTATCCGCGCCTGTAAAATCATAAAACTCAATTTATAAAAACTGACGAATGAAATATGATTTGCGTTTTTTCCTTGAGCGAAAAAATATTAAGCCTTTTCCTTTAAACAAAACTTAAAAACGGCCAATTAGTTGGATTTTTCTTAACCTCTTTCGGATAAAAAGTTTATCTGCCTTTTTAATCATTTAAAAAAACAGAGAACAGTATAATCCGTGACTTATTTGTATCTCGTAAAATTTTTCTTGAATACGGTACATCGTATACCTTAAAGTTCAGACATAAAAACGAATATAACCAATAAACCGCGAATAAAATATTACGAGGACAAACTCATGGAAATTTTCGAACTTGTACTGTCTTTTCTTATAGGCTTTCTGACGGTGTCTTTGATCGGCGCTTTGTTTTCGCTTAAAACGAAAGGACTTTTCCGAATAGCTCTTAATTCTCTCGGCGGGGCTGTCGCGCTTATGATATTGTCGATATTCAAAGTGGCTGTGCTGCCCGTTAATCCCGTCAGCGCGCTTATGGTCGGTCTTTTAGGCGTACCCGGGCTTATCGCCGTATGGCTTATAGTCGTTTTTCTGTGAATTTCCACCCCTTCTCCGTTTGACACACGGCTTTAAAAAAGGTTATAATAAACGCATAAATCGTTTGGAGCGTTTATTTAATGGCTAAAGAAAGAGAATTCGTCAAAGAAATAGCTGATATCGATACCGATTTTGCGCAATGGTACACTGACGTCGTCGTCAAAACTCAGCTTGTGGACTACGGTCCCGTAAAGGGCACAATGGTTATCCGCCCTTACGGATACGCCATATGGGAAAACATTCAGCGCGAACTGGACGCGCGTTTTAAGGCCACCGGGCACGAAAACGCTTACTTCCCGCTGTTTATCCCTTACAGTTATCTTATGAAAGAAGCGGACCACGTGGAGGGCTTTGCCCCCGAGGTGGCTGTCGTCACACACGCAGGCGGCGAAGAACTTGCCGAAAAGCTTGTAGTCCGCCCCACCAGCGAAACCATTATCTGCGAAATGTATTCTAAATGGGTGCAATCCTACCGCGATCTCCCCATGCTTATAAACCAGTGGGCCAACGTCGTGCGCTGGGAAAAAACCACCCGTCCTTTCTTGCGTACTTCCGAATTCTTGTGGCAGGAAGGTCACACTTTGCACGCCACCGAAGCGGAAGCCAAGGAAGAAACCATAAAAATGCTTAAGGTTTACGAGGAGTTTGCCAAGAACGTGCTTGCCATGCCCGTTCTCATAGGGCAAAAATCCGAAAAGGAAAAATTCGCGGGCGCTCAGGAAACCTATTCCATGGAAGCCATGATGCAGGACGGCAAAAGCCTGCAGGCGGGCACAACCCACTTCTTCGGCACCAATTTTTCCGCGGCGTTCGACATCAAATTCCTCGACAAAGACGGCACGCACAAAAATCCTTACCAGACTTCCTGGGGCGTATCCACCCGCCTTATCGGTGCGCTTATAATGGCGCACGGAGACAGACGCGGACTGTGCCTCCCCCCCTACGTTGCGCCCGTTCAGGCAGTCATCATCCCCATTGCCGCGTTTAAAGGCGGAGTTACCGAAAAAGCTCAGGAACTTTTCAATGCGCTTAAAAACGCCGGAATACGCGTGAAACTGGACAACAGCGACGCAAGCCCCGGTTGGAAATTTAACGAATACGAAATGAAAGGCGTACCCGTACGCATCGAAATCGGTCCCCGCGACATCGAAAACGGCGTGGTAACCTGCTCCCGCCGTGACAAAACGGGCGAGAAATTCACTTTGCCCATAGAGGGACTTGCCGAAAAGATGCCCGCGCTTTTAAAAGACATTCACGAAAACATGTACAACAAAGCGCTTGCTTTCACTAACGCTCATATTAAAACCGTTAATAATCTCAATCAGCTTAAAGAAGCCGTCGATACGGGCAACTTTGCTTTGGGCATGTGGTGCGGCTGCCGCGAGTGCGAGGATAAGCTTAAGGCGGAAATGCAGGTCACTACGCGCAATATGCCTTTCGACCAGACCCCCGTCGGCGACAAATGCGTCGTTTGCGGAAAGCCCGCGAAAAAGAAAATTTACTTCGGCCGCGCGTACTGATCGGGTTTAAGTAAAATTTTGGCTTGTTTTATAAAAAAAATTTCTTGTATAACCGCGCTTTAAGTTATATCATTATTATATAAGGCGCGGTTTTTTAATTGTTTCGCGCAATTTTCATGTAAAAGGGAGGATTAGGATTTTTTATGACAAGTATACTTAATTACGGCGCCAAATGCGACGGCATTACCGACTGCGCGCCCGCAATCAACGCGGCTCTTGCGGCGGAAAATGAAATATTTATTCCCGCGGGGAAATGGCTGATCGGCGACGAGATACTTATCCCCTCCCACCGAAAAATAACTGCCGACGAAAACGCGGTTATTTTCTGCATGGACGATAAGTTTACGGGACAGGAAAAACGCGCCGCCGTCACCAACGCCGATTACGAAAACGGCAACGAGGATATTACCGTGGAAGGCGGCACCTGGGACGGCAACAACGCTCATAACCCGCGTAAAGAAAGTTGGAGGCTCGGCCCCTGTCAGGGACTTTTATTCAGTTTTATAAATGTCAGAAATCTCACTTTGAAAAACATGACGGTTAAAAACTCCGAGTCTTATCATTTCAGACTGGGAAAGACCGTTAATTTCACGATTTCGGACATTCTTATATCCGACGATCTGCTTACGCTCTGCCAGGACGGCGTTCACGTGGGCGGCGGATGCAGACACGGAGTCATAAGAAACATTACCGCGAAAAAAGGCTGCACTAACGACGACCTAATCGCCTTTAACGCCGACGACGTCAACTGGTACTGTCATAACCGCGGCATGACGGACGGCCCCATAAGCGACGTACTGGTGGAAAACGTCAAAGCAGAGGACTGCTGGACTGCCGTCAGAATTTTAAGCGTCGTAAGCGAGATAAGCAACATCACCGTAAGAAACCTTACTTGCGGCGTGCGTGAAATGGGATTAAATCTTGATGCGACAAGATATGCGGGCGATCATATTTTCGAGCCCGAAGACTACCCTGACGGAGTGGGCAACCTGAAAAACATTCTTTTTGAAAACATAACGCTTTATAAAACCACTGACCGCAACACGGTGCTTGTCTGCGCCGAAACAAACGGAGAAAACGTCGTTTTTTCCGATTTCACAAGGCTTAAAAATCTGGAACCCGCTAACGATATGCCGTTTTTCCGATTCCGCAACCTTAAAAAAAGCGAAATTCTTTCGGGAAACAGAAAAATTTCGTTGTCCGCTTCAGAGGAATATATCGAGTCCGAAAACTCTTTGCCCTATGTGGCGTTAAATCCTTCAAAATAACCCTATCCGCTTGATTATATAAACCGTTTTTTCAATAACCTTTCGTGCAATCAGCTTCCGATCGTTGACCTTAACTCCATTCTGTGTTAAAATAAACTTCGGTAGACGAGAAATTTTGCTTGCTTTTTGCGCTTAATCCTCAACCGTTTTGCGGTAAGCTTTCCCTGATACTTAAAGCCGAACCCATAACAATAAAAATCAATTACCGTTATCACAGGAGAAAAATATGAACATCGCGCTTATTGCACACGACAAAAAGAAAAACGACATGATAGAACTGGCGATAAAATACAAGGACACGTTGGCAAAACACACTCTGTTCGCCACGGGTACTACCGGTACGCTGGTCATGGGCGAAACCGGGCTTAACATTATCCGCATGAAAAGCGGTCCTCTGGGCGGCGACCAGCAAATCGGCGCCATGATTGCCGCAAACGAGCTGGATCTCGTCATCTTTCTGCGCGACCCGCTTACCGCGCAACCTCACGAACCCGACGTTTCCGCGCTTTTAAGACTTTGCGACGTTCAGAACATTCCGCTTGCCACCAACCTCGCCTCCTCCACCGTCATGCTTAACGCCGTAGGCAGAGGCGAACTCGATTGGAGAAAAAATATCAATCCCCTTTATTCGGGCAAATAAACTCAATTCTTTTCTCTGTAACCTTTCTTTGTCTGACTTTCTGTCGAAAGTTAAATTTTTTTGAAAACTTTACGGATTTTGTTTGACAAAAACACGCCGATTTGATATCATTATAAAGCTGTCGCGTTTTGACAGCATTGTGGGGGTTTAGCTCAGCTGGTAGAGCACCTGCCCTGCAAGCAGGGGGTCAGCGGTTCGATCCCGCTAACCTCCACCACAATTTTTATCGCTTCTCATGATTAAGCCTTCGCGTAAGTATAATGATTAAGCGACAACCACATTTCTTTATATTACCTATAGGAATGTAGCTCAGCCGGTTCACCACCCTGCTAGCCGAGCGAGGAACGAGCGAACGCCACGAGCGTCAGCAAGTATAAGGTGGCCATAAGTTAATAACTGTTACTCATAGGAATGTAGCTCAGCCGGTTAGAGCACCACCCTGATAAGGTGGGGGTCGGTGGTTCGAGTCCACTCATTCCTACCACAAAAAGACGGTACGAAAAACGCGCCGTCTTTTTTCTTTGTCTCTTACCCGTCAGCGAGTATAAGGTGACCAAAAGTTAATAACTGTTACTTATAGGAATGTAGCTCAGCCGGTTCACCACACTGCTATCCGAGCGAGGAACGAGCGAACGCCACGAGCGTCAGCGAGTATAAGGTGGACTCAAGTTGATACTAATTTTTTATAAATTATAATAATTAATAAACTTTGTGTAAACTTTTATTTCTGGTATATTGTCAATATGGAGCTGTAAACATATACATTATAAATATTTTATATTAACTGATATATCGAAAACAAGAAACATATCAACTAACCGATTAAATTTGATGTATAGGTAAAATGATAAAATATAATCTTACATTTTTATGATGTCATAGAAAAATCATTAAAACTTAAATCGGGTTTGTTTTTGATTAAAATAAAGTTACGGTTTTTGAAATTTTCAAATCTAACGGATTATTGTTGAAAAAAGTCTTGCAATGTGGTAAAATAGATAATAAATCGCGCGTATATAAAAAAGTACGCAATAAACAACGGAACATAAACGGACAAAATGAACATTTCAGAAACAAAAAAACCCGACTTGGGAAGCGGGTCTGTGGGTAAGTTGCTTGCAAAACTTGCCTTGCCTGCAGTAGCCGCACAAATTATAAACATGCTTTACAACCTTATCGACCGCGTATACGTAGGGAGAATCGACGTCATAGGCACGGACGCGCTTGCGGGATTGGGAGTATGTTTTCCGATAATACTTATCGTGTCGGCATTCAGCGCTTTGATAGGCATGGGCGGAGCTCCGCTTGCCGCCATACGTATGGGCGAAAAAAGGCGCGAAGATGCGGAAAAAATATTCAATAACGGCGTAATACTTCTGCTTATTTTCGGCATAGCGCTGACCGTTGTTTTGCTGATATTTTCCCGACAGCTTCTGGTGATGTTCGGCTCGCCCGATTCCAGCCTTCCCTACGCGGACGCATATCTCAGGATTTACGCGATAGGCACTGTTTTCGTAATGCTGGCGCTTGGGCTTAACCCGTTTATATCCACGCAGGGGCTTGCCTTCACCTCCATGATAACAGTGGCGATTGGCGCCGTCCTTAACATAGCGCTTGACCCGCTTTTTATTTTCGCGTTTAACATGGGCGTAAGGGGCGCCGCTCTTGCCACCATACTTTCGCAAGCGGTTTCGTGCGTATGTGTAGTACTGTTCTTTACGTCGAAACGCACGTCCATAAAGCTAAGACCGTCTTTCTTCAAATTAAAGCCGTCCGTCTTTCTGCCCATGCTGGCACTTGGAATAACGCCTTTCATAATGCAGGCGACGGAAAGCGCGGTGCAAATCGTTTTTAACGTGCAGCTGCGCGCATATACGGGCGGCTCCAAAGACTACACCGCGGCGCTTACGATCATGATGAGCGTAATGCAGGTTATCTCTCTTCCCCTTAACGGACTGGGTACGGGCGCACAGCCGCTGGTTTCCTACAATTACGGAGCGGGAAACATGGAGCGCGTTAAAAAAACGGTAAAATATCTGTTTTTAACGGCGCTTACCGTCTGCCTTATAGTATGGCTGTCCTGTCTTACCGTACCCTTTATTTACGCGTCCATATTCTCGGCAAGCGCGGAAGTAACAGCCATAGTAAACACATACATGCCGCTGTTTATGATGGGTTCCATAATGTTTTGCGCTCAGTTCGCACTTCAGAACGCTTTTCTGGCGCTTGGCCAGGCAAAGATATCGATGTTCCTGGCACTTCTGAGAAAAGTCATACTGCTTATACCGTTGACGTTTTTGCTGCCGCTTTTTTTCGACGTAAAAGGCATCTTCCTTGCCGAAGGCGTAACCGACCTTACTGCGGGAACCGTTACCGGCCTGGCGTTTCTTCTTTCGTTCAAGGGTATATTGCATAAACGCGAAGTGTTGCTGTCTGCTCGGGCGGAAGCAATCGTCGCAAAAGACAGCCTTATCGACGGCAACTCCGCCAAAAACGAAGTCGTAATCCCAGAAGCGTCGGATACGCTTAAGGATTCCGTAAGCGTAGAGGAAGAAAGTATATTGACCATCGAGGAGAAAAACATAAAATCGTCCGACACGGAGAATAAATCGGAATGAAAGAAGCAAAGACCAACGCAATGCGCATAATGGAGCGCAACAACATCGGATACAAAGTGCACGCTTTTGAAATCGACCCCGACAATTACGTATCCTTAGGCGAAGACAACGCCGTAGAAAAAGTGGGGCTGCCCGCGGACAGGGTTTTCAAAACGATAGTGACTAAAGGCAAAAGCGGCACGCATTACGTTTTCATGTTGCCCGTAAACCGAGAGCTTGATTTGAAAAAATGCGCTGCGGCCGTGGGCGAAAAATCGGTCGAGCCCCTTCACCTTAAGGAGCTTTTGCCCGTAACCGGCTATATAAGGGGCGGATGCTCGCCCGTCGGAATGAAGAAGCAATTTGCTACGGTGACGCACGAAACCGCCCTAAACTACGAAACGATAGTTTTCAGCGCGGGCAGACCCGGAGTGATGATGGAAGCTTCTCCCCTTTCGCTTGAAAAAGCGGCAGGAGTCAGATTTAAAGACATTGTGAGGGATTGAATATCATGAGATTGGACAAATTCTTAAAAGTTTCCAGGATATTAAAGCGACGCACGGTTGCCGCCGACGCCTGTGAAAAAGGCAAGGTAAAGGTTAACGGCAAAGAAGGCAAACCCGGCACAAAACTGAAAATCGGCGACGAAGTGACTATAGAGTTCGGCACATCTTCTTTGAAATTCAAAGTGCTGGATCTTAACGAGAAAGCAGGCAAATCGGAGGCGGGTTTAATGTATGAAATCATCGCCTGAAGTCACGGCCGTGGTTTTGTGCGCCGGAATGGGCGAGCGCGCAAAACTTGGGTACAACAAGATTTTACATCCTTACGGCGGGTGCAGCGTGGCGGCAAGAGCGGTAAAAAAATTCACGCGGTTCGATAGACTAGTCGTAGTTTGCTCCGAAAACGATGAAGAAACGCTGAAAAATCTTATCGACTGCGACAAAGCCGAATACGTTTACGGCGGCGAAACGCGCACTCAAAGCGTGAGAAACGCCCTTAACGCCGTTAAAAATACCGATATTGTTATCATACACGACGGCGCACGTCCCTTTGTCAGCGAAGAAACAATCGACGAAAGCGTAGCCTCCGCCCTTAAGTACGGCAGCGGAATTACCGCCATTAAATCCGTCAACGCGGTAAAATACGTTAAAGACGGAAAAACCGTTACGCTGGACCGCGACAAGGTTTATTCCGTACAGACGCCTCAGTCCTTCCGTTTCGACGAGATAAAAACAGCTTACGACGCCGTTTCGGGTAATTTTGCAGACGACAGCGAAGTGTATGAGCGTGCTGGGTTTACCCCGCATCTTACCGAAGGCAGCCGCGATAACATAAAACTTACTCAGCCCGCAGATTTTTCGGGACTTAACGACGTTTACAGAATAGGATTCGGATTTGATGTACACCGCTTCGAAAAAGGCCGCGACCTTATACTTTGCGGCAGAAAATTCGATTGCGACAAAGGCCTTTTGGGGCACAGCGACGCCGACGCGCCCGTCCATGCGATAATGGACGCGATATTGTCCGCCGCGGGAATGCCCGACATAGGCGTGCTTTTCCCCGACAGCGACCCAAAGTACGAGAACGCAAACAGCATTAAACTGCTTGAATCCGTGCGCGAATCCGTCAGCGCCCGTTTCGAAATAATAAACGTTTCAGTCTGCATAATTGCGCAAAAGCCGAAAATCTCTCCTTACGTTTCGCAAATGCGCGAAAACCTTGCAAACGCGCTTACTGTGGACGCGGAAAGGATAAACATATCGGCAACCACGTCGGAATTACTGGGAATTACGGGCGACGGAAGCGGACTTGCGGCGGCGGCGGACGTGCTTTTAAGACTTATATGACATTTTACGCAATACAAAAAGCGCCGTAAATTAAATCGGCGCCTTTTTTTGCTGTTACTTGAATTTTACTTTGATGTCGTAATCGACTTTCATTGCGGACAAAATGTTTTCCTTGTCCGCATAATTCTTATAATCCTTAAAATGAAATTTGTAAAGATTTGTCGTAAGGCCCATTGCATCGCAATCGCACTCCTTCATGACGTCGATGATGCTGACAAGCTCGTTTTCAATTTTGACGGCAAACTGATTTTGAATATTTTCGGTAATTTCCTCTTCGCTTATGCCGTAATACTTGAAAAGATCGCTTAACTTGTACCTGTCCTCAAGCTCAAGCAGCACTTCCACGAACATTCTGGCTTCGGGAAAGCCGTTGCTTAAACTTGTCTTCAGTTTGAATTTTTTTGCGCGAAGCTGACAGAAAATCTGACCGACTTCTATGTCCTGGACCTTCAGATTTTCCAAAGACACCAGCCCCTGAGTGGAGGTTTTGTCCGCCCAGGTAAATCCGCGCGTTTCCTCATCGCTGAGAAATCTTATCTGTTGTCCGTCGCGATAAAAAGCGATTTTGGAAAGGGATTTTATTTCCGTTTCGCCGCTTTTCTGATCTCCTGCCGAAGTAGAGTCTCCCCCGCCGGAGCCGCTTGAATCAGACGAACCGCCCGATCCGCTGCCCGAGCCGCCCGTTTCGTCGTCGGAATTTTCTTTCTCCCCTATTTCGATGCAGGGAATATAAGAACTTTTGGTGACGCTGCCCGTTTCGGAAAGAAACTGTAAAAGCGTTATTGCGGGCATATTGGTGTCAAGCGCATTGTGTTCGATTAGTTTCGATAAACCGTTGCTGCTTGCTTCGGACAGCCTGTTGGACATCTCTATGGCTTCTTTGGCGGACTTTCCCGGCGACAGCACGAGATACGCGCCGGGAATGATTTTGCCTGATGCCATGAGGTAATTGAGATGCGGCAATATGCTTTCGTCCCCGAAGGTGTCGCCTATCACGATAAGTCCGCATAAGCCCAGTTCCAGTTTTTTACCCATTTTAAGGCTTAATTTTTCAAACGCGGCACTGACCGAATCCGCTTCCGCCCCCACGTTAAGGCGCATTGTGGAGCCGTTCTGGCTTTCCTGCGGCATGACGGCGGTTGCGGATACGAGATATTGGTCCTCCACCTTATCGAGCCCTATTGAAGTAAGAAGCAGTTTTGTTTCTATTTCCGGCCTGTTGGTTACGCTTTTGGGCGACAAAATCAGCACCAATATAAAAAACAAAATCAATAACTTATAAATTTTAAGCAGTCTGGTTTTGTTTTTCGGAGTTCTTAAATCCATTTTTCTTCTCCTTGAAATCCTTGCCGTTAAGCAATCCGGGGCTGTGGTAGTTGGGCTTGTATTTTATTAAGCTAAGCAACAATAGAAGGCCGGGCATTATAAAAGCGGGCGGACAAACGATATACTTGACCACTCCCGTACAAACCAGGAATACGGTATTTTCGTTTTCCAGGAAAAATTCCGATATGACATATATTGCCACCGCACAGCACGCCGCTATGACGTAATTGTTCCTGCTGTTAATGACGAAAGACACGTTGCGGGTAAGAAAGTAGAATATAAGCGCAAGCTTCATGAATACGCTAAGCATCCATACGCAATAGAAAAGCAGGTCGAATCTGCCGTAATCGTGCGCCCCGAGGCTGAACTGCGTCATATTGCTTACGTTGTTTCCGTAATCGATGAGAGTTCCCATGTTGGCGTAAGTCGCAAACAACATCGAAGAAAAGAACATCACCAAAAGGCTTGCGAAAAGCTTGCTTAACAAAGTCGCCAGCACGAACCCCTTGCCCAGCTTGACGTTACCCAGAAAAATCAGCAGAAACGTTATATCGCCGAACCATACGGGGAAAGTCAGAAGGCCTTCCGCCACGGGCGAAAAACCGTTTTCCAATACGGGCATAAGATTGTCGCCCTGCATATCGCCGATCAAAAGTCCCGAAAGCACAAGCGTGCTTATAAGCACTATGGGTAAAATTATTTCCGCCGTGCGGCCCATGGCGCGCAGCGAGCGTATGGCAAACGACGAAAGCAACACAAGCAAAGGTATTATCATTATCGCCCATCCGATTTCTGCATACATGGTAACCGAGAAAAACATTTTGATTTCGCTTATTATCAGCACGCCTTTAATGACGAAAAAAGCGGAAAACAATACGATGGCTATTCTGGAGCCCGCTTTTCCCAGCGCGTCCGACAGTATATCGTAAATCGTCTTGTCGGGATTGCGTTTTGCGGTAATCAGAAAGAACGTCAGATTTAAAAATTCAAACGCTATCCATATTCCCATGACGATGTAGCTATCTTTGCCCACGATTCTCAGCATAAGCGCGGGAAGCATGAACATTTTTACCGCTAACGCGACCAGAAACTGTATCGCGACGAACTGTTTGATGGAAATCTGTTTACCTTCCATATAATCCGTTCCCCCTTCTTTTTTTGTTTTTGTTCTTTATGCTTACGGGTCTGTCGTTCATTCTCAGAAGCGAAACGCGGTAAAACGAATCCTTAAGGTCGGCAAAAATCAGCGGCGCGAACGGCGACATATACGGCACTCCGAACCCGCTTAAAGAGCACAGATACAGCACAAGATACAGTATTCCGCACAACAACAGATACATTCCGCCCAGTCCGCCCAGCATGGTAAAAGCTATTCTTAAAAGCGTCATAGTTCCTTCCTGATTGGGCGCGGTGTAAAGCGCAATGGAGCTGAGCGCCGTTATCATTACCGCAGGCGAACTGATTATGCCCGCTTTGACGGCGGTGTCGCCCAAAACAAGCGCGCCCACGATACTCATTGCCATGCCCACCGCGCGCGGCATCCTGACGCTTGCCTCCCGGATAATTTCAAACAGCAGTATTACAAATAAAACCTCCGTAAGCGGCGAAAGCGGAATTCCGTTGACGGACGTCATTACGGTTATCAGAAATCTTAACGGTATCATGCTGTAATGAAATTCCTGCAAAGCCACGTAAAGTCCCGGAAGCAGAATGGAAAAAAACACCGACATTATTCTTATTACGCGCAAAAAAGTCGCAAGAGAAGCCCTTTCGTAATAGTCTTCGCTGCTTTGGTAATCTTCCACCAGCATAAAGGGCACGGTGATCACCATGGGCGAGCCGTCCACAACTATGGCGACTCTTCCCTCCAGCATTTTGGACACCACGATGTCGGGTTTTTCGCTTATGCCCGTCTGATGAAAAACAGACAAAGGCCGCTCCTCGAGAACGGGCTGAAGGTAATGACTGTCCAAAACGGCGTCCACGTCGATGCTTTTAAGCTTTTTTCTGACGCTTTCGACAAGCTCCTTATCGGCGATGTTGCTTAAATACACAAGCGCAACGGCGGTATTGCCTATCCTGCCGATGTGCATCTTTTCTATCGCCAGCCCGGGACTTTTAACGCGCCGCTCTATAAGCGAAAGATTGGTCTTAAGGTCTTCGATGAACCCTTCCCTGGGCCCTCGCATAACCGTCGAAGTAGGCGGCTCGGAAATGGAGCGCTTATCCCACTTTCTGAGATTACAGACGATAAAATCCTTCAGCCCGTCGACGAAAATCACGGCGTCGCCCGAAAGCAACAGATGTCTTGCGCCTTCCTCGTCTGAAGAGGTCTTTGTCTCCGCGATGTAGATGACCGATTTGACCAGCCCGTCCAAAGTGATTTTCCCGTCGCAGAAATGCTCAAGCGCGCGCAAAAGCTCGCTTAAAAGCGCCGAGTCGGTTAGGTCCGGATTATACAGAATCACGGCGTCTGTCTTATTTATTTTGAATTCTCTTTTTACAAGCAAATCCGGCGTAGCGAACTCGCTTATTATGGAGTCTGCTCTTTTCATATATACTTATGTTTTGTATATCGCCTGTTTTTTATCGCTTTAAATAAAAAAAAGACCCCGACTGCATTTCCTTTTTAAGATTCGCCAATCGGAGTCCTTTATTTTTTGTCGCCTACAATCGTTTATTCGACTTTTATTTACTGTTTTTTTCTTTTTCTGCAGCCTCGAACAGCCCGTTAAGATAAGCGGCGCCC
Source organism: uncultured Clostridia bacterium (assembly GCA_944363615.1). Taxonomy (GTDB): domain Bacteria; phylum Bacillota; class Clostridia; order Christensenellales; family Pumilibacteraceae; genus UBA10677. The sequence goes on along the minus strand of CALVUQ010000007.1, from coordinate 3,307 downwards.
AACGCGCGGTCGTATAATCCGTATCCGGGTTTTCCGCTTTCGCCCCAAATGTTCCTGCCGTGATCGGGACGGACGTATCCGTCGAATCCGCCTTTTACAAGCGCTTTTACTATCGCATACATGTCAAGAGAGCCGCACGCGCTTAAATGAGCCGTTTCGGCAAAATCGCGCTGTCCCGAAAAACCTATGTTTCTGAGATGCGCAAAGTGAATCCTGCCCTGAGAAGCGTATTTTTCGGCAAGGCGCACAAGGTCGGGTCTGCCCGCACCCAGGCTTCCCGTGCAAAGCGTAAGCCCGTTTGCGACGGAAGGAACGGCGGCAAATAGTTTGTCGAGATCCTCTTCGCACGAAACAATGCGCGGCAGGCCGAAAAGATCCCAAGGCGGATCGTCGGGGTGCACGGCCATTTTTACGCCGCACTCCTCGCATACGGGTATAATCCTTTCAAGGAAGTAAACGTAATTTTCAAAAAGCTTGTTGCGGTCCACCGATTTATAGGCGTCTAAAAGCGCGCCCAGCTCTTCGGAGGAATAGCTTTCATCCCACCCGGGAAGCGAAAGATGATTGGGATCCAGTTTTTTGATGTCTTCCTCGCGGTAAGCAAGCGAGTAAGATCCGTCGTCGTTACGCTTGTCGAGAACGGTACGCACCCAGTCGAAAACGGGCATGAAATTGTAGCAGATTACTTTTACGCCCGCTTCGCTAAGACGGCGTATGTTCGTCTTGTACGCCTCGATATATTCGTCGCGGTTGCCTCTTCCCAGTTTGATGTCTTCATGGACGGGCACGCTTTCGATAACTTCCATTGATAAACCCGCTTTGTCGCAGGCGGATTTAAGTTCCGCTATGGAGGCGCGGCTCCACTCCTTTCCGGGCGGAACGTCGTAAACCGCCGTAACCACGCCCGTCATGCCGGGAATCTGCCTGATATAACTCAGGGGTATGGAATCGTTGAGTCCGTACCATCTGAAAGTCATTTTCATAAAAGTTTCTCCTTAAAAAATTTTATTGAAGTTTCGAAAAATCTATTTCTCGCCTGGTGCCGAAAGACGCATACAGTTCAAGCGCCGTTTTTACGGCTTTATAAGCCTCTACGACGTCTACGGGAAAATCTTCGCCTCGGGCGACGTGATCATAAAAATCGCGTATTAAATGCAGATGCCCGTTGCCCCAGTAATCCTTTGCGATTATATCGGTTTTTTCGTTGACCGCCACCGGGCAGCCTGTGCCGTCGTAAACCTTGTTGCCCACCGCGGTATAAAGTCCCTTTTCGGTACTTAAAGATATGATTACAGGGGTATTGAACGCGTTTGCGGTAGTGGCGTAAAACGTCGCCTTTGCGCCCGACTTGAACTCAATGTAAATCTCAGCCGTATCTTCCTCGTCGATGACGCCTTTAAGGTGATTGTTACTTACAGAGCCCGTAACGGCAACGGGTTCGCCAAGCATCCAAAGCGTAAGGTCAAGCGTGTGAATGGCCTGGTTCATCATAACTCCGCCGCCTTCCGTCTTAAGCCTTCCTCTCCAGTCGGTTTCCGTGTAATAGTTGACGTCGCGCGCCCAGGGAACCGCTGCAAAAATTCCTTTCGCTCCCTCGGTTTCACACAGCGATTTAAGCTTTTCGTTCGTCTCGAGGTAACGGTTCTGAAAACATATCCCTATTTTGGCGCTGCTTTTTTCCGCGGCTTCTTTTAATTGCGCATATTGCTCGTCGTTTATGCAAACGGGTTTTTCGCACAAAACGTTGATACCGCGTTCAAGCGCCGCAACGCTCATTTCGGCATGCTCATAATGCGGCGTACAGACATGGACGGAATCGGGCTTTGCTTTATCCAGCATAACCTTATAGTCGGTGTAAACGTCGCAATTTAACCCGAATTCGCGGCAAAGTTTTTTTGCCTTATCTTCGTTTCGGTCGCACAGAGCCGTAACAGAGTGCCCGAGATGTTTCAATACGTCCAGATGAGTTTTGGCTATGGTGCCGCAACCGATAAGCGCCACTTTCATGATGTAATACCTCCGCATCCATTATTTTACCACGTTTAACCGTAAATCTCAAAACAAAAATAATTGCATATCACGCTTTATTTTTTGCAATACGATTTATTGTGGAACAAGCGGCTTTTCAGACAGGTTAAATCGTCGTAAAATCTGCCGTTTCGTAATTACGACAGTCTTTTCGGGTAATGTCAAATAACAAGTAAAATATCGTAATAGTGCGCGCAATCATTTATCCGCAAGCGGTAAAAACCAGCGCAATGCTTTTAACCGTCTTTATAAGCTTTTAAACGACCGCCGCCCGCGGAACTAATCCGCGGGCGACAAGCCGAGAAGTATGATTAAGAAGTCGTTAAAGCAAATTATAGTTCCGCTTTTCGCAAGTGTCAGTCATCAGGCCTTATAATAATTCATAAGTCCCAAAACTTCGGCAGCGTTAAGCGCTTTGTCGATGATAACGATGTCGTCCACGGTGTGAGTATTGTCCTCATACCACTTGAACACGCCGTTCTCGTAATCTCCCCCCTCGGAGCCCGAAACTTCTACGCCCCTGCCGATGCCCATAAAGGAGGCTTTTTCGGGATTGGACAGCGACACCGCGTCATCAACGGTAAAGGTCGACGTAGCCGCAAGCGCAAAGTTGACGTACACGTTTACCACACACTTGCCTGCGCCGCGGGTGAAAGAGAACGTCCAGTTGGTCCAGTCGGTATACCGATCGGTGTTTTTAACCGTAATAAAGTTATGGGAACCGTTCAATCTCAAGCGGATTGTATTTTGTCTTATCGACGCAGTAACACCGCTTGCAGATGCGGGGTCGGTAGTCGCAAACAAGACGATACCCGATCCGTTTGCGTTAAGCGCGGTTGTAAAGTCCATTTTAAGCCACATGGAAACGGTAAAGCTGTTAACGCCGGGGTCAAAGCCGTTTACGTCGTAATACATTGACTTGCTGTTAATCTGGATTGCCTTGTCTTCGCCGCCCTCTCTTCCCTCCACAACCGAGGAGGTTGCAGCGGAATTAAGCGCCATGGTAATGCCCGAATCGGCAACAGCATTAGCGGTAGTACCGTCAGTAAATCCGAAGTCTGCCTTTACTGAAGACGCGTCAATGGTATAGCCGTCCATAACGCCGTTAAGATAAGCCTCGGCTATATCTACGGGAACAATTCCTTTGGTAACTGCGAACGCCGCGGAGGTAAGTCCGAAAGAATTTGCTTTTACGGGAGTAGCCCCCGTGAAGGACGAAGTTTGACCTTTCGCTTCAAGATTGTAGCCGCCCAGCACGAAATTCTTGCTTGCGCCGTAA
>CALVUQ010000006.1 GCA_944363615.1 uncultured Clostridia bacterium | reverse complement strand
TTTGTGCCGTAAAAATGATTCGGTGAATCATTTTTAGTAAATCGGGCAAGGGCTATGCCCGCCGCCTCGTGGGTGTCGCAGGTTCAAATCCTGCCTGAGGAGCCAAGATAAAAAGTCGACATTTTATGAGAATTGAAGTGTCGGCTTTCTTTATTTCAAAAATACGTCGCAGGGTCGTAAAAAAAGATACCAACCCGAATCATTCATTATAGAATTGGTATACTTGTTTTTTTGTAACAAATTTAACACCGATTTTATGGTAAAATTGCCTTAGTTCGGTGTTTTTTATTTTAACAACAATAGAAGATTTGGAAAAAAATTAAAAAAATCGGATTATCAAATCAAAATTCGTAAAATTGAGATTTTTTTGTAAAATTTAATCCATATTGTATTTTTAATATAATACTAAAAAAAATTTTCAGAAATTATATATCTTAAAATTCAGAAATTTTAGTTGTGTTTAGTTCGATATTGTCAAGGTATTGTCATAAGTGTATTGACAAATATTAGTTGCAATGTTATAATTTTTGAACGAGGATAATCATACATTATAAACTGATATGTATTTAATGTTTTTTAATGAGGTTGAATATGATAAAAAAATTTTATAAAATATTTATCGTTTTAGTTTTAATATTAATCAATATGTCCTTTATTTCTTGCAATCAATCTAACTTGTACAAAAATAATCCCGAAACTTTTTTTATTGTTCTTACTGATAATTTTAATCATGCTTATAAAATAGAACAGAACACAGTAGAGGATAGTAATATTCTTGATATTATCACACATGAAAATTCTTTTGAATATGAAACCGGAGAGGGGGTATTGACATTTAAAGTATACGGACCATATAATTCTGACGGCACTAAAATGGATGAAAATTATTATCAGCTTGTATGCGATGTATCTGAAAGCGATCCGATAGATTTAAACAAAGAAGGAACTTATAAGGTATCTCATTCGTATTATATAAACTATTTTGATAAAAACGGAAGAGCATATCATGCTTATACAACAGTTTTTGAATTTGAAATCTATGTAAAATTCTCGGATTGATGCTTTTAAATCCGAACAGGCCTTGAAACATGAACTATGATTGTTCGGTTTTAAGGCCTTTTTTTTGTAAATAAATAGTTTTCCCTGTAAAACACTGCATTTTGGCGATGTTTTAAGGGTAGAAAAAACATTAAAATATATTTATCCTTAATTAAAATAAGGTCCGTTCTGTTCTTGCTCAAAACAGATTTTGCTTGATTAACACAGAATTGTGTTTATGTTTTGAAATAGAAAAATATCCGATAACTTATAAGGTATTTGTTTTATTCACATTCCGGAAAAACTTACAAAAAGCTTTCTTTTTTAAATTGCCAAAATAAAAAAGCACATCGTTAAACGGTTGATGTGTTTTTTCATTTATTCTTTTTTCAGGGCTAAACGGGGTAGTGTTAAAATTTAATTTTAATTGTTAGTTAATCAATTAATTTTTTTGCGGTTGTGTCGGCGGTCTGACGTTTTTGTATTCTCAGCCAGTTAAAAAAGGCATACAGGTCGTTGATCAGAAAAACCGAAAAGCAACATAAAACCGACAGATATGACAAGTTTTCTATTGACGCCAAAGTCCACAAAATTATCAGTACAATATCGTTTAAAGCATAGGCTATTGCAAAATAAGGGCTGCGTCTATATGTGAGATAAGCCGCTACAAAACTTGTAGTCACCGATATAGTGCTTGGTATGATATTATTCGTATTAAAAGCTTTTAATATAAAGTAGAATACAACGGTAACAATAGCGGCAAGCAGGAGCATAACAAAGATTTCTTTTTTATGTATGGAGTTAATCTGCACTTCTGACTTTTTGCCGTTATAAGGGTGTTTCAGCCAAGTAATTAAAGAGATAAAAGCCATGGGCGCGGTCATTCCGAGGTAGGTAATCATTTCTCCGTAATAGGCGTAACTTAATGAGATGATGCCGTAAAGAACGCAGAAAATCAGCATCAGCAGTTGTCCTAAAGGATTGCCTTTGGCGTTAAAAATAAGCGAAATCACGCCTGTAAGGGAAGCAGCAAGCGCTAGATAATTTGTCCTGTCAAAAATACAGAAAACGGCTATAATTGTGAGTAGTGACAAAACAAGTAATAAAAGTTCGGTTCGTGTAAAATCTTTGAAAATGTTATGATTTTTCATGGCTTAAACAAAAAAAGCATTCATTTGTACGTCTTCTAAGACCTAACGACGCACAAACAAATGCAATAGCATTTTTTCTACCCGGTGGCAGTTTTTATTGTAAAAAGAATAGCATATTATCAAAATACTGTCAAATAAATTTAGCTGAAATTTATTATTTCATAATAAAATAGCAAATTTACAGGTTAATATAAAATCATTATGTGCTTGACATAGGTACGAAATCGTACTATAATACAATGGTACGAAATCGGACTTTTTCAATCGGGAGAATTATTATGAAAACTGAAAGTTCAAATAATTTAAAACGTTATAATAACCTTATAGGGGAAATCGAATCCGTTTATCATGACGTTTCTTTGAAATTCGGAATTTCGGACAGCGTAAGCAAAATAATATACACGATTTGCGACAACGGCGGTAGCTGTATGTTAAGCGATATACGCAAATTAACCGGTTTAAGCAAGCAAACGGTAAATTCTTCGATTCGTAACCTGGAAAAAGAGAACATCGTGTATCTTAAAGCGGTTGACGGTAAGACTAAGGAAGTGTGTTTTACGCAGAAAGGATGCGAATTTGCCGAGAAAACGGCGATGCGGCTTATACGCATCGAAAACGAAATTTTCGACTCATGGGACGCTGAAGACGTTGAGACGTATCTTCGGCTAACGGACAGATTTTTAATGTGTTTAACGGATAAAGCGGACGGCTTACAATAAAACCGCGGGCCGATTTATCGAAATTACAATATTTATTTATTCGGACAAAACCAATAAATTAAATAAGGCAAAAATTACTACGACTAACTTTGACTTTCAACGATGAACAAGGAGAAAGGCACTTGATTAAACTTTCTGACCATTTTGACTATAAAAAACTGATAAGACTTACCATACCTTCTATAATAATGCTTGTCGTTACCTCCGTTTACGGCGTGGTGGACGGTTTTTTCGTTTCTAATTTTGCGGGGAAAAGCTCGTTTGCCGCAGTAAATTTTATTATGCCTTTTTTGATGATTATCGGCTGTGTGGGGTTTATGTTCGGCACGGGGGGCGGCGCGCTTATAGCCAAAACGATGGGCGAAGGGAAAACCGAAGAAGCCAACCGGCTTTTCAGCATGATTGTTTTCGTCTCCTTTTTGTGCGGAATTTTGCTGACTATACTCGGATTTCTGATCATAAAACCCGTTGCGCAACTGATGGGAGCCGAAGGCTTTTTGTTGTCCGAAAGCTTGCGGTACGGAAGAGTTATACTGATTGCTATACCTTTTTATGTTTTACAGTTTGAGTTCCAATGCCTTTTTGCGACGGCGCAAAAGCCTAAACTCGGGCTTTTCGTTACGGTGGCGGCAGGTTGTACCAACATTGTGCTTGACGCTTTGTTTGTCGCGGTTTTCGGTATGGGGCTTGTAGGCGCCGCCGTTGCAACCGCGTTAAGCCAGTTTGTGGGCGGCGTTATTCCCCTGATTTACTTTTCACGCAAAAACGACAGCCTGTTGCGTTTTACCAAATTCAGGTTTAACGGCAAAGCATTATGCAAAACAATGACAAACGGCTCATCGGAACTGATGTCCAATATTTCGATGTCGGTCGTCAGTATGCTTTATAATTTTCAGCTGCTTAAATATGCGGGAGAAAACGGAGTTGCCGCATACGGCGTTCTGATGTACGTCAATCTTGTTTTCCAGGCAATTTTTCTCGGGTTTTCGGTAGGAACGGCGCCCGTCATAAGTTACAATATGGGCGCGGAAAACAGCGACGAGCTGAAAAGCCTCAGGAAAAAATGTCTGACCGTAATCGCCGTTGTTTCGGTAGCGATGTTTTTGCTGGCGGAGGGACTTTCAAAGCCGCTTTCAATAGTGTTTGTCGGTTACGATAAAGAACTTACGGACATGACGACGCGCGCATTTTTCATTTATTCGTTCTGCTTTCTTTTTTCGGGCTTTTCCGTTTTCGGTTCTTCGTTCTTTACGGCGCTGAACGACGGATTGGTTTCCGCATTGATTGCCTTTCTGAGAACGCTTGTGTTTCAGGTAATCGCGGTATTGTGTCTGCCGTTGCTTTTCGACCTGGACGGAATATGGTTTTCCGTCGTGATTGCGGAAGTAATGTCCGATATCGTAACAGCGGTATTTCTTATAGCAAAACGCAAAAAATACAATTATTGACCGATTCGGAAATAATCCATGATCTGTGCTTTATAAAGTTAAAAGCGCTGAATCCGGTGCGGACCTGTTTTTTAATACGGTTTTGAATTAAAAGCTATGGCAAAAAATAAGCCGATTATTATCGGTTTTATAATTTAAAGCCGAAAAATTTCAATTGCCCGAAATAACTTTCTTAAGACGGTCAAGGAAAATTTGCGCAGGCCTTGAAAAAACGGAATATTTTTTCCAGATTATGTCAAGGTGAGTATGAAGAGCGGGGTAAAGGGGTCTGAAGCAAAGTTCGCTTTCGCCCGTCGTGTTGATAATGTTATTAAGTCCTAAGGCGTAACCCATTCCAGCCTTGACGGCAAGAGAAGCGTTATAAATAAGGTTATATTTGACGTTAACGTTAAAATCGACGTTGTTTTCTCCTAACCAGGAATTAAGGCGACTGCCTTTTTTCATGGATTGGATGGAGCATATAAGCGGCTTATCATAAAGATCTTCTTTCGTAATGACGCTTTTATGCGCAAGCGGGCTGTCCTTGCGCATAAGCACGCCCCATTCGTCTACCAGGGGTAACCTTAAGGAATTGTATTTCTCAAGATCGGAGAAATCAACAACTATACCGAAGTCGATCAGGCCTTTTTCCAGTTTTTCAAGTATATCGCCCGAATCCCCGCTGAAAAATCTGAATCTGACGGAAGGATAAAGTTTTTGTACCTCGCACGCAGCTTCTGCGACAGTGATCACCGAATAACTTTCGCCTCCGCCGATTATAATTTCTCCGACGACTTCATCGGGCGGAGAGGCTATTTCGGCCTGAGTCTTTTCATATAAAGCGATCATTTCTTCGGCTCTTTTTTTCAGCAGCATTCCCGTTTCGGTCAAGGTGATTTTACGACTTCCTCTTATAAACAAGGGACGGCCTATTTCCTTTTCAAGGTTTTGCATCTGCTTCGAAAGACTCGGTTGCGCTATGTAAAGGTATTCGGCGGCCTTTGTAATGTTCTGTTCCTGCGCTACGGCAAGAAAATATCGAAGCTCTCTTAATTCCATAAAAATACCCCTTTATTTACTGTTGATTACAAAAGTTATACGGTAACTTATTATAACAAATATTTCAATAGCCGTCAACTATGGTTGCGTATGCAATATATATATTTGACATATTAAAGCATTTATAATAAAATCTCATTGTAAGAAAGGTTGAAGTTCGGCTTAAAGTAAATGCAGCTTTTTAGAACAAAAACGCGTTTTGTTATCTGGGTATCAGTTCGCTTGAATAGTCGCGGGAGAAACGACAATCGGGCGCAGGAGTAAGACGTCGTTTTTAATTAAAAGGCGTTCTGACATTTCGGAATAAACCTTATAACGTAACGCGACTGACGGTTACATCTAAGACTTCAAATTTAACGCGGAGAAGAGGAAAAGGCATATCATGACGGCAAAAGAATATATAGAACACGTCAAAAAAAATCCCTATTTAATCGCAGGGTCGGACGCTCATGTCTGTATGCACCGTGAGGCGACGGAAGCAAGACGCATAACTTGTGAAATAAACAATGCTTTTCATACGGCAAAAGAGCTCCGCACGCTGTTTTCCGAGCTTATCGGGAAAGAGGTGGACGAAAATTTCGGATTGTTTCCGCCTATATACACCGACTTCGGTAAAAACATTAAAGTGGGTAAAAGAGTGTTCATCAACGAAGGATGCTGTTTTCAGGATCAGGGAGGTATTGAAATCGGCGACGATTGCCTTATCGGGCATCAGGTGGTGTTTGCAACGATTAACCACGATCTCAATCCCGAAAAACGCGGCAATATGAAGGTTGCTCCCATAAAAATAGGCAACCGCGTATGGATAGGCGCACATGCGACCATACTTGCGGGGGTCACCGTGGGGGACAATTCGATTGTGGCGGCGGGTGCCGTAGTTACGAAAGACGTGCCCGCAAACACCGTAGTCGGCGGCGTACCGGCAAAGACTATCAGGTCGTTATAAGCTTGGAATCTGACCGTAACAGTCCGCTTGGTTGTTCAGTTTGCAACGGTAAAAACCATATTAAAAATTCAATTTAACAGGAGGGTATGACATGAAGGTACTTTTGATAAACGGCAGTACAAGGGAAAACGGGTGCGTTTACAACGCTCTTTCGGAAATAGCGCGTGTGCTTAACGAGGAAGGGGTGGAAACCGAAATCTTACAGATGGGGTTAAGTCGCGTTTACGATTGCAACGGTTGCAATTATTGCCACAATTCGGGCAAAGGCCGTTGCATACACGATGACGACGAAGTAAACGACTGGATTAAAAAAGCAGAACAGGCCGACGGATTTGTTTTCGGCTCGCCCGTATATTATTCTCATCCTTCGGGACAATTTTTATCGCTGCTGGACAGAATGTTTTATGCCGCAAGCGATAAGTTCATGTATAAACCCGGCGCGGCAATAGTTACGGCAAGGCGTGCGGGAACGGTTGCTTCGATAGACGTACTTAACAAATACTTCACGGACGCTTGCATGCCAGTAGTTTCTTCCACTTATTGGAACATGGTTCACGGCAGAAACCCCGAAGACACTTCTGAAGACGCCGAAGGTATGCAAACAATGCGCAATATCGGACGCAACATGGCCTGGCTTTTAAAATGCATAGAAGCGGGAAAGAAGGCGGGCATTGCGCTTCCTGAACCCGAAATCGGTATAAAAACCAATTTTATACGTTGAAATTAAATAACTTAAAAAAATTAACGCAATAAAAAAACATTTGTTTTGACGTTTTTGAAGTTTTATCCGAATAAAAGGAGTGCATCTATATGAAAGACGCAGAATTGAATCTGGCTGAAGAATGGGACAAAACATTTGCGAAAAGCGATAAAGTAGATCATTCAAAGGTAACTTTTCACAACCGTTACGGCATAACGCTTGCTGCGGATATGTATATTCCGTCGGACGCGAAGGGGCGGTTACCCGCGGTGGCGGTTGCGGGTCCTTTCGGCGCGGTCAAGGAGCAGGCTTCGGGACTTTACGCTCAGACGTTGGCGGAAAGAGGGTTTCTGACAATAGCTTTTGATCCGTCCTATACCGGGGAAAGCGGAGGAGAACCGCGTTTTGTTGCGTCGCCCGATATAAATACGGAGGATTTTTGTGCGGCGGTGGATTTCTTATCCGTTTGCGAAAAAGCCGATCCCGACAGAATCGCCATAGTGGGTATATGCGGCTGGGGCGGAATGGCTCTGAATGCCGCCGCGATAGATACGCGCATAAAAGCTACGGTCACCTCCACAATGTACGACATGAGCAGGGTTTCGGCTAACGGATATTTTGACTCCATGGACGAAGAAGCGCGCTACAAGCTGAAAGAAAAACTGAATTCTCAGCGCACCGCCGATTACAAAAGCGGTACTTATGCGCTTGCAGGCGGGGTGGCGGACGTCATTCCCGACGACGCGCCGTTTTTCGTAAAAGATTACTACGCATATTACAAAACGCCGCGCGGTTATCATCCACGTTCGCTTAATTCAAACGGCGGCTGGAACGTTACTTCGGCGCTGTCCTTTATCAATATGCCCATTTTGTCCTACTCGGGAGAAATAAGAAGCGCAGTATTGGTAATACACGGCGAAAAAGCACATTCGTGTTATTTCAGCCGCGATGCTTTCGCTAAACTTAAAGGCGACAACAAACAACTTCTTATTATACCCGACGCGGTGCACACGGATCTATACGATAACCTTAACGTCATTCCTTTCGATAAAATAGTGCAGTTTATAAAAGACAACGTCAGATAATTCATGCAGCCGCTTTATAAAAGTTTTATGTCGGCAGTTTAAGCGTTTTTAACCGAATGTAAGCGAAAAACGCCGTTATCTTCAAATGCTTTTTCGAAAGAATCTATACCGGTAATCGGTAAAACAATAGGTGCCGTAAGGCTTAAGGCCAATTAAAACAAAACGCTTCAAAATACTTCTGAAATCAAAAGGAGGCAAACGCAATGGCGTACCGTTATAAAACCGCAATTAAAAAGTTGTTAAGCCTTTTGGCGTGCTTATCGGTATTGTCGGCTTTCGTCGCGTGCACGCCTTCGTCGTCAGATACTGATGAAACACTTACGGGCGAAAAAATCCTGATAAAGGCAGGCAACAGTACATTTACGGCTACGCTTGCAGATAACGAAACGGCAGACAGGTTTTATGAAATGCTTCCGCTTACGCTGGATATGAGCGAACTTAACGGCAACGAAAAATATTTTTATCTTGACGAAGCTCTGCCTTCGCAACCATATCAGCCCGAAACTATAGAAGCAGGGGATCTTATGTTGTACGGAACATCATGTGTAGTACTTTTCTATGAGACATTTTCTTCCTCCTATTCTTACACCGCGATAGGAAAAATCGACGATGCCGCGGGCCTTGAAAAGGCGCTGGGTGAAGGCGGCGTAACAGTATCTTTTACGCGTGTTTCCGATGCGGAAAGCGGCGGAGATTCCCACTCTTCGCAGACAGATGAAGATAAGAATCCCGATGAAGGAAACAAAGACGAAACTGTCGGTCAGGGCGTCCCGGATAATTCCGAAGATCAGAGCGGCGCGGATGAGCCCGGAAACACGGGGGACGTTTCGGAGGTAACGGTCATGTATATTTACATAAACGGCAATCGTCTTATGGTAAATCCGGCTGAAAATTCCGCAGTAACGGCGCTTACGGACATACTGAAAAAAGAGGATATTATCTGTACGGTGCGCGATTACGGCGGTTTTGAAAAGGTGGGAAGTCTGGGCCATACTCTTCCGACAAGTAACGAACAGATTACAACCGAGCCCGGAGACGTGATTCTTTATCAGGGGAATCAGATAGTGCTGTTTTACGGCAGCAATTCCTGGTCCTATACAAAACTTGGAAAAATTGAAGGCTATACGGCTTCTGAACTTTACGAACTGCTTGGCGGGGGCAAGGGCGATATGCAGTTAAGGCTAAGTCTTGCTTAAATATCAGTGTTTTGCATGAAAGCGCAGCTGATTCTTAAGGACTTCCGCATAAGCAATTCATACTTGTTACACCTAACATAATCGTTCTGTTTTTGTCGATCGGTTTCGGGCTGAGACCGCGGCGCAGTGAAACGCAATTCGATTGTACTGATTTTAGGATAATAAAAAAACGGCAGAATATATGCGGACTTTCGCCTATTGAAAAAATACCTGTCGGCAAACGTTTAAAATAAAGCGCAGCCGACGGGTTTTTTGTTTTTGTCAATCGGGTTAAATCTTACCCTTTTCAATTAAATCTGATGCGTACGGCTGAACGGAATGCGGAAAATATGTTTAACTCTAAAAGACGGGTTTCTATTATAAGAAAAATGAGGTGGTAAAATCTGCAGGCGTTTACAATTTTTTAACGTTTTTTTATTGTTTCTTAAAAATAAATACTTTATAATATAGTCAAAACGGTGTTGCGGAGGATGTTATGGTAAAAATATTGGTGGCGGAGGACGATAAAGCGCTTAACGGGCTTGTATGTTCTTTGCTTGTCGGCGACGGATTTATGGCCGTACCGTGTTTTGACGGCGCCGAAGCGCTTAGGGCGACCGAAGAACAGTCTTTCGATATGATAATAAGCGACGTCATGATGCCGGGAATGGACGGATTCGCTTTAGCGGAGAATGTGCGCAAAACCGACAAGCATATTCCCATACTGTTCATGACCGCCCTTGACGACAAGCCTTCAAAGCAACGCGGCTTCAACGCAGGTATAGACGATTACGTAGTGAAGCCGTTTGACGCCGACATCCTGCTTTTAAGGGTACGCGCCCTTTTAAGACGGGCAAATATAGAGCAAAGCCGAAAACTTGTTGCAGGCAATCTTTGCATGGATAAGGACGAACACACCGCATACCTTGACGGCGAAGAATTGCCTTTAACAGTGCGGGAATTCGATTTATTGTTCAAACTTCTGTCTTTTCCCAAGCGCACGTTCACGCGTACTCAGCTTATGGATGAATTCTGGGGGTACGATTCGTCAGCCACTTCGCGCACGGTGGACGTATACATGTCCAAATTGCGCGAAAAGACAGCGGATTGCAGCGGGTTTGAGATAGTTACGGTTCACGGTTTGGGGTACAAGGCGGTGCTTAAATGAAAAATCGCAAGTCTAAATTTCTTGTCGCATTGTCGGGATTTTTGGTGTTTTTGGTAACGGTAGCCGCAATAACGGGCATTTCGGTGCTTGTTTACGGCGCCGCTAAAAACCGTTTCGGCGATAACGCCTTACCGATATTTGCCGTCATGACGGTTACGGTATTGTTTTTTGCGCTGGTATGCACTTTGATAGACGGAATTCGCAGGAAAATAATGGTGGACCGTCCCGTCGGTGAAATTTTTAATGCCACGCAGCGCATAACCTCGGGCGACTTTACCGTACGTATAAAAACTTTTCATCCTTACGGACGTTACGATGAATTCGATTGCATAATATGCGATCTCAATAAAATGACGGCGGAGCTTTCCAAAACCGAAGTTTTGCGTACGGATTTCGTATCCAACGTCTCGCACGAGCTTAAAACGCCGCTTGCCATAATTCAGAATTACTCCATGGCAATAAAGGACGAAGCCTTAGACAATGAAACGCGCACCAGGTACGCCGCTACACTGGCTGCAACGTCAAAAAGGCTGACAAATCTGATTACAAACATTCTTCAGCTTAACCGACTTGAGAATCAGGAAATAAAGACGGAAACGACTTCAATCCGATTAAACGAGGCGATTGCACAGTCCGTTTTGCAGTTTGAAGACAAAATAGAGGCAAAACAACTTGAAATCGACTGCGACCTTGACGACGTTACGGTAAAATCCGACGCGAGTTACCTTGAAATTGTCTGGAACAATCTTATTTCCAACGCGATAAAATTTACCGGTCCGCAGGGGAAAATAAACATAACTCTTAAAGAAGAGGACGGAAACGCCGTCGTTAAAATTTCCGATACGGGCTGCGGTATTTCAAAGGAAACGGGTCTTCATATCTTCGATAAGTTCTATCAGGGTGACACGTCTCACGCGCAGGAGGGCAACGGGCTGGGGCTGGCGCTGGTAAAAAAAGTAATCGATATACTGGGCGGAGAAATTTCCGTCGAAAGCGAAGTAGGTAAGGGAAGCACTTTCATCGTGAAGCTGAGAGGGGCGTCGACATGAAGCTGAAAGGTCTTTTTGCGTTCTTAAAAAAACCGCCCGCTCTTTTTGTCGTTTTTGTATGGGTCTTGACAATTGCGGCGGTAAGCGCGGCAATATTCTTCGTCGTAAAGGATTATTCCGCATGGCCCGCTTACGTCGTTTACTGCTTTTCGGCGTCGTTTCTTGCATACAGCGTTTACTTGATTGTCGTTTTAGCCCCGGAACTTAAGAGAAAAATCGTCGATAATCTTAGTCGTAATCGCTTTATCGGCAATATGGCGGCAAGCTACGGTTTCCGCACCGTCGTAATCTTTGCGGCTTCGTTTGCGGTTAATTTGGCTTTCGTGATTTTCAACGCGGTGCTGGGCATCATGACCGCTTCCGTCTTTTACGGAGTCATCGCCTGTTATTACCTTTTCTTAAGCGCTTTGCGCGGAATCGTTCTTCTTCTCAGCTACAAAGCGAAGAAACGCGCGGGTGACAACTCCGACGTTTTGCAGGAATACAAACTGAAAATTTACATGCTGTGCGGAGTTTTGTTGTTTGTACTGGAGCTTGCCCTTGCCGCGGCAGTTACGCTTATGGTGCTTTATCGGAAACCCGTACAATTTTCTCAGGTCATGGCAATAGCGGCTGCGGCCTATACTTTTTACAAAGTGATCTTCGCGATCGTCAACGTGTTCAAGGTCAGGTCTTATCATGATCCGATGCTTCAATGCTTTCGCAACATAAATCTCACGGACGCGGCGGTATCTTTGCTGTCGCTTCAGGTTACGCTTGTCGCGGTTTTTTCAAACGGCTCGGCACAGACTTCGGCGGAAATTAACATTCTTAACGCAATAACGGGATTTGCAGTATGCGCGCTTTCCGCGTTTATCGGTGGAGTTATGATTGCCGGCGGCTGTAAAGGACTTAAAAAAATCAAAGAAGGGAAAAACAATGTCCGATAAAAACGAAAAATTCAGTTTTACCTATTCCGCGCCCACTTCGGACGAACGAAGGGCAATAGAGGAAATCCGAAACGCTTATCTGCCTGAAGGGTTAAACGAAAATAAACTGAAAAGACTGAAAAAACTGAATTCAAAAGTAAAAAAGACCGCGATGTGCCCGGCGCTTTTTCTGGGAATTACGGGACTGCTTTTATTCGGCGCAGGGATGAGCCTTACTCTTGCTTACGGTAATTATGTCGCGGGAATAGCGATTGCCGTTATCGGAATTGCCGTCATGGCTGTTGCTCAGCCCGTGCATAGTTTTGCTTTGAAAAAAGGCAAGGAAAAGTACGGTAAAGAAATTCTCAGCCTCACGGAGGAACTTCTTAACGAAAATCGGCAAGATCGTTAATAATCCGCATTGAATGTATTTCTCTTTAGATGCTTCAGGCTTTTTTGTCGCCGTTTGTCTAATAGAGAAAACTACGGAAAATACAAGTGTATTGTAGACCTGTAAGTTACATCGGTTAAAATGGTTTCGGGACTCATGCAATCCTTTAAGGCAAGGTTGTTTATCAATTGTATATGGCTAAAATTTTGTCGTCGGCGCGTTTGCGCCGTTTTTTTGTTTTACAAAACATTTACAAATAAGCAAAAATTCAGAAAAAAACAGCAGTTATAATACAAGTACAAAATCAATGAAGGAGATGGAAATTATGGAAACAATCAACGAAAAGAAGTACGCGGAAAACATTCGCAGACAGTACGCGCCCCAAAGCGAACAACAGGGAAAGTTGAACCGGCTTAAAAGCCTTGACGCGAAAGTTCGCCGTCCTGCTATAGTATTCGCATACGTATTCGGCTGCGTCGGCACATTGATTCTGGGTACGGGAATGTGCCTTGCAATGAAAGTAATAGGCAATATGGTGGCGGCCGGGATAGCCGTCGGCGCGGTCGGGATTGTAGCGGTTTGCGTTAATTACTTTATTTATAAAGCAATTATAAAACACCGCAAAAACAAATATTCCGATCAGATTCTGAAACTCAGCGACGAACTGCTGAATAAAAATACGGAGGATTAAAACATGTCTGAAAAATTTCACCCTTTTAAGGATATGCTGGAAAACGCAAAAGCGCAGCATCAGGTGGACAAAGCGAATTTTGCGGCGGCAAAGGCCGAGTCCAAAGCAGTGTGGGAAGAGGCAAAACTTTCGCCTAAGGCTCGTCGGGAGAAAATGCAGAGGGAGCGCGACATTCAGCTTGAGGAGGCAAACAAACGCATTGCCGCAGCCGAAGAGCGTATCGCCGCAGCCAGGGAAAGCAAAGAAAACTAACGCTTTATTTATAAATTTGATGAAAGCAGCAAGTCCTTCGGTCAAGTAGTATTATAAAGTATTTTTAAAGCTTAAAAGGTTTTTAAGATTTATGAAAAATCGGCTGTCACAGTTTTTTATAATTTTTATTTCAGCAAAACAGTTTTTTTAGTTGTCGGATATTTATTAAAACAATCGAATAGTTAAAAACTTTTGCAGAAAACAAAACAACGCGCACCTAATCAGCAGCGTTGTTTTGTTTTCTGTATTTTGACGGCTGCTTTCCGTTGTTTAGCGTAACTGCCGCCTTGAAATAACCGAAAAGAAAATTGTTTTTTCATTTAAAATTATCGATACTTTTTTCATGCAGGAGTTTTTAAGTAAAGATTTGAAACTTCTGTTGATTATAGGTAAATTTAAAAATAGGGGGGGAGATACAGGGCAGATATGCTTTTGAAAAAACTCAAGAAATGAAGCTTTGCGATAAATTAAAAATATATGAAAAAATCGTTACAATTTGGGTTTGTTCTATAATTGGTAGTTTTTGTTAAGGTCCCGGTTGGTGGAATTTCTTACTATAAGCACCGTCTGAATATTGATTGTGTTTTTGGGCGAGTTGGGCTTAAGCAATTTCTCCTTCATGAGAGAAACTGCGTTTTCGGCGATTTTATTAAAAGAATATGCAAACGTAGTCAGCTTTGTTTCGCCTGTTACAATGGAAAGATTGTCGTAACCTATTATGCCCACATGGCCGGGAATACTGTATCCTGCGTTCTGAACAATAATTATAAGTTGAGCCGCCACAATGTCGTGATAACAGAAAAAACCGGTGCGTTGTTTTCTTTTTGACAAAAAGGAAACAATCATATTTTTATTTTTGGAGGTGTTTTGATCTAATGCGAAAATATTCTCGTTAGGGAGAGTAATGCCTGCTTTTTTCAATCCGTCTCTGAAGCCGTTAAGCCTGTCGTCGTTAACCGAAATATTGTTGTATGTCGTTGCGTAAGCGAAATTTTTGAATCCGTATTCCAAAAAATGTTTGGCTGCAACCATGCCGGCAGTATAATTGTCCGCCGTCACCGAAGAAACATTTATGTCAACGGGATTTTTTCCTACAATTACTATAGGAAGAGGGAAACGCGAGTAATAATCTAAAACGCCCGGGGTCTGATTTTTAAGAAAACTGAAAACGCCTGCGCAACCGGACTTGGCAAAATGCTCCAGAATCGCGATTTCGTCTTCGTCGTGCGCAAGTGCAATTTCGGGCAAAAATCCGCAGCGTAAAATAGTGTCGTTAAGCTCTTCCGTCATTTCGGCGATGAAAGGATTGGTAAAAGAGGGGACAAGTATGCCCAATTTTTTTTCGTGGGTTTTATTTATTATTTTATAAAGTTCGGAATTTGTGCCGTAGGGGCCGTTAATTACAAAATTTTTATTCCCTATGGGCAGCAGAACTCTGGAGTTTTTCAACTCCGCAATAAGCTTTATTGCCGTAACGTAAGAAATGTCGTATTGTTCGGCAAGAGATTTTACGTCCGAAAAGCGCGATCCGCTTTTTCCGAAAACACCCGTAGCAATGTCTTTTTTCACTTGTTCGAAAAGATAATTAAGTTTCATATTAAACCTTAATATAAAATTTGTTTATTAAATTCCTATTATCGATTTTTAAGCGTTAAGATCGTTGACGTTAATTTCGGAAAATAAAATCGGCTTTATACTTTTTTTATAATTATATATAAAATGATATATTTTGTCAATAAAAAACCTTAAAAAAGTATATAATTTTAAAAAATATATAAAAGTTTTTTAAAAAATGGATTGATTGTAAGTTTATAAATAGTTTATACTTATTCTGGAATCGATAAGTAAGAGCTTAACACAAGACTTGATTTGGTTTTCGGAACGGGACTACAGCTGTTTGATGCGTTGTTTGCAGCATTATAATTTACGTTTTAAGTTGATGGTTTTTTAAATTTAAAATTGAAAGGAGGGAATTATGAGCAAGACAAGTAAAGGTAAAAGGTATATCTTTTGCATTATGATTTCATTGCTTATGCCTTTGGTGTTGGCATTGTCGGCAATACCTTTTCCCCGAACCGCGGCAGCGGAAACGGTGGTGCCCGCTTCTGAGTTTATTCAGGGGGGTCAGGAATATACCGCCGGCGAAATTAACGGAAGCATAAGCCGGGAAGATGTTACCGTGACGGATGAAAGCGGCAGTTCGTTGGAGCCCGTTACTTACAGCGGCGCACTTTTGACTACTACCGATTCTTTTGCGCGTTTTGATTTGGGCGTATACGATTTAAGCGGCGCTACTGCCGAAAAACCGATTATAGGAATTATGCCTTGGATGAAACGGTTAGGGGACCAGCAAGCGGGTTCTTCTTATAACAACTTTATCGTTACTTTTTCTTCAGGAGACAAAAGTTTCAGCGTTACCAGTTTTTCCAGACCCGATAATTTCGAAATGGGGCTTGGCGCTTACGGCGAAAATCAGAGGGCTGTTGGGTGGAGCTCTTACGACGGTGCGTATGTGTGCGCCACCGGGCCGACAATTTGCAGTACTATGCCTTTCAGACTTGACGGGTCGTATGTAAACCGCAGATTTGCGTTTTCGGATACCGTGGAGGAAACTCCTTCGACTTACAACAGTACGATGATGCCCATGCCCATCAATATTTATCTTGACAAAAGCAACTCCGATTACACCGTTTATACCGATATGATTGCGGCGGCATGGGGATTATCTAAAACAGGACAACAGGCGTTTACATATAACGGAGAAACCACATATCGATATAAAATGCGCAATCTTACGGAATCTGCAGGTTCTTCTATTGATACTTCGATCTGGACGCCTTTTACCGAGGAAGAAGAAAAGAATGTCAAAATAACAGTTGCGTTGAGCGGCGTCAAGAGTGAAAGTAAATTACTTATAACGTCCGTCAACGGCGAGCCTGTAACCGATGTTTCCTCAATGCGCGTTATTAAAGGAATAAAAACGTCACCTTATGACGGAATTACCAAAACGCTTACTTCGGACGACAAAACGCTTACCGTGGGAAAGCAGGTATATCTTGCCGACAACGACGTATTCACGCCGCTTGCCGAAGTGGCGCTTTTCCCCAAGCAGTACGGCGAAAAATATAATTTGGTTTTCAAAAACGATTATACGGTGGACGGCGTGCTGGACGAAGAGGCTTTTAATGCTGCTTGTGCGGCTGCCGACGCAAAATTTACCCGCGATGTAGATGCGGTTTATATCGATTTTACTGACGGAGAAAACGTCTTAAGCGTAAAACTCGGATACAGACCCGTTAACGACTCAGCCGGCGAAGTAATGTTCCGCGTCAAAACAAGTCTTTATACCGACGGCCAATATTACACTCAGTATTTGACCGACAACAGTCTGACTTCGGCACAGTCCGCAGGTTCTTCGCCCATAAGATTTGACGGATTCGTGCAGGCGTACGATCATGTTGACGAAAACGGAAACGCGATAAACGGCAATCAGTATCTTGACCCTGTTTACAGGATTTATTATTCGGCGGAAGAAAATGCGCTTTATACCGACAGCGGCAGAATCAAGCATAATACGCAGATAAATTTCGGTACGGCGGAAAAGCCATTGTACAGATGGAAAATTCTTGACCTTGACGACACTTACGGCGGTATATTACCTGCCTTTATGGGATTCGGCGAAACTCCTGTTACCATGTCGGTGACCGTTGACTTTCACGACAGCGACGACGACGGAGATTTAAGCGACGAAAGCGCGTCGGTAATGATAAAACAGGTAGACGGCTACAAAGTTAAAACCGACGAATCAGGCAACATGAGTACAGCCGGCACTGCAAGCAATAAAATAAAGGCTTTAAGCGATACCGTCGAAATACTCGATCCGCAGACTTTGTCGGTATCGGTTGACATCCCCGATACGCTTCAGGTTTATGACTTATTTGAGGGATGGAAGACTTATACCGATTTTACGGTGTCGGTTACCGATTCAAACGGAACTCCGGTCGAGATTGTCGGCAACAGTTTTACCGCAGACAAACTGGACGAATATGCAGTGAAGTTTATGAATGGCGACAAAGTTATTGCGTCCTATACGGTTAAGACAGCTTTGGGCAGCGATAAAGAAGCTTTGGTGCAAAAATTCGACAAGCTTTTCGTCAATGAAGGCGAAGTGAAGGATTTGTATTACGAGCCTATTCCGTATTACGTTTCCTATAAGGGCGGCGGAATTATGGTCGAAACCGCTAACGCCGATTCGGTAGACGCCACGGGACACCTTTACGCGTGGGAAGGGCGCGGTAAAACCGGACTGGGAGTAAAAACAGCGTTTGACGTGGACATCACTTCTGCTTCTTACAGATCTTCAAGCGATTACGATTCTCTTATTAAAATAGGTTTCCCTGCAACCGGCGCTGAATACAAAAACGGCAATGCGGCCATTACTTTCAGAGTAAATATTTACGATGCCGAAGACGAAGATACTTACATATCTTTGTTTATGGTCACAAGCGGAGCGGGCAGCAGCGTAAGGGTAAAGGCTGTCGGCACATGGGAAAACAATTCTTCGTATGAAGCGGTACGCTATGCGACATGGAACGATGCCGACGGCAATATGGTCAAACTTTCAGTTAACGAAGGAATAGACGTGCCCGATTGGAATACGGGTCTTGAGATACCGGGCTCTAAAATCAGCGGCGCGGACGCATATCCCATTGAAGTCATTTTCGACAATTTCACGCAAAGACTTTATGTGGCATACGGACCCGACGTTTACTTCGTGCGTGATTTTGCTTCCGATTCAGCAAACGGCACAAATACTTTCGACGGCTTTGAAAGCGGCAAAGTTAGGATTTCCGCAGGTGTGGATATGCCCAATTACAGGAATAAAGCAGACGGCAAAAGCGCTTTGTACACAAGGTTCTGTATTATGGGAATAAGAGGTGCGGACTTTACCGCTCAGGGCGACGTCATTCCCGACAACGTCATAATAAGTTATTCGCAAAAACCTCTTGCGGGCGACGAGGTTTCTTTGGACGGAATTAAAGTTTCCACCGTTTTTTCGGGTGAAATAAATCCCGAAAATGAAAAAATTTCTGTAAGTTATTCCGACGGAACGGAAATTGTCGCAAAAACCGATTACGTTGAAGGGCTTGTAATTCCCGCCGAAAAAATAAAGGCGGGCACCTATAAGATTGCTTACGAAAACAGCCTCGGCTCTTACGAAATTCCGCTTACGGTTAAACCTGCATTCGTAAAGCCTCAATCGACTGTTGAAAACGCCGTAGTCACCGTGGACGGCATTGATATAACCAAGCTTCCCGAAAAATCAGCCTTTGACGGCAATCACAGTATCTCGGTTGTTCCCAAAAAGGGTTACGAAATAAAAACGCTTAAGGTGGGCGGCGTATCCGTTCTTGACCAAATCGACGCGGTAAACGGCGGAACTGTAAATTATTCTTACGTAAACGGCACAGCCGAAGGCGATTTGATAGCTTTGGAAATTGTTGTAAGTCCCATAAGTTATACGATTAACTATCAGGTCGAGAATGCCGATCTTTCGGGAGAATACACTACTTCGTTCACTGTGGAAGACGACGTTCTGACGCTGCCTGACGCGACTTTGGATTTGTCCGTAAACGAGGAATATGCGTATTTCGAATTCGACGGCTGGTACAGCGGAAGCGAAAAAGTGGTTTCCGGTCCGTTTGTTTATCCCGCGCAAGACATTACTTTGGTTGCACGCTTTAAGGAAAAAACTTACACCGTTACTTTCGATTTTGTTGTAGACGGCGTTCAGAACGAAACGTTTGATTATACCTATTCGCAGACAGCTGCGCTGACGACAAAACTGAACAGCATATTCGACAATAAAACTCCCGAAAATTCGCCTGAAAACAAGTATATTTCGGGATGGTACACCGATTCGGATTATACGGAGAGCAGTAAAGTTACCGTAGAGGATTTCATCCGTTTCGAAAATTCTACCTTGTACGCCAAATGGGACGACGGCAAGAAAGTAACTTTTGAAAACTGCGACATTCCCGTACAAATAATTGTCCCGGGAGAAATTTGCGACGAACCCGCATCTCCCGTAAAAACCGGTTATACTTTTACGGGATGGTATGCCGACGCAAGCTTTACGAGTGAATTCGATTTTAAGCAGCCCATTAACGAAGATACTGTTATTTTTGCAAAATGGGATATAAACAAATATGACGTTACCGTAATTATAGACAATACAGAAACGGTAATCGAAAATGTCGATTACGGTACCGCGGTTTCCGATATCGGATTACCCGCCATTCCCCCAAAGGCTAACTATTCGGCTGGGTGGAACGTTTCGGGCGATACCCTTGTCACCGATGACATGACGATTATAGCAATTTATACAAGGAATTCTATAACCGTAGTTTTCGACAGTAACGGAGGCAGTGCGGTGGACGACAAGACCTTCGTCATAGGGGAATCCGTTATCGCTCCCGCCGATCCCGTCAGGGAAGGTTATGATTTTGTCGGCTGGTACATCGGGGACGAGAAATACGTTTTCGGCGGCGCGGCGGAAAATGATTTGACGCTTACGGCAAAGTGGCAGGAAAAAACAGAGGCAACTCCTGCGCCAGATACTACGGAAAATCCCGATGACGGCGATAAAAAGAGCGGCTGCGGAAAAGCTGCGTCTGCCCTGGCTTCGGTATTTGCAATGTTGTGCGCAGTGTTTGTCATAAAGAGAAGAGGTTAAAATGAAGAAAAAATACTTGGTTTTTCTTATAATTTTCGCGTTTGTCTTCGGCGTCGTTTTATCGGCGCCTGAGGCAAACGGCAAGGCATATGCGCTTTCTTCCGTTCAGAACGGCAATATAGCGATACCCGAAGAGTCTGAGTACAGTGGATTGCTGCTTACCGCCGACGAGGACGCAAACTGGGACATAGGGACAATCGACCTTACGGGAATCACGCCCGAAAAGCCCTTGTTTTCGTTGCTGCCGTGGGTGGGCAGAAACGGCGCCTATACCTATCTTGACTTTACTGTTACGCTTGAATCCGGCGGAAAAACGGTAAGAATAAAAAGCTGGTCAAGAGGTACGGAGGAAAGCAATTATAACGGCGAATACGGCTTAAGCGTTGCAGCCGACGGACAGGTTTTTGCCGCGCACAATTGGTATGACGGAAAGGTTACACCCGTTGAAAACGGAACGGACGCCGCCGTAGGAGCCATTCCTTTTAAGCGTAACGGCGAAACCGTGAATCGAAATTACGCTCTTTCCGACGGCACCGTAAAAAACAGCAGCGCTTTACCCATGGAACCCGTTAACGTATATCTTGGGACGGATGACGGTAACTTTACGTTTTATCTCGACAAAATGGTGGATAACGTCAATAACGGAAAGATCGGATTTGATTTTGTTGACATCGACAATAACCCCGAAACCGAGGATATCGACGCCTACCGTTATCTTCTTCGCAACGTAACCGACGGGGCAACGGACGTCGCGTGGACACCTTGGACGGCGGAGGAGATGAAAAACGTAAATGTATCGTTTTCGTTAAACGGCGTCACTGCAGAAACAAAAATGCTTTTTACAGGTTTTTATTCCGACGTCATTAACGCCGAAGTGCTTTACAGCGGTTTAGTCGGTTATGAATACAACATTCCAAGGCCTTATGTTTTGTCCGCCGCTAATCACGGAATTACGCCCGAGGACTGTTTTTACAGCATTTATAAGGGCGAAGATTTAACTTCGGCTCCGTATGTCGACGCAACCCGCTATTCTTCGGATGCGTCTTTCACTCCCGACGAAGAAGGCGTTTACAGTCTTTTGTATGAAGCGGATTTCAATCCCGAAGACGGGAAAGACGAACTTACCGGAAATGTAGTGACGGTTGAAGTTTTTGCCGATTTACCCGACGCGCAAATAGTGTTGGCCGATGATGAATTGGGCAAAAAAACCGTTTACGTAGGAGAGGATATCCAACTTGGCGGTTATGTCGAAAACGACGCGCAGAAGCCCAAGCAGAATCTTAATGTCAACGTATCCGGCCCCGGTTTGCCCGACGGGGGACAAGATTATCTTAACATAGGTAAAGATTTGATTTTTAAACCCGGTTCGGAAGGAAAGTACACATTGACCTATTCCACAAAAGATTTGCTTTTAAGAGAGGTAGAAAGTAAGATTGAGGTTACCGTTTCAAGAAGTTATGTGTATTTTAATGACGGAATAGAAAAAAGCATGTTTTATGCACTCGGCGAGGCTGTTCCCGTACCGACACTGCAAGATTTGATAATTTACGATATTTTTGAGAAAAGCGAAATTTCGGCTTCGGACGGAAGTATAAAAATATCATGTCCGGACGGAAGTACGGCGGAAGACTTAAGTTCGGTAAAATTTGACCGGGAAGGCGTGTATGAAATCCATTACTCGGCTAAATACGCGTCTGTTGAAAATCCCTTAGTTACGTACACGGCAGCGGCGGAAAGACGTATTTATGTATTTTCGCAACAATTTCCGGAACTTGAAATGAACGCCCTTCCGTTAAACGTCAGACTAAAACAAGGTGCTCAAATAACCGACGATATAGTAAAGGTTAAGGCTTTGGTCGGTAAAGAAATAATTTTCCGTTACGGCTTTTTCTCGTCCGAAGAAGATATGGTGGTGGAACTTATAAAATCAGGCGACGGCACAGTTACGGATATTACCGAAGCGTTTAAACGCGGGGAATATGTGTTTACTCCCGAGGAAAAAGGGGTTTATGTAATCTCCGCTTCAGTCGATAACGGCTATTATAAAACGATGCGCTCCATTGAAATCGAAGTTAAACCCGCCTGGTACGAGGTTGTAAACGTCCCCGAACGTGAAGTTACCGTCGGATCGGTATTAAATAACCTTAAACCCGAAATCGTTGATTTTTACGGAAACAAAGTCGACAGTTCTCAAATCAGCGCGAAAGTTTATTTCAATTATCAGAAAGCCGGTGAAGAAGGAATGACTACCGATTCTATCGGGCTTTATGAAATAAGATATTCGTTTGTCGACCTGACTTTGGGAGAAAGTATCAGCGGCTCGTATTACATTACCGTAAACGACACCGAAAAGCCGGAAATAACTCTTAACGGTAAGACAGAGACCGCGCGAGTGGGTGATTTCGTCAAATTGGCCGAAGCTGTTGTCACCGATAAATCGGGACTTAACATAAATTCAGTCGTTAAAGTGATGAAAGACGGGCAGGAAGTGGATGTTTATAACGGCGGATTTGACGCGGAAGAAAAAGGTACATACGAAATTATATATTCCGCAACGGATATAGCCGGAAATCAGCAAATTATATCTTACAACATAGAAGTCAGCGCTGTAAGTAAAGGTTTGGTTATCGGCTTAAGCGTGGGCGGAGGAGTGCTTGTATTGCTTATTGCGGCGCTTGTCACGCTGATTGTATTAAGAAAAAAAGGCGTTATAGGGCGTGCCGGCAATAAGCCGGAAAACGAATGATAAAACGATTTTTTCATTCGACGTCGCTAATGAGGGTTTATATAAAAAACAAATAAATAATTGCAAGGAGAAAGAAAATGCTTAAAAAATTCATGGCTGTTTTTATCGTGGCAATGCTTGCGCTGTGGTCGTTTGTCGGTTGCGGACCGAAAGGACCCAATCAATACGGCGACAAAATTGTTATACAGGTCGGTATTTACAACGGCGGTTGGGGACAGGAATGGCTGGATAAGGCTGCGGCTGAATTCGAAAAGAAAAATCCTCAATACAAGGTCTTGGTGGACGGCGACAAAAAATATTACATGTCCACTCTTCTTGGGACGATAGACGTGTTGCCTCAGGACGTTTTCGTCGCGCCGGTATATCTATACGATTACCTTTCTCAGGACCTTCTGATGGACGTCACGACCGAAATGACTACCCCGTTAAAGGACCTCGGAATAGGCGTTTCCGACGAGGAGAGTATCGCCGATAAGATGTGGGAAGATCTCGACGAATTCTATAAGGGATACAACAACCTCGGCAAATACTTTGCGGCGCCTTTCGGGGGCGGAATTTACGGCATTTCCTACGATATAGACCTTTTTGAGAAAAAGGGCTTCTATTATGACGCTTCGGGCAACTGGACCAAGGGAATAGAAGGGACTCAGCCCAAAAGCGTGGGACAGGACGGAATCGCCGGCACTTACGATGACGGTTTGCCCGTTACGATTGACGAGTTCTGGAATCTGTGCAATTATATGGTCAATGAAGGAGTAACGCCTTTCATCTGGTCCGACCAGACGTCCTATACAAGTAATCTGATTTATTCTATGTACGCCGCTTACGAAGGCAAGGCTAATTTCGACCTCGTTAAAACGATGTCAGGCGAATACACGTTTGAAGGCGACAGCGAACCCACCAAGATTACTCCGCAAAAGGCATATCTGCTTATGAATATGACGGGTAGGAAAAAAGCACTGGAATTTGCCTACACGCTTGCAAACAATCCCGATTATTATCATTCGCAATCGGGCACCGCTTCCATGTCGTTTATGACGACGCAATCCGAATACCTCCTTTCAGTAGTCAACGAAAGTCTGGGACTTGGTAAGCGCGTTGCGTTTATCATCGACGGCGCGCATTGGTACAACGAAGCAAAAGACACGTTCAACGATATGGCGGCGATGTCGGACGAATATGCCAACAGAAGGTTCGGCATTATGCCTTTCCCGAAGTATGAAGGCTCTCCGGCGACTAAAGCTACATATTTTGCTTCTTCGTTCTATACTTCGGTTTTCGTGAAAAAGAACGCAAAAGAAGCCGAAGGTGCAAAAAAATTCTTTGCATATCTTCAGTCTGACGAAGCGCTTCAGATGTGCACTCAGTATTCCGGTATGCCCAGAGCGCTCGATTACGAAATGAAAGACGAGCAGCTTGCCGCAATGCCCGATTATTATCAGTCGCTTTGGGGTGCGTTCGGCGGTAACAGCGATATAGTTTATCATACCTGCGCCAATCCCTATATTTATAAAAACGAGCAGTTTTTTGAGAGCGACTGGAAATGGAAGGCCAACACAAGGGACGGTAAAACTCTGTCCGATCCTATAGGAAATTTCAGAACTTATCCGACACTTACCGTTGACGAATACATGACCGCGTTAAGGGAAACCATGAGCGAAGAAGTGTGGCTGAGTAAAATAGCGGTTGGCAACTGAAGAACAGGTCCCGAGGGATAAATAATGAGAAAATCAAAAAATTTGAATCCGGATTTAGAGAAAAAAGCGACCGTAAAGGAAAAAATTTCCGAACGAATGGGGAAAGTCGGCAGAGCGATTAAATTATTCTTTTACAATTTATCCGTAAGGCTGTACAATCTTAAAAAGAACAGGAAGAAAAAAATAAGATCGGCTAAAAGTAAAAATTTTGCAAAGAATCTGTTTTTGTTCTGCGTGCTTATAATTCCCGTAATACAGTTCTGCGTTTTCTATATCGGCGTCAACATAAACTCCATATTGCTTGCGTTCAAACAGTACGACATTGCCACAGGCGAATATCATTTTATAGGATTCGGGCATTTTAAAGAGTTTATCAGACAGATAGGTACGGATTTTACTTTGCAGTTTGCGACAAAGAACTCTTTTATTCTGTATGCCATAGGCTTGTTTATCTGTATGCCGCTGCATATAATGAGTTCCTTTTTCGTGTACAAAAAGATACCGCTTTCGGGTATGTTTAAGATCTTTCTTTACGTACCCAGTATTGTGTCCAGTGTAGTAATGACGATAATGTATAAATATTTCGTGGACCGCGCAGTGCCTTCTTTGCTTAATTTGTTCGGTGTGCAAAACGTTCCCGATTTGTTTAAATCGCAGCAGACGGCATGGTCGGTAATAATATTTTACAATATCTGGTTCGGACTGGGCAGCGGAATAATCCTGTATACCGGTGCCATGAGCCGTATACCGGACTCGCTTATCGAATACGGAAAACTCGAGGGGTTGGGAATGTGGAAGGAATTCTGGAAGATAACCGTTCCGTTGATTTTCCCGACGATTACGGTCTTCCTTGTGACGGGTATTGCCGGAATTTTCACCAATCAGGCGGGTTTGTATACTTTTTACGGCGGTAACGCTCCTCAGTATTTGTATACTTACGGATATTATTTGTTCGTAAAGGTTGTGGGCGATACTGCTCAGCTTGCGGATTATCCGTTTGCGTCCGCCGCGGGATTACTGTTTACTTTGTTTGTCGCTCCGATAACTTTGCTTGCGAAATATCTGCTGGAAAAATTCGGAACGAATGCGGAATTCTGAAGAGGAGGGTAAAACATGGTAAAAGAAAAAATTTCGCGTCAGCCTTTTGCCGTACTTTTCTTGGTGTTGCTTATCCTTTATTGTCTGTCGCTTATCGTTCCGTTTATATGGGTTCTCATATCCTCGCTTAAAACCCGCGTCGATTTTATTCTGAATCCTTTCGGACTTCCGGGTAAGTATCACGGCGGCTGGGAATTCAGAAACTACATAGACGTTTTTGAAAAGATGTTCATAAAAGTAAGCTATTCAGACGGAAGAGCCCCGCGCAACGTATATCTTCCGGAAATGTTCCTCAATTCGTTCGTTTATTCGATTGCCTGTACTTTCGTTACTACTTTGTCGCATTGCGTGACGGCTTATGTGGTTGCAAAATATAAGTTTTTCTTCGGGAAAGTGCTTTACAGTACGGTTATCGTCACCATGATTATTCCCATCGTAGGCAACCTTCCTTCTATGATAAATCTCATGAACAATATCGGTTTTTACGATAACGTTTTAGGACTTATTATAATGAAAGCTTCGTTTACGGGCACCAATTTTCTGATTTTTTACGCGACTTTCAAAGGCATTTCATGGGAATATGCAGAAGCGGCGTTTATAGACGGGGCAAGCCATGCAAGAGTTATGTTTACGATAATGCTTCCGCTTGCCAAAGTTACGATTCTGGCGCTGTCGCTGATGACTTTTATAGGAATCTGGAATGACTGGCAGACTTCCATGATATATCTGCCTTCGTTCCCGATGGCGGCTTACGGACTTTATGCTTTCCAGTTCAGCAATGTCAATGCGGTAAGCGGCACCAATTATCTTATGGCTGCGTGCGCATTGGTGGTTTTGCCCATTCTGCTTTTGTTCATAGCTTTCAGAAACAAACTTATGGGCGCCGTTGCCGTAGGCGGATTAAAAGGTTAAAAATGAGGGAGATATTATGAAAAAGAAAATTTTTGTGTTTTCAGCGCTTTTATTGCTTGTTTTTTCTTGCCTGTTTGTTGCATGCGCAAAAGTCGGTACAAAAAGTCCTGGTAATACTTCTAAGGATAAACTTAATGCGGCACTCTCAATTGAAAATTACGTGACTTCGGAAAACGGTACGGTTGCTTATGAGGAAATCAACTCGGATTTTCACTCACTGTTGTATTCGAGAAACGGCGAAGTATATGCCGTTGAAAACTCTAAGCCGCTTGTGCTTACCGCAACCGAATCGGATACCACGTTTGAGTTTCAACCCATTTTGCGGCTTGATAAGATGGATATAGACTTTAATTTCATAGAATTTCTGGTTATACCCGGTTCTTATGATCCAAGCGTCAAGCCTAATTCGATAAACACGGCTCCGATTACCGATTTTTCGGGGATAGAAGTTGTCCTGACCGACGTTTCAGATCCCACAAAAACCCTTACTTATCAGACTATAATCAGGACGGACAACAATTATGAAACAAGCGCGCTTGCGGGCGGCAACGGACAAACGGTGCAGGGAAAGTTTTTAAACGGGACATTTCAGAAAGGCTTCGGACTACAGGTTCGTCAGCCGTTTAACGGTATTTTCAACGGCGCAAAATATGCCGGCGGATATAGTTTTGATCCTGACGAGAACGCAGCTTATGCTTATCCCAGCCGTAATCTGGACCACCACGTCATACGCGACCTTGACTATAAAGACGACCTTAACGGCAACGAACCTTGGAGCGGCTTTTCTTCAAACGAAGTAAAAGTTTCCTTAAGATTCATGGATTTATTGGCGAAAGAAGCAAAAATCGCAATACTTTCCTTTAACGGGGCGTTTTTAGGCGAAGATTTTTCCGATACCGAGGGACCGCAAATAGAGCCTTATGCAGGTTTTGACGAAAACGTACAGGGTGAAAAATTAACGCCTTTCCCCGTGCCCGAAATTTTTGCATACGACGATTGCGACGGAGTGGTGGAACAAATCGATATAAAAGTTTATTACGATTACGGTACGGCTTTGGAAAAGGAATACGCTTTGGAGGGCGGCAGCTTTATTCCCGATAAGGCCGGAGTTTATACAATAGTCGCACGGGCTTTCGACAAGTCGGGAAATTCAGGCGAAAAACTGATTGATATTACGGTAGCGGATAAACTTGTTCCTTTGTCGGCGGTATTCGACGGAGAATTGCCCGTCAATATCAGCATGGGCGAATACGTTTATTGCCCTAACGCGGAAATCAGCGGCGGCACTGTAGGCAAGGGTTATCGCGTCGAAATTACGGACCCGGACGGAAAACAAATTACTTTGGACTTAAACGGAAAATTTCTTGCAGACAAACAAGGCGTGTACCGTATAAGATACGTTGTTTACGATTATCTTGAAAATTATGTTTACTATGATTTTTACAGCGTGGCAAACGTAAATAACACGCCTATTGTAGAGTGGCCGTACATACCCGAAATATTAGCCAGGAATTATGTCTTCGATATACCTTCGTTTAAAGCGGAAGACTGGTATTCTTATATTTCACCCGTGGACGCAATAGTTACCGCATACCTTAAAAAGCCCGGTGAATCGGAATTCACGGCGCTTGAAAGTATGTCTTTTTCCTCCGATACGGCAGGCGAAAATATACTTAAGCTGGAAGTCCGCGCGCATAAAGGTACGGGTGTAATAAGCAAAGAATTTTCCATAAACGTCATTGACGCCAGATATGTAAGAGATTATTTCGTTACGGACAATATGACTGTTATCAATCAGGATAACGTAATAAGGTTCCGTTCCGACAGTACTTCCAAGGCAGGTTCGATAAGCTTTATAAATCCTTTGATGGCGGATAACTTTGAAATAAGGTTTACCAACAACTCTCCCGACACCGTTGAAAACGCGGGTGACGCATATCAGGCTGTGGAATATGCCGAACTTGTGCTTACCGATAAAGACGATATTACGCAAAGCATAACCGTAAGAATGGAAGGAAGTACGCGTTATACCGGCAAAATCATTTTTGAAGGGAAAAGTTACGAAGTGAAAAGTTCATTTGACGTGTCAAAGCCTTTTTCGCTTTCGTTTAATAACGGTTCTTTGTATAACTTGGGCGAAAAATTAGCTCAGGTCACCGAATACGACAACGGCGAACCTTTCGACGGTTTTACCGAGGGTTACGTATTTGCAAAACTCATTGTTAAAACTACGCGTAATGATGCGGTCATTCAGATTCGCTCACTTTGTCAGCACTCTAACTTCAACTACGCTGCGACAGATAACAGCCGTCCCGTAGTCAAAATAATGGGCGAACTTGTTACTTCCGTGAATATAGGCGATGTCGTAAACGTGCCCGAATTCCGTCTTTTCGACGTTTTCAGCGGTAAGTGCGAAGCGACAATCACGGTCAAATACAATGATGAAGTGATAGTTTCTCACAACGGACCGATTCAGTTTACGGCTACCAATCACGGCGTATACGTTTTGCAGGCATTCGGCCAGGACGCGTCGGGAAACAGTATCGCCTATCCCGTAAATATCTATTGCAACAATCTCACCAAGCCCACGATTTCAATGTCGGGTTCGGTGCAGGAGTGGGGTAAAGTCGGCGAAGAAATTATTCTTCCCGGCGCAACGGCGCTCAACAGCGCGGGAGAAGCCATAGAAGTACACGTCCTTGTGACTAATCCCGGCGGAAGCGCAGTAAATACTACCGACAACGCAGACAACTCGGGCGTGACTTTCACTCCCGACAGACCCGGTAAATACGTTGTGTATTATCATGCTTACGATAGCGATTTTAACGCCCAGTGGCTTAAGTTTGCTATTGAAGTGACGGAAAAATAAGCAGAGGTGACAATATGAAAAATGCAATCAAAAAAATTGTCTGCACGCTTCTTGCGGTAATATTGTCGGTTTCGGTGTTTTCTTGCGGAAACGGTAATAAAGAGCAGACGCCTTACGTTCCCGATAAAGCAAACGGCAGAAATCAGACGATTACGGACACCGACGTGTTTTTGACCGAACCCGACGGCACTACAGATTATGCCATCCTTTTACCGGCCGAATTTACTCCTACCCATTCATATGCCGCAAGCGAAATCCAGCAACGCGTTTATGACGCATCAAACGTAATGCTGCCCGTCGTTTATGAAAGCGAAACGGATATAGGCGATAATACTAAATTTATTTCGCTCGGCGCTACTTCGATTGCAGACGCTTCGGGGATTACTTATACAAGAGGCGATCTTACAAGAAACGGTTTCCGTATCGAATCTTATAAGGACGCCGTACTTATCGTCGCGCCCAATACTTCGGGAATTTTATACGGCTCCTACAGATTTTTGGAAGAGCAGATCGATTATATGTATTACGCTCCTACCGAGATAAGGACGGGCGATTACAAAACCACAGGTATTAAACTGAAAAACTTTAAATACGAAGATTGGCCGGATTTTCTGAACAGATACGTTTACAATTACGATACTTTGCAGGATCCGCAAAACGCCGCAAGACTTTACAATAACGGTTACGACGCGACCGCCGGCGGCGGAAAATACGGCGAGGGTACTTGGTGGGCGTCGCTTCACGACCAGTCGCTGGCGCTTCAGATAATTCCTTACGACGTTTACCGCGCTTCTCATCCCGATTGGTACGTCGGCGGTGTGGGCGGCAGCGGGGCTACCAATCCTCAGATATGCTATACAAAAGCGCTGTACTCTAAGGACGAATACGAAAAAGGCGACTGGAGCGAAGCGGGTTATAACAGCGCTTCGGCTCCGCACGGAATGTTCTGGACGTTCGTCTACAATCTCATAAACAACTATATCGCCGTGGAAACGGACAAATCGTTTTTCCAGCTGGGCATGAGCGACAACTCGGTTTTCTGCAGTTGCGATCAATGCACCGCGGACGTTAAAAAATACGGCCGTTCGGGCGTAGCCCTGAGGTTTGCAAACGCGGTTGCGGATGAGGTGGAGAAGTGGCGGCTTCAGAACTGTCCCGAGAGGGAAATATATCTTACGACGTTTGCATACATGTCCATAGTGGATCCGCCTACGGTGAAAAGCACGGACGAAAACGGTAAACCCGTCTGGACGCCCGTCGACCCGTCGGTGGTTGCAAGGGACAACATAGTCATAAGGTACGCACCCATAAGCGATTATTACCTTTATCCGCTTCTTGACGAGAAAAACAACATTGCTTCGTATAACGCCATGAACGGCTGGAAAGCGGTTGCAACAAACTTTGCGGTATGGGATTATCGCATAAATTTCGTTGAGATGCTTGCGCCTTTCCCGCAGTGGATGTCCGCTTACGACAATATTAAAGCATATTACGATTACGGCTATATAGACGTTTTTCATCAAGGCTGCCGCACTTTCGGCAACACTTCGTTTGTTACGATAGACAATTATGTGCGTTCAAGACTTTTGTGGAACGTCAACGAGGATTATCGCAGCCTTATGCATGAAGCGATAAGCGTTTATTATGACGAAGCCGCGCCAATGATGGAAGAATATCTTGAATATACCACATTACACTACATGAATTATCTCAACAAGGAATTCGGATGGAAGGCGCACTCTCACGAAGCATACATAAATACCAAGAATTTCCCGCGCGGATACATGCTTAACGTAGATGAAATATTCAGCCGTGCGTATGCGGCGATCGAGCAAAAAAAGGATTCCGACCCCGAAAGGTATGAGCTTCTTAAATTCCGTGTGGACGTAGAGTCCGTACCTTACAGATATCTTCAGCTTGCATTGTATCAGTCTTTTTATACCAAAGACGAGTTGAGAGTTTTTGTCGACGAATTTGCAGGCATAGTGGAAAAAGCGGGAATTCTCGGAATGGATACTTTCGGCGGAATGGAAGAAATTATCGAAGGGTTCAGATCGGCGCTTTAAATTTAAGCTATTTAATTAACAGGAGGTAGATTATGCAAAGAAAATTTTTGTTGGGAAAATCGGACGGCGCCATCGCCGAAAAAGGTAAAACCGATTATTCGATATTGATTTCGGAAAACGCTGTTCCATCGGTATTGTATGCCGCGCAGGAGCTTTCTCGGATAACTGAAAAGGCAACAGGCGCGGTTATGCCTGTGGTAACAAAAAAATACGGTCCCGTTATTTCTCTCGGGGATAACTTTTTAAGCAGAGAAAAAGGGATTGCCGTTACTCGTAAGGAGGTCACACGCCACGGGTTCAGGATAAAAAGCGACGGCGACGACGTATTTATAGTTTCCTCGGGAGAAACGGGTTTGATTTACGCAGTTCAAAGATATCTAGAGCTTAACCTCGGATATATGTATTACGCACCCGACGAAGAGGAGTACTGCGATAAACTCGTAAAAAGAAGTCTGGACGTAACAGATTTTCCCGACTTTAAAAACCGCGACGTGTTCAA
Source organism: uncultured Clostridia bacterium (assembly GCA_944363615.1). Taxonomy (GTDB): domain Bacteria; phylum Bacillota; class Clostridia; order Christensenellales; family Pumilibacteraceae; genus UBA10677. The sequence continues at coordinate 35,126 of CALVUQ010000006.1, read as the reverse complement.
CTTTGATACGTTGCAAAACCCTGAAAACCACATCAAGCTTTATTTGTCGGGGTCTGCGGTAAGAAACGGCGACAAAAAGTACGGAGAGGGGTCTTGGTGGGCGTCGCTTCACGACCAGTCTCTGGCGCTTCAGATAATTCCTTACGACGTTTACCGCGCTTCTCATCCCGATTGGTACGTCGGCGGCGAAGGCGGCAGCGGGGCTACCAATCCTCAGATATGCTATACAAAAGCGCTGTACTCTAAGGACGAATACGAAAAAGGCGACTGGAGCGAAGCGGGTTATAACAGCGCTTCGGCTCCGCACGGAATGTTCTGGACGTTCGTCTACAATCTCATAAACAACTATATCGCCGTGGAAACGGACAAATCGTTTTTCCAGCTGGGCATGAGCGACAACTCGGTTTTCTGCAGTTGCGATCAATGCACCGCGGACGTTAAAAAATACGGCCGTTCGGGCGTAGCCCTGAGGTTTGCAAACGCGGTTGCGGATGAGGTGGAGAAGTGGCGGCTTCAGAACTGTCCCGAGAGGGAAATATATCTTACGACGTTTGCATACATGTCCATAGTGGATCCGCCTACGGTGAAAAGCACGGACGAAAACGGTAAACCCGTCTGGACGCCCGTCGACCCGTCGGTGGTTGCAAGGGACAACATAGTCATAAGGTACGCACCCATAGGCGATTACTATATGTTTTCGTTGCTTGACGAAAAGGAAAATCCTAATTCGTATAACGCCATAAACGGTTGGAAAACAGTAGCCAAAAACTTTGCGGTATGGGATTATCGCGTGGATTTTGCTTCGATAAACGCGCCGTTCCCGCAATGGATGTCCGCACAGGACAACATAAGGATATACCGCGACATGGGAGTCACCGACGTTTTCCATCAGGGATGCAGGACCAGCGGCGGGACACCTTTCATAACAATGGATAACTGGGTAAGGTCGCGCATGCTATGGGACGCGGACCAGGAATATTTTAAGCTTGCCGACAAATTCATTGACGTTTATTACGGAAAAGCGGGCGACGCAATCAGGGAGTATATAGCATTTCTTACCGCTCACTATAAGTGGGCAAACGTTGAATTCGGGTATAAAGCGCACTCTCATTTCGCCGTGGGCAAAAAGAAGAAATACTTCCCCGTAGAGTTCGTGAAAGAAACCGAAAAAATATTCGCTAAAGGATATGCTGCGCTTTTGCCGCTGGAAGAATCCGCCCAAGACGAATATGAAAAATATAAAACGCGTCTTGATGTGGAAAGTTTGTTTTATCGTTATTGTAAACTTGCTTTTCATCATTATTTATTCGACAGGCAGGAGCTATATGAAGAGGTTAAGGTAATAAGGGAAACGGGACGGAAAAAAGATATCAGGGTCTGGTTCAATACTTTTGACAGCTTTTATTCCGTGTGTGATATTTTCAGCTTGCAATTCGGGGACGAAGGAGATCTTTAATGGAAAAAGTATATACGGTTGAAGAGGGCGTAAAAAAGCTTTTCGCTTTGAGAAAACAAGTTCTGCCCGATTACGAAATACTGCAGGGAAAAAGATATAAGATTATAAAGTGGAACGGGAAAAGCGCGCCTTTGTTTTCCTTTCTGGAGCATCCTAAAATTCTCGGGCTTACCTTAAAGCGTGAAATTCTGGGCCGGCCTTGCGCCATGACGGGTTATTCGGTGGATAACGCTGCATTGGACGCGTTACTGTTCCGTGAGCTTCTTATCGCCGAAAACTGTTTCTGCAGCGAAGTTAATAAAGTAACGGTGTTCAGATCGGGAAATTCGGCAAACGTAACGGCAAAGTTTGAAAACGACGCCGCATTAAGCGTAAGTCTGCACGCTGCTGGCTTCGGCGACAATTTGTTCAAACACGAGTTTTTCAACACTCAAGGGATGATATCAAACCGTTCTGTCGATACGGTTATTCCGCAACAGGCGCTGAACGTATACACTGCAAGCGGCTACGAGTATTTTACGGACAGCAATTATGCGCTTTACGGGCTTGCTCCCTCCGACGCGGACGAAGCAGTGGCAATTTATGCAGTGATCACACATGGCGATGCCTTAAAGGATTCGGCTACGGCGGAAAGACTGGACAGGGTTGTAGACGTCGCATTAAAAAACGTCGGCAAATGTGTGGTAAAAGGGGAGGATTTTTAACTATGGAGCCGATTAAAGTCGCAATCATGTCCTGTAATCACGGACACGCCAGGGGCTATTACGGAATAAAGAACGACCCGCGGTTCGACCTTCGCGCCATATCCGTCGCGCCGGGCTATCACGACAGGATTTTCATAGAAAAACTGGAAGGCGTTGATCAATACGACGACGATGAGAAAATGCTTGACGCTCATCCCGAAATCGAAGCGGTTATTATGGCAAGCGCCAACTGGTATCATTTAAAGCAATTCAAGCTTTGTTTTGAAAGAAATATACATATTCTTTCCATGAAGATTCCTACGCTGGACTTAAACGAATACGATGAAATTCTGTCGCTTAAGAAAAAGAGCAAAAGCATCGTATGCGTGGAACTTGAAATGCACTATCACGCTACGCCTTACAGAGTAAAGGAGCTGATTGAAGGCGGTAAAGTAGGTAAAGTCACGTCTTTCATCGCTACAAACACTTCTCACAATCCCATGTGGTGGCTTCCCTGGCACGGACTGCCGGAGGAAAGTTACGGTAAACGCGTTCCCATAAAACCCGGAAGCAAAATATGCCGCGGCGGCTGTCTTACCGATCATCCGCATATTTTCGATATGCTGCGCTGGTTGCTTGACGACGAGGTGGTCGAAGTTTACGCCGAAACCGCCCCGAATATACGTAATTCCGAGGTCGAGGATTTCGCATTTGTTACCGGAATCACTAAAAAGGGCATTACTTTTTCGCTTGATCCTTCTTATTCAAGGACGGAAAATCCCGCGAAAATAATTGCCGACGGGTGGGAGCAGTATCCCAAACGGGTGGAGGTAAATCTTTCGGTTTTCGGTTCCGACGGTTACATAATAGGCGATTCTTACGGAAACTGGATTAACCATACGGGGCTGCCTAATCATAATTATACTTCTTTCGGTTGCGGGCACAGATACGGTTACGGCGGCAGTATAGACGATTTTGCGGACGCCGTCCGTAACGGAGCGCCTCCTACGATAACGCTTGAGCGGCACCGCAATACAATAGCGATAATCGATGCGGCATATCGCAGTATTTACGAAGGAAAACCCGTAAAACTTTGATTTTTGATTTAAAAGGCACCTTGTTCAGGGTGTCTTTTTTCTATTATAAAATGCCGTAGATTCGGTAAAATAATTCGGTTGTTTTTCCGTTTTTTATGTTTTATTTCTGCGTGAAGATTAAATTTTTTACGGAATAAACTCTCTGCTTTCTTAAAATAAAAATCGTTGGAACGCTGTTTTGCCACGGCAGTAATTTTCACTTTCTTTATGATTATGCATGGCGACAAGTAAAAGTAATAAGTTATTTTTATTAATATTCAGGTTAGTTATTGCTATTTACTTTTACTGAAATGCATTATATAATAAATCATATAATTATTTTTTATAAAACAATTTTGCAACAAAAAATCCGTAACGCAAATTTATTTTAAGCGATAAACTCGCGTTAAGAAGAGGGGAGAAACAATGAAAAAAGTGGTTATACTGGGGTGTGAAAATTCACATGCCGATATGTTTTTAAGGTTTATCTCAAGCAATAAAAAGTATTCGGACGTGGACGTAACGGGCGTGTTCAGTTACGATGCCGCGGCAATGGATAAATTGGTCGCAAGATACGGCGTAAAGGCTATGAAAAATTTCGACGACGGAGTCGGTGAAGCGGAAGGCGTTATTGTCACCGCCAGGCACGGGAAATATCATCGCTTGTTTGCCGAGCCGTATTTGAGAAAAGGTATATCTGTGTTCATGGATAAACCTTTTACCGTTTCCGAAGAGGACACCGTCGCCTTTTTGCGCAGCGCCAAAAGCGCAGGGGCAAAGGTGTGCGGGGGGTCTTCGTTAAAATTTGACGCCACGGTGCAATCGCTTCGTAAAACAAGAATAGAGGGAAGCAACGGCAGGACTTTAGGCGGCTTCGTGCGTTGTCCGATAAGTTTGAACAGTCCTCACGGCGGTTTCTTTTTTTACGCACAGCACCTTGTGGATACGGTAGGGGAAATATTCGGACGATATCCCGAAAAAGTTTCCTTGGTTCGGCTTGCCGAGTCGTTAAGCGCGCTTTTCGTTTATAAAGACTTTGCAGTTTCGGGACTGTACGCTGACGAGCGGTACGACAACTATTACGCGCTGTTATGCTCCGAAAAGGCAGATAAGGGCGGCGCGTTTACGGTGGACGGTGTTAATCCCTGTTTTATGAAAGAATTCGACGAGTTTTATAATATGTTGTGCGGGGAAGAACAAAAATACGACTTTAAGGAGCTTGCCGCGCCAGTGTTCGTAATGAACGCATTGAACCGCGCCATGATAAGCGGTAAAGAGGAATCTGTCGGGGAGGTTGTTATTTAATGGCGGAATTGATTTTGTCTGCGTTTTCAGACGAATATGCCGACGGGTTGGAAAAACAGTGTCAGGCTCTTAAAAAATTCGGGATACGCTACATGGAAATCCGCCACGCCGACGGAAAAAACGTTTCGCTTTTCACCGAATCCGACGCTGTAAAGGTGCGTAAAATGCTTGACTCTTACGGTCTTAAAGTATCTTCCGTCGGTTCGCCCATAGGGAAAACTTTGCCGGAGCAAGCCGATCCGATTCTTGAGGAAAGGGTTTTTTCCGCGGCAACGATATTAGGCGCAAAATATGTAAGGATATTCAGCTTTTATTCGCACGATACAGATAAAAGCCGTCGTCGCGACAAAACGTTCGCCGCGCTTGAACCCGTAGCTGCCTTAGGTGAAAAATACGGCATATTGCCCTGCCACGAAAACGAAGCAAACATTTACGGCGAAAGTCCCGAAAACTGTCTTGACATTCTCAGGTTTTTCGGTGGCAAAATAGGTTGCGTTTTCGATATGGGTAACTTTGTGCTGGACGGATACGACGCATGGGACGCATACTTGCTGTTACGCGACAGAATAGATTATTTTCACGTTAAAGACGCGCTTAAGACGGGCGCCGTCGTGCCGCCCGGGAAAGGTGAGGCGAAGATAAAAGAAATTCTTCACGACTACAGAAACCGCAAAGAAAATAATGTCTTTATTACGCTTGAGCCGCATTTGCAGACGTTTTCGGGTTTTAACGCGCTTGTGGGCAAAAGCTTTGACAATCCTTATAAATATAAGAACAAGGAGGAAGCTTTTACGGACGCAGTAAACCGTTTAAGCGAATTGTTATGAATATCAAACAGATGACCGTTGACAAACTAAGCGTAAAAATTTTTCCGAACCGTACGCTTATGGGACAGACCGCCGCAAAGGAAATCAAGGAAAAAATCGCGGAACTTCTGAAGAAAAAGGACGAAATAAACATGATTTTCGCCGCTGCTCCGTCGCAGAACGAGGTGCTTGATGCTTTGGCTGATGACGGCGAAATCGAATGGAACCGCATAAACGGCTTCCATATGGACGAGTATATCGGGCTTAGCGAAAGCGCTCCTCAAGGGTTCGGAAATTTTTTGAAAGCACACATTTTCGGTAAGGTAAATTTTAAGTCGGTTAATTATATCGATTGCGCGGCCGTTGATCCCGAAAAGGAAGCGGAGCGATACGAAAATCTTCTGAAAAACAATCCGCCCGATATCGTAGTAATGGGAATAGGCGAAAACGGTCATATTGCTTTTAACGATCCGCCCGTTGCGGACTTTGCCGATAAGCGCGGCGTCAAAGTCGTAAAGCTGGATGAAGTATGCCGAAACCAGCAGGTGCACGACGGTTGTTTTCTAAGGCTTGAAGACGTGCCAAAGTACGCGATAACGCTTACTGTTCCTACGCTTGTTTCCGCGCCGTGGTTGTTTTGCGTAGTACCCGCAAAAACAAAGGCCAAAGCGGTAAAGGAATGCCTTAAGGGTAAAATCGGCACAGGTTGTCCTGCCAGCGTGCTGCGCCTTGCCGACCATGCGGTGCTTTATCTCGACGGCGACAGCTCTTCGCTTCTTTAATCTACTATGATTAAAATAAAAAGCGACAGAATAATAACCGAAAAAGGTTTAACGGACGGATTTTTATACCTTGACAAAGGTAAAATTGCCGATATAACCCGAAAGGAAGGGGCAAAGTGCGACGAGGAGTACGACTTTACGGGATTATACGTTTCTCCCGGGTTTATCGACCTTCATACGCACGGCGGGGGCGGTTACGCCTTTACCTTCAGCAGTGAAGAGGAGGTCGTAAAGGGCTGCCTTTTCCATCTGCGACACGGAACGACTACTATACTTCCCACCGTTTCGGCCGGTCCGTTTTCAGCCATGCGTTCCGCCGTGGAAAATATAGACGCAGCCATGAAAAGTAAAAAGTTGCCGAAAATTATTGCCGGCGCGCATCTCGAAGGTCCGTATTTATCTTCCGCGCAATGCGGCGCTCAGTGTCCCGATTTCATAATTAAACCCGATAAACGTCAATATGCTTCGCTTATATCCGATTTTCCCAAAGCGATCGCCAGGTGGACTTACGCTCCGGAATGCGATAAAGGCGGCGCTTTCTGCAAATACGTTTCGGAGCACGGCATAATAGCGTCTATGGGACATACGGACGCAACTTACGAGGATGCGGTTATCGCCGTAAAAAACGGTTGCAGCCTTGTCACTCATCTTTATTCGTGTACGTCTACCGTTACGCGCGTACACGGATACCGTCGCCCGGGAGTTATCGAAACGGCGTTTTTGCGCGACGAACTCAGCGTGGAAATCATTGCCGACGGCGTTCATCTTCCGCCCGAGCTTATAAAAATGATACTGAAAGTGAAAGGCAGGGACAGGGTAGCGCTTGTCACCGACAGCCTTGCCATAGCCGGTACCGACATAAAGGAAGGCGTCATGAGCGGTACGCCCTTTATTGTGGAAGACGGCGTCTGTAAGTTAAAGGACCGTTCGGCTTTTGCGGGCAGCGTTGCGACAGCCGAAATTCTCGTGCGTACCCTTGTAAGCAAATGTTCGGAGTCGGTTGTAGGCGCGGTGAAAATGCTGACCGAAGTTCCTGCCCGTATACTTAACGTTAAAAAGGGAGTTATAAGGTGCGGATTCGACGCGGACATAGTCGTTTTCGACGATAAAATAACCGTCCGCGAGGTGTTTACGGACGGGAGAAGGCATAATTTTTAAATTTCAGCGTTTATTTTCAGAGGAGGGCGAGTGTCCGAAAAGCGCAACGTAGCTTTTGTAAAAGGACACATAATTTGAAAAACCGCATTCACGGTAAACCGCAGTGGGTTTTTCGCCGCTTGACAAAAGCCCCTGCGCGTAAAGAAGACGTTTGTCGAGAATGTATTTTTTGGGAGATACTTTCAAAGTACTTTTGAAAAGGCGGAAGAAATAGTTTTTTGCTATAAACAGTTCGTTGCAGATTTCCGATATGTTTTTTATCGTAAAAAGATGCGCGTTTATATAAGCAAGCGCTTTTCGGATCAGCGGTGAAACAATCTGAGAAGAAGCAAAAAGTTCGTTTTCGCTGGCGGATACGTTGTAAAGGATTTCGGTCAGCAGCGAAGTGATAAGTTTATAACAGATTTCTTCGGAAAACTGTCTGTAATACAATTTAATTTTGTTGAAGTTTTCCGTAATTACCTTATTTGTTAAGCAATGTACTACCTCGGACGAATCGGGTAAATCTTTCAATATATCCGCAAGCGGGTGCGCGGGAGCTATCAGCACGTCGAAACGCTCATAGTCGCAAGGCGAATCCAGACGTATGTAATGATGCTTTCGGGGACTTGTGATTACAAGATCGTAATTGTTAAGTTTGTATTCTCTGTCTTCAATGACGTACGACGCGTCGCCGCGGATTATGAAAATAAGTTCGTATGCGTTATGCGAATGCGCAGGAAAAAACACCGACGAAGAGCGGTAATATTTATAGTCGTATTTTAAGCCTTCGGGAAATTCCTGTGAAAATTCGTCCTTTATTTCGTTTTCCATATTTAACCCCCAACCGGTCTTATTTTAGCAGTACTTAATTTAAGGTGTCAAGAGTTGCAGAGCACTAATGTTAATAAATATTCGGTTATTAAATATTTATATATAAAAAAATATCTTAAAATCAATTCCGATACGGAGGAATAACATGAAAAAATTGAAATTGGCAATCGTCGGGCAGGGAAGAAGCGGCAAAGACATTCACGGAAAGTATTATCTTTCCGCCGATAACGCTTTTTATGACGTGGCTTTCGTCGTGGAGGAGGACGCGCGGCGAAGAGAAATTTCTGAAAAGCTTTATCCCGATGCGGAAATTCTGTCCGACGTGAAGGAGCTTTTGACTAAAAAGGCGGATCTAACAGTAAACTGTACTTATTCCGACCTTCACGCTCCCGTAACGAAAACGCTTTTGGAGCACGGCTTTAACGTGTTGGTAGAAAAGCCTTTTGCGCGTACCCGATTTGAATGTGATTCTCTTATCCGTCTTGCAAAGGAGCGCGGCGTTTTGCTTGCCGTGTTTCAGCAGACGTTTTACGCGCCCTTTTACCGCGATTTTTTGCAAGTGCTTAACGAAAACAAGGTGGGCAAACCGCTTCAGATAGATATCCGTTACAACGGTCTTTCGCGCAGGTGGGACTGGCAGACTTTGCAAAAAAAGCTGGGCGGAAATTCTTATAATACCGGTCCGCATCCGTTCGGCATGGCGCTGGGTGCACTGGACTTCGATTCGGAGGCGCGTGTAGCGTTTTCCCGCCTTGACCACACGCCTTTTTCTTCGGGCGACGCGGACGACTATTGCAAGGCGATAATCGTTGCGCCCCATAAACCCGTAGTCGACGTGGAAATCAACAATACCGACGCTTATCCAGGGTTTACGTTGAAAGTTCAGGGCACGCGCGGAACTTTCCGTTGCACTCCTCAGGAATACGAGTGTAAGTACGTCGCCGAAGGCGAAAATCCCGTCCGTCCCGTAGTGGAAAGATTTTTAGAAGACGGGAACGGTAATCCCGTGTATTGCAGTGAAAAACTCGTCGTGCACGAGGAGAAGGGAAAATACGACGGCACCGCGTTCGACGTAGGCACAAGTCTGTTTTACGAAGACCTTTTTTATGCGATTACCGAAGGCAGGGAAATGTACGTTACGGCTGAAAAAGCCGCAAAGATAATCAGCGTGATAGAAACTCTTCATGCTCAAAATCCGTTGCCCGTCAGATTCTGAATAAACGCTTTTGCGTAAGACCGTATCTTTACGTCGGCAACAAGTAATTTCCGGTCAGGACAGATATATTGGTATAATATGATAAAAAACTATGGCAAAACGATTGTAACTGCATAATAAAACAGAACTCCGTATTCGATTTAACTTTACCTTTTGATTTTCTTACAAAAGATTTTCATGCGTACAAGTGGGCTTATTATTTTTAAATATTTTGCTTAATCGATTTAAAATAATGTTTAAAGGCGCGTACGGACGTTTTGCGATAAAATTTGATACATTTATGATTCATATCGCAGATAAAAGTCATATAAATTATAATATGGAATGTCAGAAAGAGTATTTTATTTTTTGTCTTGCAGGGTTTTTGTTTACTTGCGTCGTGGGCACGTTTTCGCATTTTTTTTATCAATGGGCGGGCAGCTCTTCCTGGGCGGCGCTTTTGTTTCCTGTCAACGAAAGCACATGGGAGCATCTTAAATTAGTGTTTTTTTCCGTATTTTTGTATTTTACGGTCGGGTTCTTTTTCATGAAAGACGCAAGCAACTATCTTGCCGCCGCGTTTTTATGCATGCTTATGGCTGTTGTGCTTATTCCGGCTATATTTTACTCATATACGGCGATAACGGGTAAATCGATACTTGTCGTAGATATACTTACTTTTTTCGTGGCGGTGCTTGCGGGATTCGTTGTTGCGTATTTTGTGCTTAACGCTTCGCCTAAAACGGCGCTGAACGTCCTGTCGGCGGCGGGGCTAACGGTGTTTCTGATGTTGTACCTTACGCTGACTTTTTATCCGCCGCAATGTTTTTTGTTCAAAGATCCCGTTTCGGGCGCTTACGGAATTATCCGTTAAAACAATTTATCGTACAGAATCAGTCCGCGCTTTGTAAAGATTAAGGCGCGGATTTATTGTTTATTAAAGGTAAGATTTGCCCTCCGTTTTTTGTAAGATTTTTAAAATTTACCGCCTTGGTACAGCCCGGAAATGTTTTGAAAAAAAGCAGTAAAAGTATGCATAAAAAGTTATCGGAGTAAACTTGATTTTTCAAAAATACGTCTGTTATAATCTTTAACCATAAAGCGCGATAAAGGCTGCGTAGATTACTGAAAAAGGCTTGCTTTTATCGAACTAAAGGTTATGGCGGGAGGAAAAAGTGGACACATCCTTAATGACGGCAATAGGTTTTTCCGTAATATTTCTGGCTACGGCTCTGGGAAGCGCTATGGTATGGTTCTTCAAGGGTGAAATTCCCCAAAAAGTAAACACCGTATTTTTCGGCTTTGCGTCGGGAATAATGATTGCGGCATCTGTCTGGTCACTTCTCATTCCTTCAATGGAGGGCGCTGAGGACTGGGGTAAGTGGAGCTTTGTACCCACGCTTGTAGGCTTTTTGGCGGGTGGTCTGTTTCTGGTCCTTATAGACCGCGTCGTCCCGCATTTTCACAGCGCAACCAGTGAAGAAGAGGGACCGCGCGCGTCTTTGAAAAAATCCACCAAAATGTTTTTTGGCGGTAACTATTCACAACATCCCGGAAGGACTGTCCGTAGGCTTGGTGTTCGGCGCCGCCGCGGTTTCGGGCGAATATGCGGCGTATGTGTCCGCGCTTGTGCTTGCCTTCGGTATGGCTATACAGAATTTTCCCGAAGGCGCGGCCGTTTCGCTGCCTGTTAAATCGGATACGGGAAGCAGGGGCAAGGCGTTTTTGTTCGGTACGGCAAGCGGCGCGGTAGAGCCCGTTGCAGCTGTTGCGGGTTATTTCGCCGCCGCGGCTTTGACATCCGTTCAACCGTGGTTGCTGGCGTTTTCGGCGGGCGCCATGATTTTCGTCGTGGCGGAGGATCTTATACCTGGTTCGCACCTTGCGGCGAATCCGCATCTTGGGACGTGGAGCGTCATGATAGGTTTTGCGCTGATGATGGTGCTTGACGTCGCGTTAGGATAAAACTTTTTGTCTATGAACCCTTATTAAAATTAAATATAAAATTTTACGATATTATTGTAATTTCAGTTGTAATTTCAGTTTTGCGATGCTATAATTATTCAAGATGAAAAGAGCCGTTTGCATAAAGCTTAATTTTAGGATTCGACTTAATAAAAAATCACCTTATCCGGACGGAAAAATCAAATAAATACTTCTTAAGACAACTGCTTTGTCGTGCATATTAAAGACGATTACCGTTAAGACGCTCAGGTTAAAAAAGGAGTATAAATAACGTGGACAACGTAAGCGAAGCTATTGAAGCTTTGACAAATAAGCCGATAAAAAGCACCAGTTTTCAACGCATAAAAATTTTCGCGTCGTTAAAAGACAAGTATGCATCCATGCCTCAGCCGGAAAGGTTCGGCCACATAATGTACGATTTTTTATCGCAGGTGGACGTGCCTGTCGCGGATAACGACGTCATTGCAGGCAGATACGTCGATCAAACGTTAAATGAGGAAGAGGAGAAATTCTTCCGCGAATTCACACAAGACCAGAACAACGTTTACAAAACAAGCGTTTTCGATACCGGTCATTGCACTCTGGATTGGGAAGACCTGATAAATTCGGGATTGACGGGACTTAAAAAGCGCGCGGAAGACAGCCTGAAACTGAAGACTCAGGAGGATAAAAAGATTTTTTTGCGCGGCGCAATAAAGTTTTACGACGCCGTAATCAATTTTATAAATCGATATGCCGACAATGCCCTGCGTTGCGGTAAAAGCGAAATCGCCGCAGTGCTGCGTTCGCTTACCCAAGGCGCGCCCGAAAGTTTCAAAGCGGCGGTGCAGCTTTGCTGGATAGTGGCGTTTATAGACTGCGCGTACATAACCTACAATCCCACCCTCAGCGTAGGAAGGCTGGACCGTTATCTTTATCCGCTGTATAAAAAGGACATTGAAAGCGGTAAGCTTAACCGCGAGGAAGCAAAAGCAATAATTCTGGACTACTATTGTAAGCATAACCTCATCATGGGAAGGGGTGAGCATCAGTTGGGCGACGACACGACTACAACAGGGTTTTCGCGCATATTGAACTTCGACGCGCCCCAGTATCTGGCGATTGCCGGCACTGACGAGTTCGGCAAGCCCGTTGTCAACGACCTTACATTGCTGATGGCGGAAAGCATTGTGCCGCGCTTTAAAAATCCCGTGTTCGTCGTGCGATATTACGAGGGCATGGCAGACGATTATCCCGAGCTTTGGTCCGTAATTTGCAAAAAAGCGCTGGAAAGTTCTTCCTTGATGATATATAACGACAACGACGTAATTTCAGCGTTTACGTCGGCAGGCGTACCCGAAGCCGACGCCCGCAATTACGAGCATTTCGGCTGCAACTGGGCGGGGCTGGGAAAGGATTCATGCTGGATGTTTTCAGCGCCTTTTTCCGATAAATTTTGTCCCGAAATGACGCAAAAAGAGCGTGAAGAATTAAAAGTGCATTATATGCGCACCAACTCTTCCGGCGGCTGGGTGGAAGATTTTACCGAAGCGCTTAAGAAGGTGGCGCGTGAAAGCGACAACTGCAATATCGAAGGACTGTATTCAGAATTTCTCAATCGGCTGAGAAACTTTTTGAGAATAAAACTCGAAAGAATAAAGCTTGAATTAAGCGTCAGGAACCGTCATCCGTCCGCCATTCTCACTTTCGGCGATTGCTTCAGGGTTCCGCCCATATTGACGGCAACGGCAAACAACGCGTCCGCCGCAAAATATCACTTCGAAATACAGTCGTTTATGTGTCTTGCCAGCGTTGCGGACTGCTTTACGGCGGTGGATTATCTGGTTTTCCGCAACAGGAAATTAAGCGTTGAAAAGTTGCTTGAGGCCATAGATGCGAATTTCGAGGGGTATGACGACGTTCTTGCCATGTGCCGAAACGTCGAAAAGTTCGGCAGCGACGGCGACTTAAGCAATTATCACGCGATAAGGCTTGCAAACGAATATCTGAGAGTGCTGAGAGAGGAAGCTTTGCCTTATGCCGAAAAATACCGCATCATATTGATGCCGTCGCTTCAAAGCGATACTCACAACATTAAAATGGGCGAACGTTACGGCGCAAGCGTGGACGGCAGGCTTAAGGGACAGCCTTTCTCGCTTAATTCCCGTCCGCAGTTAGGCTCATGCACGGGCGGACTTACGGGAATGCTTGACGCGCTTTTGCACCTGCCTTTCCGCGGATTTGCGTCGGGTTCGCTTAATCTGGACGTTCAGCCTTCAATGTTCGGGGGTGAGAAAGGCGAAAAACTGTTCGAAAGCATTTTAAAGACTTATTTCGATAAGGGCGGATTGCACGTTCAGGTTACCTGTCAGGACGTCAGCGAGCTTTTGGACGCGCAGATTCATCCCGAAAATCACCGTGATCTCACGGTAAGGGTAACCGGTTACAGCGGTATCTTCGTCGACATGACGAAAGCCGTACAAGATTACGTTATTGCGAGGATGAAAAATTGAAAAAGGTAGATTTAGGCGGATTATCCGTAAGCGCAGTGTGCCTGGGCGCCATGAATTTCGGCACTTCCACGGACGAAAAAAACTCGTTTGAGGTGCTTGACGCTTTTGTCGGCCACGGCGGAAATTTTATCGATACGTCCAATAATTACGCTCACTGGCTGGGCACGGGCGACGAAAGCGAAACGACTTTGGGCAAATGGCTTAAACTGCGCGGCAACAGGGACAAACTGGTCATTGCCACAAAAGTGGGATTCGACCGCCACGGAAAGGGGCAGGGGCTTAAAAAGGAACAGATCGAATACTGGATAGACGAAAGCCTGCGCAAGCTTAATACAGATTACGTCGACGTGTATTACGCCCATACAGACGACCCTTATACGCCGCTTGAAGAAACGATGGGGGCTTTCGATTCGCTTGTCAGAAAAGGCAAGGTGCGCGTGATCGCTGCAAGCAATTACGACGTCTGGCGTTTTATGGACGCAAACCGTATTGCAAAAGAGCGCGGTTACGCCACTTTCAAGGCTATGCAGCAAAGATATACGTATCTATGGTCTTCCGCGGCATGCCCGCCGAAATATAAGTTCAACGAATTCACTTCGCGCGAAAGACTGCGTTTTCTTTGCGACCGCAAATTGCCCCTTGTCGCATATTCTTGTCTTGCGGGCGGAGGTTATGTGAATAAGGCGCGTTTTCCCGAAGATTACGTATTGGGAAAACGTTACGAGGTTTTGATAAAAACAGCGCAGGATAAGGGCGTTTCACCCGTAGCTTTGGTAGTGGCCTGGCTTACCAATCTTTACCGCATGAAGGATTATCCCACTGTTATACCGCTTTTCTCGTCTTCCGGCGTAAAGCATTTCGTCGAAAGCCTCAGCGGGTGCGAGATGGCTTTGTCCGACGAGGAAATGAAAACTCTTACCGAGGCTTAAATATACAGTTTAAATTTTTGCTTACCGTAATTATGAAAACTCCTTTGATTTTTAATATTGTAAGGGGGTCAGTCGTCGACGGACCCGGTATAAGAACCACCGTGTTTTTCAAAGGCTGTAACCTTGATTGCCCATGGTGCCACAATCCCGAAGGAAAGTCGCCGTTACCCCAGCTTGCGTTTTTTAAGGACAAGTGCGTTAATTGCGGCGCCTGTTCCAAGGTGTGCGCAAAAGGAACGGGTAAGTGCGTTTTATGCGGCGCCTGCGTAGAAGTGTGCAAGACCAACGCAAGGAAAATTTACGGTAAAAGCATGACCGCCGAAGAAATAGCGCGGGAAGTAAAAAAAGATAAAATTTTTTACGACAACTGCGGCGGCGGAGTCACTTTTTCCGGCGGCGAGTGTATGCTTTATCCCGAATTTCTTGCCGCCGTGTCAAAAATCTGTAAAAGCGAAAATATTTCTGTCGCAATAGATACGGCGGGATGCGTCCCGTACGAAAGTTTCGAAAAGGTATTGCCGTTTACTGATATTTTCCTTTACGACATTAAATGCATTACGCCTTCGCTTCACAAAAAGTTTACGGGTAAAGACAACGGTTTGATACTCGAAAACTTTGAAAGACTGTTAAAAACCGATAAGCGCGTTATTGTCCGCGTGCCCGTCATCGACGGATTCAACTCCGACGCCGAGGAGATGGAAAAAATCAAAGATTATCTTTCGGACAAGCACGTCGAAACAGAATATCTTAAATATCACGACATGGGTGAGTCCAAAAAGGCAGCGATAAATTTTTTTGATTCGTTAAGTTAAAGCTTATATCGCCGTTAAATTCGGTTTTCGCCGCTTAACGGCAGCAACCGGCGAAGTTTTTTGAGCGCCGCCGCGTTATCGAAGGAATAATTTTTTTACAAAAAAGTCAAACGTAAAGAATTTTTTTAGTTGTATAAAGCAGAATTCCAGTCTGATTTATAAGCGTAAAAACTACGCGCATAATTTAATATTCGAAAAATATTTTTTGGAGGGGACAACATTATGAAGAAGTGGAGCGCGGAAAAGGCCGAAAACTGGAGTAAAAAACAGGGCTGGCTGAGGGGGATGAACTATCGACCACGCGATTGCCGCAACAGTCTGGAGATTTTCCAGGAGTACGGTTTTGAAGACCATCTGCCCGTTATGGAGGCGGAGTTTTCGCTTGCCGCCGGTATAGGCTTCAATTCCATGAGGCTTACCACGTCTTACGAGGTATGGCGCGATCAGCACGACGGATATATGTCGCGACTGGATCGGATAATCGGGCTTGCCTATAAATACGGCATAAAGACCATGCTGACTTTCGGCAACGACTGCTTTCCGCCTAAAGCGCTTTATAAGCCCGTTGTTTACGGTCCGCAGCCGCTTGACGAAGGTTATCACGGCGGCGTAAAGAACACGCCGCACAAAAATTACGGCGAGCCAGGCTATAATCCGTTCGTGGACGAGCCTCAGGAGCGTAAAAAGCTTATCGCAATGACGCGCGAAACGGTTTCGCGGTACGCCCGTGACGAGCGGGTAGTCGTCCTTGATATTTTTAACGAACCCGGCAACGGATCCCGCGGCTCCATGAGTCTTGACGCCATGCGCGAAATGTTTGATGCTGCAAGGGCGGAAAATCCCGATCAGCCGCTTACCTCGGGGATATGGAACTACAAAATCGATTTTGAACTAGGCAAATTGGTGCTTGATAAAAGCTGCGATGAAATACAGCAGGCGGCGCTTGATCTCAGCGACGTTATAAGTTACCACGATTACGGCGGATTTTCCGGATCGGCGGCGCTTATTAAAGTTCTCAAAAGAGATTACAACCGACCGCTTTTCAACACGGAATGGCTTAACAGAATACAACGCAACAATATTTTCGATCAATACCCGCTTATGATGGCGGAAAAGGTAAACTGCTACTGCTGGGGGCTTGTTGCCGGCAAAAGCCAGACGTTCGAGCCCTGGGAATCGATGTGGCAGCGCGTGGAAAACGGAACCGCTCCTCCCGAATGGGATCTGACCAAGTGGATGCACGACCTTTTCAGGGCAAGTCACCGTCCCTATGATCCTAAGGAAATCGAGCTTATAAAACGCATCAATAAGTTCGGCGACGCGATTTACAAGCCCGAAAAGCCGTAATATATTCGTTGTAATTATTCGGTATAAGTTATATTAAACCGTCAGTTGAAAAGACAATGACTGTTTTATGGTCGTTGTCTTTTTGCTGTTTTACGGTTTTTTGGGCTTAAAAAAGCATGAGTACGCTTTTAGAAAATATGCTTGATAAAAGCCGGAAAATATTATAAAATGGATAAGCAGGAGTATATGCAGCGACTCATGCCGTTTTATTTGGTCAGCTTGTATTCTTTTAGCGCTCAGGAAGCAAAATAAAACTATGAAAACAAAAAGTAATTTTTTATTATTGATATTTACGGTCATTGCGCTTATCGCGGGATTTGCAGTTCTGAGTCTTTTTGCCGTTCACGCACAAAGCGGTGACAATTTCGGCAATGATGTTTTAAGAAATAAGGCTTATGCGCTGGAAGTTACGCAAGCGGAAAGCGGCGACGTCGCCGTAAACGAAGAAAATTTTCCCGACGCGACTTTCAGGAATTGGATACTTGATTCCGCGAATTTGGGCGGGGCGGGAAGCGACGGCGTGCTGACCGAAGAGGAAATCGGCGGGATTGATACGATTTACGTTTTGCCGGCCGACGGTCAAAGAATAAAAAGCCTTGAGGGAATAAGCTATTTTACAGCCCTTACCGATCTTATCGTGCCCAATCACGAAATTTCGACGCTTGATCTTACGCACAACGTAAATCTCAGTTACGTCAACTGTTCCTATAACCGCCTGACCGTGCTTAAAGTGGCGGGACTTAGTAAAATCAAAACGTTGTATTGCGAATTCAATTATCTTACCGAACTGGACCTTACGGGGCTTGCGGAATTAACCACTTTATACAGCAGGCACAACGTGCTTACAGGCCTTGATTTAAGCACAAATACAAAACTCAGGTTTATCGAAATTTTCGACAACATGATTACGGATATCGACGTTACCATGCTTATCGACCTTGAGCTTCTGCACATTGACCACAACAAACTGACCAGATTGGATATGAGTAAAAACCTTAACCTTAAGGGCGGCGGGTTTGTGGTACGCAACAACGACGTAAGGGAAATCGTTTTGCCCTCGATCGACGGTTTTACCGTCTATTACGACGATTTTGCCGAGCAGGACCCCATTCAGGGTTACGAGAAGACCGAGTGGTATTCGGACAGTCTTTACACTCAGTCTGTCATTTCAGACGTTCAGGCGGAGGGGCAAACTCTTTACGGCAAAAGAGTGGCAAACAAATATACTATCAACTTTGAGGGAAACGGCGGAAGCGGACTGCCTTCGTCCGTAGTCACCTATTACGATGAAGAAACGGCATTGCCTTCGGAAACACCCGTTAAAAAAGGTTACGAATTCGTCGGGTGGGGGACGGACGCCTATAATCCCAGTACGACTTATTCCGCGGGAGAAAGCGTATTGAATCTTGCGGGGAAAAAGTACGACGGCGAAAAAGTGACCCTTTACGCGCAATGGGAGGCGATAACTTATACGCTGAATTTCGATTCCAACGCCTCCGATACAACGGGCGAAATGCAATCCGTCACATTGAAATACGGCCAATCCGCACCGCTTCCCGCCAATGCGTTTGCGCGGCCGAAGTATGACTTTATCGGTTGGGCTTATACCCCCGAAGGGGAAGTCGCTTTCACCGACAGACAAGCCGTCATGAATCTTTCTTTCACTCAAGGCGAAACCGTAAGATTATACGCCGTTTGGGAGCTTACCGCCGAGGAAATTGCCAAACCCTACGTTTCGGAATTACAAACCATACTTGAACAATATTCTTCCGTGCAATACGTCGCCGAAGATTGGGACAATCTGTTTGCTTCATACAGCGCGTCCCTTAAAAAGCTGAGCGACGCAGGCAAAAACGAACAGATTATGAGTGCGGAAGTCGAAGCTTGCCGCCTGGCCCTTAAAAAAATTTCCACGCTTACCGACAGGGTGAAGGAAATAACCGACGGCTGGAAAAACCGTTTTTCGGCAGGGTTGCAATATGTATATAATCCGCCTGTACCGTTAGGGGAAGGGAAGAACACTTTATCGGTGGCGACGGCTGCCAATGAAAATGCGGATTCAGTCAATCTTGCGGCGTATTCCTCTTTAACCGACGCCGCCTCCAAAGAACAGGTAGCGGTGCTTGCCGGCACTGAAATAGCCTCTTTTCTTATGCGGATTAAAGCGTTTTTAAGCGCGGGCGACTGGATTATACGTGCTGAAGACGCTTGCTTTGTCCCGAAGAACGAAGTAAGGTCTGCGGACTGGTCTTACTACGACGCTATTATAAAAGATTACGAATTGCTTGGCGCCGAACAAAAGACTTTCATTTCGGGCGACGTTCTTGCCGCGCTGGACGAAACGCTGGCTTTTGCTAAA
Organism: uncultured Clostridia bacterium; assembly: GCA_944363615.1. GTDB lineage: Bacteria > Bacillota > Clostridia > Christensenellales > Pumilibacteraceae > UBA10677. The sequence goes on along the minus strand of CALVUQ010000006.1, from coordinate 15,948 downwards.
ACAAAAGGATACGCGATAAGCCTTTTAACTCAATACCATTCTCAATTCGACAGCGAGGACTATTACTTGCCTCAGTGGGAGGAATTGTCTTCACTGTTCTCTTCAAGCGTTTCCGATATAGAAGCGGCATCCGACGAAGAGGAAATCAAAAGCGCTTTTGCGGCGGGTAAAGATTCCATGGACAGCGTGCTTACCAAAGCGGAATACGACGCCGCTCAGCCCGCACCTGACGAGCCTGACGAAAAGCCTCAACCGCCGCAAGAGAATCCCGATATGCCCGAGGATAATACGGACGATTCGGACCAGAATTCCGACGGCAACAATTCCCTTCCTCCGTCCGGCCAGGAAGACAATTCCGACGGAAACGGCATGAGAACGGCAATAATCGTTTTGGCTTCGGTCGGCGGGGTGGCAGCAGTCGCTGTCGTCGTGATATTGGTCGTAAGGAAAAAACGCCGCAAATCGAAATAAAACCGATAAATTTTACCGTCCTGACGCGGAAAAATCAATTAAGCAATAGTTTGCGAAAATACTATAATATACTGAAGAAAAAATAAAATCAAATTAAGGTGACGGATATGGACATCATCGAAAACAAAAGATACGGTTCGGAGCGCGCTTTGTACGGTATTTACGATACCGTTGTAAACAACTGCCGTTTCGAAGGGGAAGAGGACGGAGAATCGGCTTTGAAAGAGTGCCGTAAAATACAGGTAAAAAACTGCTTTTTCGATTTAAGATATCCTTTATGGCATGCGGACGGTCTTAAAATGGGAAAAACCGAAATGACGCAAAATTGCCGCGCGGCACTTTGGTACGACAACTACGTTTTAATCCGCGACAGCAAACTTAACGGCATAAAGGCGGTGAGAGAGTGTAAAAACGTGACGATTGAAAACTGCGAAGTCGTTTCTCCCGAATTCGGCTGGAAAAGCGCTGGATTGACGTTGAAAGACGCGGTTCTGGATTCGGAATACGCCTTTTTGGAAAGCCGTTACATTTCCGCGGAAAATCTGAACTTTACGGGAAAATATTCCTTTCAGTACGTGAAAAACGTAATAATAAAAAACTCAGTTTTAAATACGAAGGACGCTTTCTGGCACGCAAAAAACGTTACGGTGACAGATTGCGTGCTGGACGGCGAGTATTCGGGCTGGTATTCAGAAGGGCTGACTTTGATTCGTTGCCACATTAAAGGGACTCAGCCTTTTTGTTACTGCAAAAATTTGAAGCTTGTGGACTGCACCACCGAAAACTGCGATCTGGCATTTGAATACAGCGACGTCCGTGCGTCTATAAACGGCGGAATAGTTTCCGTCAAAAATCCCCGTAAAGGTCGGATAATCGCCGACGAAATCGGGGAGACGATACATACTGCGGATTCAAGATACCCCTGCCGCGCGAAAATCGAAATAAGGAATAAAAAATAAGAAAGCTTTTACGATATCGTTGCTTTAATGCGGCAACACAAATTGCTGTAATGCCGCTTTTTAGTTTTTTGTCTTGATATATCGAGTCGCCATAAATCCGTTGCGTTATGGAAAAGAGGATTAAGGTAAATCGCGCCGTTAATCTTAAAAACGACGACAGCGAAAAACATAAAATTTCATGTTTTTATCTTTTGATTAAATTTATGTGAAAAACCTATTTAAAGGCCGTCTCGGTTTGACAAATTCGCTTTTACGATATATCATAAATTCAAGGGAAACAGGCTGTTGCGGCGGTAACGTTTAAGGTTCGTTTATGCGCTTTACAAGGCGCCGTAAGCCAATTTTTCAAGCGCATTTTTATGAAAGCGCGTGTAAAGCGGGTTACAAAGCAGCGTAATGGCTTTAATTCGGGGATATTGATAACCGTTATTTATACGCGATTGAGAAATAATTTAAATAAACAAGCGGAGGGTGTTAAAACAATGGGTAAAAAGGTTTTCATAGTTTCATCCACGTTAAGAAAAAACGGCAACTCGGAAATATTGGCTGAGGCTTTTGCAAAGGGCGCGCGGGAAGCGGGTAACGAAGTTGTAAAAATCGATCTCAGGGAAAAGGAGCTTAAGTTCTGCACAGGTTGCATGTATTGCGCCGACGGAAAAAAGTGCGTGCTTGACGACTTTGTGAACGGGATTTATGATGAGGTTCAAAACTCGGACGTCCTGGTGTTTGCGACTCCCGTTTATTATTACAGCGTAAGCGGTCAGCTTAAAACCTTTCTGGACAGGCTTAATCCGTTGTACGCGCGTAAGAACAGATTTAAAAAAGTCTATCTGCTTGCTTCTTCCGCCGATGACGACAAAAGCGCGATGGACGGCGCGATTACTGCCGTAAAGGGCTGGACAGACTGCTTTGACGGGGTTTCCTTAGGGGGCGTTGTTTACGGCACGGGAGTGGAAAAGGCGGGTGAAATCAACGCCACGAAAGCAGTTTCGGAAGCATACGAAACGGGTAAAAACGTTTAATTCTATAAAAATTGCCATAATTAAAAAAAGTAAATTATCAAGGAGGATAAATAAATATGTTGGGAAATTTCACTTTCTGCAACCCTACAAGGCTGTATTTCGGTAAAGACGCGCTTTCCGGACTCGATAAAGAGCTTCCCAAATACGGCAAAAACGTACTTCTCGTCTACGGCGGCGGTTCCGTAAAGAAAAACGGCATCTACGATAAAGTCGTGGAAATATTGAAAAAGAACGGCAAAGAGATTTTTGAGGACGCAGGCGTCATGCCCAATCCCACCGTTGAAAAACTTTACGAGGGGATAGAGCGCGCAAAAAAAGCCGAAGCGGACCTCATCCTTGCCGTAGGAGGCGGCTCGGTGTGCGATTACGCAAAAGCGGTTTCAGCGTCTGTTCATTGCAAGGAAGATCCTTGGGATAAATATTTTATACGTTTCGAGGACGTCGACAACGAAGTCATACCCGTCGGCTGCGTGCTGACCATGGTGGGCACCGGTAGCGAAATGAACGGAGGCTCGGTTATAACCAACTACGCGCAAAAGCTGAAAATCGGACACGTTTTCGGCGACAACGTATTTCCTAAGTTTTCCGTGCTTAACCCCGAATTTACTTTCACCGTGCCGCAGTATCAGATGGTCGCGGGCTTTTTCGATATCATGTCGCATATTCTCGAACAGTACTTTTCGGGCACCGACGACAACACGTCCGACTATATTTCGGAAGGGCTTATGCGCTCGCTGATCAAAAGTTCGCTTACGGCGGTAAAGAACCCTGAGGATTACGAGGCAAGAAGCAATATCATGTGGACGGCTACCTGGGCGCTCAATACTCTTGTCGCCATGGGCAAGGAAACCGATTGGGAAGTGCATATGATAGGGCAGGCTATAGGCGCGTACACAAACGCCACTCACGGCATGACGCTTTCCTCGGTGTCGCTTGCTTATTACCGCCTGATAATGCCTTACGGTTTGGAAAGGTTCAAGCGGTTTGCCGTAAACGTATGGGGCGTAGACGCCAAGAATAAAACCGATAAAGAGGTCGCGGAAGAAGGACTTCGCGAAATGGAAAAGTGGATGGTAAGCCTCGGGCTTGTCATGAAGATTTCGGATTTGGGCGTTACTTCCGATATGTTCGACGGAATAGTAAACAGCACGCTTATCAACACGGGCGGATATAAGGTCCTAAGCAAAGAAGACGTTTTGACGATTCTTAAGGAAAGCATGTGACGGAATATTCGTTTTGCTGAAAAAAAGTCTTAAAAAAGCCGCACTACGGAAGGACGACCGTATGCGGCTTTTTTTACGGATTTATTTCTCTTCGTCATTTTATATGACGGCGGAACGGGAAATTTTGTAAAATTTTGCCGAAAATACGGAACAGTTAAGCCGTTTTTAAAAAATTACGGTTTTTTTGGCGTGATTTTCTTTTTAATACTGTAATTTACATTTATTTCGGGTGGATTACGGTTGCTTTTTTGTTGCCGATGCTTTATACTGGTTATGTGATGACCGTTTTCAACGCGAGGTATTTTTTTCGTAATGGCCGTTCTTGAAACGATTAACAATGTAGTAATTGGCATAGTTTCGGTTGCGTTTGCTTTTCAGGTGATTTATCTTTTCCTGTTTTTTCTTAAACCCCAAAAATACTGTAAGGCAAAAGTCAAACATAAATTCGCCGTTGTGGTATGTGCGCACAACGAAGGCGAAGTTATCGGCGCAACGGTAAGAAATCTTTTGCTTCAGAAATATCCGCAAAACATTTATAAAGTGTTCGTTATTGCCGACAATTGCACCGACGACACGGCGTTAATTGCCGAAAAAGCCGGGGCAATCGTTTACAAAAGGCAGGAAAGCGACCCCAAAAAACAGGGTAAGTCATATGCTCTTAAGTTCGGGCTGGACGCGGTGCTGAAAGATTATCCCGACACCGAGGCAGTAATACTTTTCGACGCGGACAATTTCCCGCTTCCCGATTATATCGATAAAATGAACGACGCTTTCGATTCCGGAGTTACGCTTGCGCGTGGATATAATCACGCTTCCAACCTTACCCAAAACGTTGTTGCGGGAGTTTCGGGACTTTGGTACATACGCGACTGCCGATTCAATTGTCATGCCCGTTCCGCGCTGAGAATAGGCGAAATGCTTGTGGGCGGCGGCATGATGTTCGCCGCGTCGGTTATCCGCGAGGATGGCGGCTGGAAGGCGATGGGGTACAGCGAGGACGCCGAGTTCACGTGTAACCAGCTTTTTAAAAAGCGTAAAGCCTGTTACGTGTCCGAAGCCGTGGTTTACGAAGACCAGCCCGCAACCGTGGGACAGCTTTTCAAAAGAAACATGCGCATGGGCAGGGGACTATTAAGGCTGTTTTTTACCCACGGATTAAAGTGCCTTGCATTATTTCCCGTGACGCTTAAATATACCTTTCTCGATATGTTTCTCACGCTTCTGTTTATCCCCATTGCAGGGCTGTGCTGTATCTGGTTTCCCGCATATTACATAATCCTTTTCGGACAGTTTCTGCAGCCGCTGGATCATGCGCGTTTCGTCTGGGAGATTACCAATCTCGTCATAATCCTTGTTTGCGCCTTTCTTATTCCGTTCATTGCGCAGGCATTTTTAGTGTTTTTCCTGGACAAAAAGAAAATCGGTACGCCTCTAAAAAAAACATTGCCCGCGATTTTGTCGTTCCCGCTGTTTATGATAGTTTACGCGCTGGGCATAACCGCAGGATTCATTTTCCGCGCAAAGTGGAAGTCCATATCCCGCAGCAAGTTTTACGACAAAAGTTTCGTGGAAAAATTGGAATCCGAAACGGGCGTTTCGTTCGACTATATCCTGGGTAAAAGTCCCGCAAAGGAAAGATTTGCCATATATAAACCATCGTTTACCTTCGGCGAAAAAGCCGTACAGATCGTAAAAAAGGAAACCGAAGCGGACTTATGCAGCCATAAAGATGCTTTTCCTTTCAGCGCTTATCCCGTAAACACTACGCCTGATTACGAGGCGCAGTCGGAAGCGGCCGCAGCTTTGGACGATGACGATTAAAAATCGATTGATATGCAATCCGACGGCATCAAAGTCGTCGGATTTTTTTGCGTAAAAATTCAAAAAAACAAGTATAAATTTTTTTTTAACGCCGCATTAAGCGGTTTTTTGCGTAAAAAACCATGTTTTTTCTCTTTTCGGATTTTTTTCAAGCATAAGCGGCGTTTATTCCGCTTGACTAATTTTTAAATAAAGAATATACTTATTCCCGAAAAGAGTTTTTTTCGGGGATTTCCCCGTAAAAGGAGAGAAAAATGGACGAAAAAAAGAGCAAAGGTCAGCAGCTTATGGAAAGCCTGTCCTACAAGAAAAAGAATTTTTTCGAGATTTCTTCCGAGAAGGAAATCAAGGAAATGTACGATTACAGCGAGGGATATAAAAAGTTTTTGGACGAAGCCAAAACCGAGCGGGAAGCAGTGGCTTATGCCGTCAGAACCGCTGAGGCAAAGGGATATAAGCCCTATAAGCTGGGCGACAAACTGAAAATCGGCGACAAACGTTACTACAACAACCGCGATAAAAGCGTCGCTTTCTTCAAAATAGGTAAAAACGATTTGACTGAAGACGGCATTCGCATCGTTGCCGCTCATATCGACAGTCCGCGTCTGGATCTTAAACAGAATCCGCTTTACGAGGACAGCGGCTTTTGCCTTCTTAAGACTCATTATTACGGCGGCATAAAAAAATATCAGTGGACTACGATTCCTCTTGCGCTTCACGGCGTGGTCGTGCTTTCAGACGGCAGCCGTGTGGAAATGCGCATCGGCGAAAATCCCGACGAGCCCGTTTTCTACATTAACGACCTTCTGCCGCATCTGGGCAGAGAGCAGGTAACCCAGCCCATGAACAAGGCTATCGGCGGGGAGGACCTGAATATCGTTGTGGGCGGACTGCCTTACTGCGACGAGGACGTTAAAGAAAAGATAAAATTAACCGTGCTTAAAATACTTTCCGATAAGTACGGCATGAAAGAAGAGGACTTTTTAAGTGCGGAACTTGCCGCCGTCCCCGCTTTTCCCGCGCGCGACGTGGGCTTTGACAGGGCTCTTATCGGCGCTTACGGACACGACGACAGGGTTTGCGCATATCCTGCGCTTACAGCGCTTCTCGACGACGAAACGGAAGACAGAACCGTGCTTGCGATTCTTGTCGATAAGGAAGAAATCGGCAGCGAAGGCAATACCGGCATGCAGTGTAGCATTTTCGAGGATATAATAAATGCAATTGCCGCGCAGTTCAACGCTGATCCCGCAGCCGTTCGCGCCGCGTCAAAGTGCCTGTCGTCGGACGTTACTTCCTGTTACGACCCCAACTTTGCGTCCGTTTACGAAAAACGCAATTCCGCGATAATTTCCTGCGGTACGGCAATGTGTAAGTTCACGGGTTCGGGCGGTAAAGGCGGCTCCAACGACGCTTCGGCCGAATTTGTGGGCGAAATCAGAAAGCTGTTTGCGGAAAACAACATCTGCTGGCAGACTTCAGAGCTTGGAAAAGTAGACATGGGCGGCGGCGGAACAGTTGCAAAATACATTGCAAAACTGAATATTGACACCGTTGACCTGGGCGTCCCCGTAATATCGATGCACGCCCCTTACGAGCTGGTTTCAAAAGCCGACGTATATTCCACCTACAAGGCTTTTGCGGCGTTTATCAAATAACAAATAAAAAGGGCTTTTCCGAACTTTTCGGGAAAACCCTTTTTTGATATGGTCTTTTATGATAAGCTTATTTTAACTTAAAATGGTGCGGCTGAAATTTGACTGCAAAAATCCGCTGGATTACAAATCGAAAGGCGCTCCTTTGAAGTTTTAAAATTTCATGCCGCGGCAAATAATTATAAGCAGAAATCAGCTGTTGTAAGGATTTTCCTCCGGGTCAAAAGTTTCCAGCAGGTTAAACGCAATGACGCATCTTTGCCAATCGGAGGCATCCGCGTTTTTATAATCTTCGTAATATTCGGCAGGGACGTAGACTCTGAATTCATTATCATCCCATGTATAACCGAAGGACTGGTTTATGCCGTTAGGAAGCGGACCGTAAAAATATGCTTTCAAAAGACTCCCCGGGTATTCGTTTCCGTTGTTCTGCCCGAACGCAAAATCCCCGATAGTGGTGATGCTGGCAGGAAGCTTTATTTCCTCAAGGGCATAGCACTGCGAAAAAGCGTAGCTGCCGATACTCAGTAATCCCTCGGGAAATTTGACTGATTCTAAAGAGGAACAGCAAAGAAAAGCGTTTTTGCCGATATCTTCAAGTTCTGCGGGAAACGTGACGGAAGTAAGCGCTTTGCAGTTTTCAAAGGCGTTTTCGCTTATGCTTTTCAGCCCGGAGCCTATTACCGCGGAGGTAAGCGCGTTGCATCCTTTGAAGGCGTTTTTCCCCAAAGAGGTCACGCTGTCGGGTATGGTTATGCTTTGCAAAGCATTGCAATTTTCAAAAGCGCTGCTGAAAATTTCCTTTACGCTGTCGGGTATGGTAATCTTGGTCAGCTTGGTAAATCCGTTAAAAGCTTTGGACGAGATCGCAATGACCGGTTTTCCTTCATACTCGGCGGGGATGGCGATTTCGGTTGCCGTGATTTTCACCGCGCTTTTGCCCCTGACGGTGTAACCTGTTTCTTCCTCGTTAAGCGAGAAAGAAAGATTTGGGTTTTCTTCCGGAGTGTTTTCTCCGCAGCCCGTCATAAAAACGGTAAGCGGGACGATCGCCAGGACGAAAACAATCAATAATCCTACAAACTTCTTCATAAATCCTCCTTAAATATTTATTTAAAAATCATACTCTGAATATAATGATATTATAAAAATATCAGAATGTCAATAGGCTTTTTTAAATTTGGCCTTAAATTTTGCGTTTAGTTGTATTGACCGAAGCGGCGTATAAATGTTATAATTTTTGCGGAGGAAAGAGACATGACACATATATACGTTGTACGTCACGGCGAAAGCGAGGGGAATAAAATCGACGCTTTTGTGGGAAGCACCGACGTTCCTTTGACTCCTTTGGGAATGAAGCAGGCGGAGCTTACCGCCAAATATCTTAAGGACGTCGATTTTTCGGCAATTTACACAAGCGACCTTATGCGCGCGCGTCAGACTGCCGCGCCCAGCGAGAAGATACATAATCTTAAAGCCGTACCCGAGCCCGCTTTCCGCGAGATTTTCGGAGGAGATTGGGAAAGAAAGCCTTATCATGACCTTATAAATCTTTATCCCGAAACTTATTCCGTGTGGATCAACGACATCGCTTCCGCCCGCGCCGATAACGGTGAAAGCGTGGCGGAGCTTTACCAAAGGGTAACCGAAAAGCTTAAGGAACTTGCAATAAAGCATGAGGGCGAAAATATACTGGTGTTTACGCACGCCACACCCGTAAGGGCGATAATGTGCATGGCAAAAGGCATGCCTTTGAAAAAGCTGGGGGAGATACCATGGGTGTCAAACGCCTCGGTTACCGAACTTGAGTACAAAGACGGTAAATTTACGCTGTTGACCGAAGGCTACGATCATCATCTTGGCAATTTAAGCACTCATTTGTCGGAGGACGTTTGACTGTTTTTACGCGGTTTTCGCGAAAATTAAAGACTGTTTGATTTTTGTTTTGCGGCCGCTGATGAGTGCGATGAAAGCTGAATCATCGGATAAAAAACATTTGAAAAAACAAGACAAATTCAAAATCATTCAAGGAGAATATATTATGAAAGTTATTATTGTCGGCGGTGTTGCCGGCGGAGCAACGGCGGCTGCGCGCTTACGCAGACTGGATGAAAAAGCGGAAATAATCATATTTGAAAAAAGCGGTTACGTTTCATACGCAAACTGCGGATTGCCCTATTACGTAGGCGGCGTCATCGGGGATTTTGATGAACTTACATTGCAATCGCCCGAAGGCTTTTTCAGCCGTTACCGTATCGACGTGCGCGTCCGCCACGAGGTGGTTAAAATCGATACCGCAGCAAAAACGGTGGATGTACGCAATCTCGATACAGGTAAAACTTTTACTGAAAGCTATGATAAACTGTTGCTGTCGCCCGGTGCGCGTCCCGTTAATCCGGGGATAGAGGGGGCGGACTGTAAGCGGGTGTTTACTTTGCGCACAGTAGAGGATACGGTCAGAATAAAAGCTTTCGCGGACGCACACAAACCTGCGCGCGCAATGGTTATCGGCGGCGGATTTATCGGGCTTGAGACGGCCGAAAACCTTTCAAGGCTTAATATCGACACTACGGTAGTCGAATTTGCCGACCATATTTTAGGCCCGTTCGACAGGGACATGGCAAGTTTGCTGCATGCCGAAATGCGTCGCGGCGGCGTAAAAATCATGCTTAAAACCGCCGTAAGTTCGATTTCGGAAAAAGGCGACGCATTGCTTATAGAAACGCAGGACGGCGGAAAGTTCGAAACCGATATGGTGGTGCTTGCCGCAGGAGTTGCCCCCGATACTGGACTTGCCGCGGCAGCGGGCATAAAGACGGGCATAAAAGGCAGCATCGTCGTAAACAAGAAGATGGAGACGTCTGCGCCGGACGTTTATGCCGTGGGCGATGCGGTGGAAGTTGAAAATCTTGCCTTAGGCACGCGCGCGCTTATTTCACTGGCGGGCCCCGCCAACAAGCAGGGCAGAATAGCGGCGGATAATATCGCGGGCGGAAACAGCGAGTATGATGGCTCGTTCGGGACTTCCGTAATAAAAGTTTTTTCGCTTACGGCTGCGTCCGTGGGCGCTAACGAAGCTCAGCTTAAAGCCGCAGGGAAAGACTATGAAAAAGTCGTATTGTCGCCGTTAAATCATGCCGGTTATTATCCCGGCGGCAAAGTCATGACTATGAAGGTCCTGTTCGACAAAAGCACGCTTAAAATTTACGGCGCGCAAATTGCCGGCAGCGAAGGCGTAGACAAGCGCATCGACGTCATTGCAACCGCCATGCGCGCAGGCCTTTCCGCAGTCGATCTTAAGGATCTTGAACTTGCTTACGCGCCGCCGTACTCGTCCGCCAAAGATCCCGTCAACGTCGCGGGCTTTATGATTGAAAACGTGTTAACGGGCAAAGTGAAACAGTTCCATTACGAAGACGTTGCTTCTTTGCCGTCGACCGTTTTCAAATTAGACGCGCGCACTCCTTACGAATATGCACGCGGACATGCGGAAGGTTTTGTCAATATTCCGCTTGACGAAATAAGGGAAAGACTGGACGAAATCGATAAAAACAAGCCCGTTTACGTCATGTGTCAGTCGGGATTAAGAAGCTATCTGGCGTGCCGCATTCTGGCCCAGAATGGCTTTGACTGTTACAACTTTTCGGGCGGATACAGATTTTACGATATCGTAAGCCGCGACGTTTTGCCTGCCGCATCGGCATATCCCTGCGGTAAAGACAAGAACTGAACGGCGCAGATTCATACTGTTTTTTATAAAAATAACCGTTTTTTATGCAAAACCGATTGTTTTGCCCTTTTGTGCAGGAAAAAAACAGTTTTCATTTCGGTTTGTATATGCTATAATATTGCCGTAAAATCAGATTGCCGTCGGCTAAGGCGGCCGTGCTTGTTATTTTTTGATTGTTCATTGAAAACGAGGTTGCTACTATGGAACAAAAATACACGGTGGGCGTGGACGTAGGTTCCACTACCGTAAAGTGCATACTGCTGGACGAACAGGGAGAAATAGTCCATTCCGTTTACGACAGGCATTTTTCCAAAGTTAAGGAAACGGTTTGCGAGCAGTTAAAACATATCTTTTCCTTTTATACTGGCAAGTTTAAAATTGCCATGACGGGATCGGCGGGGCTCGGGTTATCCACGGCCGCGGGGATCCAGTTCGTGCAGGAAGTTTACGCCGCGTCGCTTGCAATAAAGAAAATGTATCCGGACGCCGATTGCGCGGTGGAGCTGGGCGGCGAGGACGCGAAAATTCTATTCCTGACTGGCGGAACCGAACAGCGCATGAACGGGTCCTGCGCGGGCGGTACGGGCGCTTTTATCGACCAGATGGCTACGCTTCTGAAAGTTTCGGGCGATAAACTGGACGAGCTTGCTTTGGCGGCAAAAAACATTTATTCGATTGCCTCACGTTGCGGAGTTTTCGCAAAAAGCGATATTCAGCCGCTGCTCAATCAGGGCGCCGCGCTTGAGGACGTCGCGGCAAGTATTTTTCAGGCGGTGGTGGACCAGACGGTCGCAGGTCTTGCGCAAGGCAGACAAATCAAAGGCAAAGTCCTGTTCCTGGGCGGACCGCTGCATTTTTACAAGGCACTGCAGAACGCTTTTACCAAGACGCTGGGATTAAGCGAGGAGAACGCCGTTTTTCCCGATCTTGCGCCCTGTTTCATGGCGTACGGCGCGGCGCTTTACGCGGCAAGAAACGCGTATTGGGAAGATCCGAAAGACATTCTGGACAAAATCTTCAATTCAAAACCAAACGAAAGCGTTTTTTCTTCTCAGCCTTTGTTTGCTTCTCGCGAAGAATACGACGAATTCATAAAACGCCATTCGCGCGCTGATGTGGAAAGACAGGATATCGCTACATATTCGGGCAACGCGTATCTCGGGGTGGACGCGGGTTCAACCACGACTAAAATGGTACTTCTCTCGGACGAGGGAAAAATTCTTTACAGCCATTATACGCAGAACGTCGGGCGTCCGTTGGACGTGGTTTCGGACAAGCTGAAAGAACTCTATAAGCTGATGGGCGACAGGATTAAAATAGTTTCATCGGCTGTTACCGGCTACGGGGAGGAGCTGCTTAAATCCGGGCTGAAACTTGATTTCGGCATTGTGGAAACGGTTGCTCACTTTACCGCCGCGCTTGAATTCTGTCCCGACGTTGACTTTATAATCGACATCGGCGGTCAGGATATAAAGTGTTTCAAAATCAAGAACAAGGCGATAGACAATATCATGCTTAACGAAGCCTGTTCTTCGGGATGCGGCTCTTTTATCCAGACGTTTGCCAACGCTCTCGGCATGGGCGTTGCCGAATTTTCAAAGCTGGGATTGTTCGCCCTTCACCCCGTGGAACTGGGGTCCCGTTGCACGGTGTTCATGAACAGTTCGGTCAAACAAGCGCAGAAAGACGGGGCGGGAGTGGACGACATCAGCGCTGGAATTTCCTCGTCGGTAGTGAAAAACGCCATTTACAAAGTCATTCGCGCCAAAAGTCCCGAGGAGCTTGGTAAGCGCGTAGTGGTTCAGGGCGGCACTTTTCTCAATGACGCGGTTTTGCGCGCTTTTGAAAAGGAACTCAACATGGAGGTGGTGCGCCCCGCAATTGCAGGCCTTATGGGCGCATACGGCGCGGCTTTGTACGCGAAAAAGAAAAGCAAAGGAAAATCGGATATAATAACTCCCGAACAGCTTGAAAATTTTTCTTATAAATCCGTAAATATAAACTGCAATCGCTGTACGGCGCATTGCTCGTTAAACGTACTGACGTTTTCCGACGGGCGCAAGCTTATTTCCGGCAACCGATGCGAAAAGGGACTGGGGAAAAAGGAATCGGATATCCTGCCCAATCTTTACGACTATAAGTACAATCTGTTGATAAACGGGATAAAAAACACCGCTGTTTCGCCAAAGGCAAAAGTGGGACTTCCGTTGTGCCTTAATTTTTACGAGCAGCTTCCTTTCTGGAACGCGGTTTTCGATTCGCTTGGATTCGAAACGGTAATATCCGACGAATCCTCGCGCAAACTGTTCTTGTCGGGCCAGCATACCATTCCTTCAGACACCGTTTGCTATCCCGCAAAACTGGTGCACGGACATGTGCTTAACCTGCTTGACAAAGGCGTGGATTTTGTGTTCTATCCTTGCGAAAGCTACAATATCGACGAAGATCACAGCGACAATCATTACAACTGTCCCGTTGTCGCCTATTATCCGGAGCTTTTGCGCGCCAACACGGCGGAGCTTAATCAGGACAATTTTGTTTATCCGTACATAGACATGAACAGGCCGCACAACATTGCCTCGGCTATCGTAAAAAGTCTTGCGAAATATAAAATCAAGCCGCGCGAGGCGGAAAAAGCCGTGGAAAAAGGCTTTGCCGCGCTTAAAGAATTCCATTCCGCCGTGGTAAAGAAAGGGCAGGAGCTGATATCTTTCGCACGGGAGCGCAACTTGCCCATAGTGGTGCTTGCGGGCAGGCCTTATCACATAGATCCCGAGATAAATCACGGCGTGCAGAAGCTGATTGCCTCTTTGGGCGTGGTTTCCGTATCCGAAGACGCGGTAAGCGATTTTGCCGACACGCCCGCTTTGGGAGTGCTTAATCAGTGGACTTACCATTCGCGCCTTTACCGTGCCGCCGCGTTCGTCGCGGGACAAAAGGACATGAACCTTGTCCAGCTTGTGTCTTTCGGGTGCGGCATCGACGCCATTACTACCGATGAAGTGCGCGCGATACTGGAGTCCCGCGGAAAAATTTACACTCAACTGAAAATAGACGAGATAAGCAATCTGGGCGCGATCAAAATCCGCTTAAGGTCGCTTCTCGCCGCAATAGAATAAGGAAAAACTCATGGAAAAGAAACACGTACAATTTACCGCGGACATGCGTAAAACGCACACCATTCTGGTGCCGGACATGCTGCCCATTCATTTCAAACTGATAATAAAGGTGTTTGAAAAATACGGTTATAAAATGGAGCTTTTGCAAAACTCGGCGCGCGCAGTCGTGGACGAGGGGCTTAAAAACGTGCATAACGACACTTGTTATCCCGCGCTGTTGGTTATAGGTCAGTTCCTCGACGCGCTGAAAAGCGGCAAATACGACCCCGATAAAACCGCTCTGATGATATCGCAAACGGGCGGCGGGTGCCGTGCCTCCAATTATCTGCATTTGCTTCGCAAGGCTCTTGAGGCGGAATATCCGCAGATTCCCGTAATTTCGCTCAATTTTTCCGGCCTTGAAAAAAGTCCGGGATTCAAAATAACTTTACCCATTCTCTTCAAATTGCTTGACGCGGTTCTGTACGGCGACCTCATGATGCTTCTTTACAACCAATGCAAGCCTTATGAAAAATCAAAGGGAGAAACGGATAAAGTTCTTGCCGAGTGTGAGGCTAAGCTTGCCGAAAAATTAAAAAAAGGCGGGTTCGGCAAGCGCAAAAAGAACTATAAAATGATACTGGACGCGTTTTCTTCGATCAAGCGAGACAATAAGAGAAAGCCGCGGGTGGGCATTGTAGGGGAAATTTACGTCAAATATTCGCCGCTTGCAAACAATCACCTTGAAGAATTTCTCATTCGCGAGGGGTGCGAGCCCGTCGTTCCCGGGCTTATGGACTTCGTGCTTTACTGTACTGTAAACAACATCAACGACGGCAGAATATACGGCTTTAAAAACACGGTTACCCGCGTTTCTTCGCTGCTTTACAAAATTTTGCTGTCGCTGTCGAGAAAGCTTAACAAAACCGTTGTGGCTTACGGCGGCTTCGATCCCATGGACGACTTCGAACAGCTGAGAAAGGAGGCGGACAAGCTTATAAACCAGGGCGTCAAAATGGGCGAGGGCTGGCTTATAACAGCCGAAATGGGCTGTCTTGCCAAAACGGGAACCAAAAACATCGTATGTACTCAGCCTTTCGGATGCCTTCCCAACCATATCGTGGCAAAGGGGATGAGCCGTAAAGTAAAGGAAGAATATCCCGACGCCAATATCGTCGCAATAGACTACGATCCAAGCGCAACCAACGTCAACCAGGAAAACCGCCTGAAACTCATGATTGCAAACATACGCGAAAACTGATATTAAGATATATTCGTCGCAAAAAAGCCTCCGTTTGTCCGGGGGCTTTTGCATAAAAAATATTTTATACGCATATATTTGCATAAACACGACAAATTATACAATATTATCAAAATTTTATGAATAATTATACATAAAAACAGTTAAAAATGCTTGACTGTTTAGGCGTTAGGGTGTATAATTTACAACATGTAAAAGACATATATCGGAGGGTCACATGAAAACCGACAAAAAGATCAAAAAAATTGTGCTTGCGTATTCGGGCGGACTGGATACGTCGATAATAATTCCTTGGCTTAAAGAAAATTACGACAATCCCGAGATTATCGCGGTAAGCGGCGACGTCGGACAGGGGACGGAGCTGGACGGGCTGGAAGAAAAGGCTAAAAAGACGGGCGCAAGCAAGCTTTACGTCCTGGATTTAAAAGACGAGTTTATCAACGATTACGTTTTTCCCACGCTTAAAGCGGGCGCTAAATACGAGGGAGAGTATCTTTTGGGCACGTCGTTTGCGCGTCCCGTTATCGCGAAACATATTACGGAAATCGCGCTTAAAGAGGGTGCCGACGCAATTTGTCACGGCTGCACGGGAAAAGGTAACGACCAGGTGAGGTTCGAGCTTGCTATCAAGGCTTTTGCTCCCGATATGAAGATTATCGCCCCGTGGCGTATCTGGGACATCAAGTCCCGCGACGAGGAAATCGACTA
>CALVUQ010000005.1 GCA_944363615.1 uncultured Clostridia bacterium | reverse complement strand
GGGCGGACTTATTTTCGTTGATTTAAGGGACAGGACGGGTATAGTTCAGGTAGTTTTCGACGCGTCCGTAGCAAGCAGGGACAGTTTTGAAAAAGCGGAAAGCATCCGCAGCGAGTACGTTCTTGCAATAACGGGTAAGCTCAGACTCAGAAGCGCCGAGTCCGTCAACCCCAAACTTCCCACAGGTAAAGTGGAGCTTGTCGCGGACGAGCTTAAAATTCTTTCCGACGCTGACACTCCTCCCTTTGCGATAGAGGACAATTCCGCCGCTAACGAGGCGATAAGGCTTAAATACAGATATCTGGATTTAAGAAATGCGTCTTTCCAGGAAAGAATGCGTTTAAGAAGCAAGGTTTGCGAAATCGCGCGCAACTATCTTTACGACAACGGATTTTTGGAGATAGAAACGCCTTTCCTTGGTAAATCCACGCCCGAAGGCGCAAGGGATTATCTTGTACCGTCAAGAGTCCACCCCGGTGAGTTTTACGCGTTGCCGCAGTCGCCTCAGCTTTACAAACAGCTTTTGATGATCAGCGGCTTCGACAGATATTTTCAGATTGCAAGATGTTTCCGTGACGAGGATTTAAGGGCAAACCGTCAGCCGGAGTTCACCCAGATTGACATGGAAATGTCCTTTGTCGACGAGGAAGAGGACGTAATGCGCATCGCGGAAGGAATGATCCGTAAAGTTTTCAAGGATTGCATCGGCTACGACATTCCCGAAAACGTAAGGCGCATGACCTATGCCGAGGCTATGAACAGATTCGGTTCCGATAAGCCCGACACGCGTTTCGGTCTGGAGCTTGTCGACGTTTCCGATATAGTAAAGGACTGCGGATTTCAGGTGTTTACGTCCGCCGTCAAAAACGGGGGAAGCGTTCGTCTTATAAACGCAAAGGGATTTTATAAGAGTCAGAATCCCATTCTTTCCCGCCGCGACGTCGACGCTTTGGGCGAATTCGTAAAGACCTACAGGGCCAAAGGACTTGCCTGGATTGCCATGAAAGAGGAGGGTATCCAGTCTGCGATAACCAAGTTCATGGACGAAAGCACCGTGAACGCGATACTTAAAGCCGCAAACGCCGAAACCGGCGACATAATTTTCTTCTGCGCGGATAAAAACGACGTCGTTTACGCAACTCTGGGCGCGCTGAGACTGCACCTTGCCGAAATTGCGGGGCTTATTGACGACAGCTATTACGATATTCTGTGGGTGACCGACTTCCCGATGCTTGAATGGAGCGCGGAGGAAAAGCGTTGCGTGGCAGTGCATCACCCGTTTACTTCGCCTAAAACCGAGGACCTTCCGCTTCTTGATACTCAGCCGCTTAAAGTGCGCGCAAAGGCTTACGACCTTGTCATAAACGGCCAGGAAGCGGGCGGCGGCAGCATAAGAATTCATTCGCGCGACGTACAGAAAAAAATGTTCAACGTTCTGGGATTCGACGATAAACAGATTGAGGAACGTTTCGGCTTCTTCGTAAACGCGTTCAATTACGGCACGCCTCCTCACGGCGGTCTTGCATTCGGACTGGACAGACTTATCATGTTGCTCAGTAAGACCGATAACATAAAGGACGTCATCGCTTTCCCCAAAGTTCAGAATGCTTCCGACCTTATGACGGACGCTCCTTCCAAAGTGGAGCCCAAGCAGCTTAAAGAACTTTCAATAAAAGTAAATGAGTGATTGCGAAGAAATAAAGACAGGTAAAGTCGTCCGGATTAAGGGCGGCGCCGCAAAGGTGGAGATTGAAAGATCCCCTGCCTGCGAGGGGTGCAAGGCGTGCATATTTGCCTCAAAGAAAACCGTTATTGTTACCGCGATTAACGAGGCGGGTGCAAAGCTTGGGGACGAAGTAACCGTTTTGCCGCCTCCGCCTAAACCTTTCACCGCTTTTTTGACGCTGTTCGTCGTGCCGATTGCCGCGCTTGTCGCCGCTTTGATTATTGCTGTAAACATCTTTGACAGCGAGCTTTTGTGCGTTCTTTTCGCGTTCATAGGGCTGGCTGTCGGACTTATGGCAGTGTTTATCGCGGACAGACTTTATTATTCTAAGAAATACGTGACGCGGATTACTTCAGTTATCAACTTACTACAAGGAGAAAATACAAATGATCGATCTTAAACTCGTTTCCTCTGTGGACCCCGAGGTTGCCGCTTCCATGAAGCGTGAACTTGTTCGTCAACAAAGCAACATCGAGCTTATCGCCAGCGAAAATTTCGTCAGCCCCGCCGTTATGGCGGCAGTCGGTTCGCATCTGACCAATAAGTATGCCGAGGGTTATCCCGGGAAAAGATATTACGGCGGATGCATGTATGTAGACGAGGTGGAAACGCTTGCAATAGAGCGCGCCAAAAAACTTTTCGGGTGCGAGCATGCAAACGTCCAGCCCCACAGCGGCGCAAACGCAAATCTTGCGACCTTTTTCGCGCTGTTGAACGTCGGCGACACGGTGTTAAGCATGAGTCTTGCTCACGGCGGGCATCTTTCGCACGGCAGTCCCGTAAATATTTCCGGCAAAGAATACAATATCGTTTCTTACGGAGTGGACGACGTCACCGAAACGATCGATTACGATAAGGTAGAGGAGCTTGCTTTGAAGCATAAACCCAAGCTTTTGCTTGCGGGCGCAAGCGCCTATCCGCGAATTATAGACTTTAAGCGTTTACGCGAAATCGCCGATAAAGTCAACGCTTATTTCATGGTGGATATCGCGCATATTGCGGGCCTTGTGGTAGCCGGACTTCATCCGTCGCCCGTTCCTTATGCGGACGTTGTGACCACGACTACGCACAAAACTCTGAGAGGACCGCGCGGAGGAATGATCATGTGCAAAGAGGCGCTTGCTAAGCAAATCGATAAAGCGGTGTTCCCGGGCACTCAGGGCGGACCTTTGATGCACGTTATAGCGGGCAAAGCCGTCGCATTTAAAGAGGCATTGACCGACGAATTCAAGGCTTATCAGAAGCAGGTTGTTTTAAATGCCGCCGCACTTGCCGATTCGTTAACCGAAAACGGCATAAAACTGGTATCGGGCGGCACGGATAACCACCTTATGCTGGTTAAAGTCAACGATTACGGCACCACGGGTAAAGAAATAGAGCACCTTCTGGACGAATGCAACATTACAGCCAACAAAAACGCCATTCCTAACGATCCGCAAACGCCGTTTATTACCAGCGGTATAAGACTGGGTACTCCCGCCGCAACGACGAGAGGATTTAAGGAAAAGGACATGACGCTGGTAGGCGCGCTGATTGCAAAAGTCATCAAGGAAAAAGAAGCAGCAGTGCCTTTCGTCAAAGAGGAGGTCCGGAAACTTTGCGCCGCTTATCCTCTTTATGAAAACATAAGTAATTTGTAAAAATTTTTGAAGCGTCAAAAGCGGATTTTACGGTTTGCCTTTGACGCTTTTATAAAGACTTTATGACAGACTTTATTGTGTAAAGCGGGTTTTTATTTGCCGCAAAATTTCATTTCTACCGAAGATTAAGGATTGATTATGCGAAAAGTAATCAATTTCAGATGTTTTCTTTTTACTGCAATTTCGGCAATAATTGCGATATTGTCGTCAAATTATCTCGGCTTAACGCAAGCGGTTATTTGCTTAGGCGTGTTTTCGCTTATCTTCGTTGCGTTTATAATACTTTATGCTGCAAGGGACAAAGCGGTGGAGTGTACTGCTTTAGTTTTGTGCGCCGTAGTTACGATAGCATCGGGCGCGGGTGTGCTGACCGTAAAAAGCAACTGGGTTAATCAGCTTGACGAAAACCGCGAATACAATTTTACAGGCAAAGTTTCGGAGGTGTCTTTCGATACGTTTTCGGCGGCGTTTCTGATTACGGACGTTCTTGCTAACGGTGAAAGCGTTAAGGGCAACGTATATCTTACGGTTAATGTCGAAGACGGCGTAACAGCGTCTTTTCTAAGGCGAGGCGACAGAATTTATTTTAAATCCGAAGCAAATTTCAACGATATTTTTGAAGGCGACACCGACGGATATTCTTATCGCAACAACATAAGATATTACGCGGAAGCCCGTGAAAGCGCAATCGAATTCATTAAAGCGGAACCCGATTTCTTTGATAGCCTCAAAAACGACATGAGCGATAGGCTTAACGAAAATTTAGGCGCTTACGGACCTGTCGCTTTCGGCATGATTACAGGCGAAAAGGGCTCGGTGGAGGATGACGTAAGGAATTATTACAGCGTAAGCGGTCTGGGACACATTCTGGCGGTGTCGGGTCTTCACATCGGTTTTGTGACGCTTATCGTGGGGTTTCTGCTTAAAATTCTTCACGCCGGCAAAATCGTCAGCCTTACTGTAACTTCTTTTGTTCTGGCGTTTTACTGTTTTCTTGCGTCCTTTTCGCCTTCCGTCGTACGCGCTTCAGTAATGTGTCTGACGGGGCTTGCAGCAATGACTTTCGGCAAGCAGAAGGACACTTTGAACGCGCTTTGTTTCGCCGTTTCCCTTATACTTGCCTTAAAACCGCTGTATCTTTTCGACGTCGGTTTTCAGATGAGTGTGGCCGCCGTGTTCGGAATCCTGCTTTTCAGCCGCTCGTTTTCCAGAATATTCTCTAAAATATTGCCTTCTTTTCTGTCTTCGTCGCTTTCAGCGTCACTGTCCGCACAGACGGGAATTACTCCTATAATACTCATATATTTTCATACGTTTCCCACATATTCGGTGTTTACCAATATGCTTGTCATACCGCTGGTCACGGTGGCGTTTATCGCAATAGTCTTCGGGCTGGCGGTAGTCTTGCTGATTCCTTCCGCGGGCATTGTCTTATCTGTTGCGGGAATCCCGCTTGCGCTTGTGGACACCGTTGCGGAATTCGTTTCAGGGCTGCCATTGGCGGACCTAAGAATCTTTGCCGTTTCGTTGCTGTTTACCGTCTTCGTACTTTATTTTCTGTGCAGTAAATTCTTTATGATGAGAAAGTTTAAGCCTCTCGTCATAATTGCCTGCATATTGCTAACCGTGTCGGGAGTGATTTTCATGAACGTACCGCTTTCGGCGCAATACAACTTAATTTCCTGCGAAGAGTACGGTTCGGTCACTTCGCTTATAAGAAACGACGGAAAAATTTACTTGGTAGGCGACGTAAGAAATTATTATTCCGTCAATGAAATGATGTACTCCGTGCGCGGTAAACAACTGGACGCGATTTTCGTAAATTCATTAACCGCCGAAACTGCAGCGGCAATTGCGAAAATAAACGAAAAATACAAAGTAAGCGCGGTATATTTTCCTGAAAGCGAGGATTATTCGGGAATGTACTACCTTCTCGACAAAGATATTCCTTTCTACAGATTTTCGGATGAAGTGCCGAAAGAGTATGCTTTTCTTGAACCTGTGGGCATAAACGAATTTGCCGGTTATAAATATTGCGGAGAAAATGTTTCCGTATTGTTGCTGGGATACGGTCACGACGCCGGCGACGTAGCGGAGGAGGATCTTAATTCCTGTGCGCTGATTCGTTCTTATACGTTTGACGGGGAATTGGCTGAACGGGTTTATATAGTAAATTACGAAAACCAATACGCTGAGGATGCCGCTTTAAGCGAAATTGTGCTTAAGGACAGGATTGCCGCCTTCGATACTGAAAACGGTCTTATTAAATATCTGTAAATCTTTTTCATTCGCCTCGACGTTTTATCGGAAATATATTAAATATTCCCGCAGCAAATTCTTTTCAAACGGTAAATCTTTTTGATTTCGGCTTAAATTCCGTTGACAAAATAAGCCTTTTACCTTATAATAGTATAGCGATTTAAGTAAAGCAAACATTCTTACAAACAGGAGGTGCTTATTATGGCAGTCCCGAAACATAAAGTTTCCAAGCAGGCTAGCAATTCAAGATACGCTAATTGGAAAATCGAAGCTCCTGCCGTCGGTGAGTGTCCGCAGTGTCATGCACCCAAACTCAGCCACAGGGCATGCAAAGCTTGCGGATATTACGACAAGTCCAGAAGCATAGAAGTTAAACAGGATAAAGAATAAGGTTGATTCCATATCGGTCGGCCCCGTAAGTTATACGGGGCTAATTTTATACGTTTAAAGGATTTTTCATCATGATTAAAATCGTTATCGACACGTTGGGCGCGGATAAAGGCTTTGAGGAGATTGTAAAGGGCGCAGTAGACTCTTTAAGCATAAAAAGCGACTTTATGTTGATTCTTACGGGTGACGCCGACGCGATCGGCAAAGAACTAAACAAGTATGATTTCGACAAAAGCCGTATAGCAGCGGAGGACGCGAAAGAACTTGTTTCCAACAATGAGTCGCCTACCGTAGCTATAAGGACGAAAAAGAACTCTTCGCTTGTGCGCGCGCTTGAGCTTACCAAATCCGACCCGGAAGTCGTGGGAATGATTTCCGCGGGCAGCACGGGTGCGGTGCTTGCGGGCGGAATTTTCAAGATCGGCAGGATAAAAGGGGTGCTCAGACCCGCTTTGTGCCCGCTTCTTCCCACCATGAAAGGCGGAAAGGTGTGTATTATCGATTGCGGAGCCAACGTGGATTGCCGTCCTGAATATCTTGTCCAGTTTGCGCTTATGGGTAATAATTACATGAAAGCCTGCGGCGTAGAAAATCCGAGAGTTGCCCTTGTATCCGTGGGAACCGAAGATAAAAAAGGTAACGAACTGACTCATGAGGTATTTAGCCGCCTTAAACAGCTGCCGTTGAATTTCGTGGGCAACATGGAAGCGCGCGACGCGTTAAGCGGCAATTACGACGTACTGGTTTGCGACGGTTTCGTCGGCAACGTTTTGCTTAAGTCCATAGAAGGTACTGCGTCCATGGTGATGAAGACCATGAAAAAAGAGGTAATGGGGTCTTTTTCCGCTAAAATCGGCGCATTGCTTATGAAAAAAGCGCTGGGCAATTTAAAGTCGGCAATGGACTATCACGCATTCGGCGGCGCGGCATTTTTGGGTGTGGAGAAAATTTTGATAAAATCGCACGGTTCTTCAAACGCAAAATCGGTAACGGCCTGCGTAAAACAGGTTCTTGACCTTAACGCTCTTAAACTGGTCGACAGCATAAAATCCGCCATCGTCCCTTCTGAGAGCGACAAAAACGAGGCAAGCGGAAACGTCCATGACTGAAAAAGACGTTAAAAGTATAGAAAGCAAAATAGGCTACGTTTTCGCGGACAAGAGTTTGTTGGAAACGGCTTTTACACATTCCAGTTATTTGAACGAAAACCGCGATTGCGCGGCAAGCTACGACAGACTGGAGTTTTTGGGCGACGCTATTCTCGACTTCCTCGTATCGGAGGAACTTTATTTCAGACTGCAGAAAGATGAGGGTGAAATGACCGAAATTCGTTCCAAGATCGTGTCTAAGGAGCCGCTTTGCATAGCCGTGGACGAAATGGGCATATTCGGTTACTTGCGCATAGGCAAGGGCGCCGTCAACGATATAAACAATTCCCCTAAAGTAAAATCCGACCTTTTCGAATCGCTTCTTGCCGCCGTTTATATCGATTGCGGCAGACAGCTTTCCGCCCCGCGCGAATTTCTTAAACGCAATCTCACAAGCGGACTTAATTCCTCCGATTATAAGTCAGAGCTTCAGGTTTACACTCAAAAATACCGTAAAGGCGTTAAACCCGAATATGAAGACGAGGAAACCGCGGGCAACCGTCCCGTTTTTCGCGTTTGCGTAAAAATAGACGGAGTGGTTTACGGCCGCGGGGAAGGTTCAAGCAAGAAAAAGGCGCAGCAGAACGCGGCTAAGGAAGCGCTTTCCAAAATCAAAAGTTAAGGTATTACCGCTTTACAAACAAATGCCCGCTGTGATATAATAATCATGGCGGGTAATCGGATTTTTTATGTTGTTTAACCTGCAACGAACGGCTTAATTCAAATGATGAAAATCAGCCTTGTCGCTTTAACTACGGTTGCGGCACGGCAATAAGATTTTATTACGATATTAATTTTTGACTGATTAAATATTTGCAAAGAGGGCAGAAAGGCTTTGAAATTCAAGAGGATAGAGATATACGGGTTCAAATCGTTTGCCGATAAGTACGAAATTCCATTCGGCTCCGGCGTAACGGCGATAGTGGGCCCCAACGGCTGCGGCAAAAGCAACGTTGCCGACAGTATAAGGTGGGTGCTTGGCGAGCAGTCCGCAAAACTTCTGCGCGGCAATTCCATGCAGGACGTCATTTTTAACGGTACCGAAAAGCGCAAATCCATGTCGTACTGCGAAGTGGCGCTTGTTTTCGACAACAGTGAAAAACTGTTTCCTTCTCTGGATTACGAAGAAGTGGTGCTTTCGCGCAAACTGTACAGAAACGGCGACAGCGAATACGCGCTTAACCGTACCCCTTGCAGACTTAAGGATATTGTGGACCTGTTGCGCGACGGCGGAATGGGCAGGGAAGGCTACTCCATAATCGGACAGGGCCGAATTGACGAACTTCTTTCTGCAAAGCCCGAGGACCGTCGTCAGATTTTCGAGGAAGCTGCCGGCATATCCAAATTCAAAGCCAGGAAGGTGGATTCGGAGCGTAAGCTGATGCGCACCCGCGATAATCTTACGCGTATTACGGACATACTGGAAGAAAAGTCGCGTCAGCTTGAACCTTTAATGAAACAAGCGGAAACGGCGCGCAAATGGCTGGACATGCGCGACAGTCTTAAGCATCATGAAATCAATACTTATATTCATCAATACGATACCGCATCGCAGGCAAAGGAAGTCATAAACGGTCGCCTTAACGGCATTACGGAAGAAATAGACTTAAAGCAGAAGTCGTATGAGGCGGCTGTCGCTTCCTACAACGAGTCGATGTACGATCTTAATTCCATCGACAAAAACATAAACGCCCTTAGGGAGGAGTTGCTTACCCTTACCGTGGGAATGGAGAAGCAGGCGGGCGACATGAAAGTGCTTAAGGAGCGTTTATCCGCTCTTTTCGACCGTAACCGCAGACTCGAAGAGGCGAACGAAGCACTCGACAATAGGTATTCGGATACCTTGAAAGCCGTCGAAAAAGCTAAGACGGAGCGGGCCGAGCGCGAAAATCTGCTTGATAACGCGCGTACTGAAGTGGAAAACTACCGTCAGAGATATCTTGAGGCGGTGGAAAAACTTACGCGCGACGAAAATGCTGCCCAAAACAGCAAACAGGCTTTGATGGAAGCGATGGACAGGCTTGCGGACATCAAGGCAAACATGTCAAGATTGCTTGCCGAGCGCGACGCGCTTTCGTCTTCGGTGGAAGAAAACGATAAACGCATTGCTTCCGAAACCGAGCTTTTAAATCGCGATGAAACCGAATTTAAGGAGCTGACGGAGGGGCTTAAATCCGTTGCCGCTCTTAAAAACGAGCTTGGGGAAAAGCTTCAAAGTGCATACAAGCGAAATAACGAATTGCTTGCAGAGGCAAACGAAACTACGGCAAGGCTGGATAAACTGAACGAGAAATTTTATACCGCGGAATCCAGACGCAAAATTCTGCACGAAATGCGCGAGGCGTACGACGGATTCGCGTTCAGCATACGCAATCTGATGAACGACGCCAAAAAGAACGCTCAGCTTAATTCCAGGATTGAAGGAATCGTCGCTCAGCTTATAAGCATGGACGCCAAGTTTGAAACGGCAATCGAAACTGCTTTAGGGCAGTCCATGCAAAATATAGTCACGCGTGACGAGGACGCCGCAAAATTCATTATAGAATACCTCAAAAAAATGAAGTACGGAAGAATTACTTTTCTTCCCATGACTTCCATTAGGCCCAGGTATCTGGATTCTCGGTTCGACCGCGCGCTTAAAGCGGAAGGCGTTTTCGGCGTTGCGTCGGATCTTGTCAGATACGACCGTAAATACGACGGTATAATAAGAGGACTTCTCGGAAATACGGTCATCGTTAACAATCTCGATACCGCCGTGTCGCTGGCCAAATCCACGGGTTACGGATTTAAAATAGTTACGCTGGAAGGCGACATCATAAATCCTTTCGGTGCCATTACGGGCGGAAGCAAGAAAAACGATATCGCCAACATCTTCAGCCATGACCGTGAATTGAAGGAACTTGAAGAAACGGTAAAAAATCTGACGGCGGAGTTAGCGCGTCTTAACGACAAGAAAGACAAGTGTGCAACCGAGCTTGATGCGGTACAGTCCTTAATTAAGCAGACGCAGCAGAATATTCACGAAGCAGACCTTCAGATAGCGGCTAAAACCGAGGCGAAAAACAAACTCGCTTCCGACATCGATGCTCGCAAGCGCGTAGTGACGGATCTTGTTTCCTCAGGCAACGCGGATAAGCTTCGCATAGAAAAGATTAACGCGGATATCAACAGCGTGGGTGAGCTTGAGGAACTTATCACCAGCAAAAAGCAAAACGCAAAGCAGGACGACGAAACCCGGCAAAAGAAGTACGATCAGCTTAAAACCAGTCGCGACGAATTGCAGGAAAAGCTGACAAGCGCGCGTCTTGCCGCGGCGGAACTGGAAAGCGCGGTAAAGACTCTTGAAAACGATATTCAGCGAATGCAGGCGGATATCGCCGCTGTAGCCTCCGAAATAGAGACCAACAACGAAGAAATCAACGAAAACAAATCGCAGATTTCCACGATAGAAAAGGGAATCCAGTCTGACGAGCAGCGCGACGAAAGCGCGGATGCAAAGAGAATAGTTCAAATCAAGGAAAAACTTGCGCATTTCGATTCTTATAAGGAGTCATTGCAGGAAAAAGTCGCATCGGTGGACAAGACCAGACTTGACCTTATGAACGAGCTTCAGACTCTGCGCGAAAACAAAAGCCGCGAGGAGATGCTGCTTCTCAAAGTCGATACGGATATCGAGCAGATGGAACAGCGCGTCAGGGAGGAATATAATCTCGAATACGAAGACTGCCTGGCTTTTAAAGAAGAAAATTACGACGCAACCAAAGGAATTCAGGAAACCGCACGCCTGAAACGCGCGATGAACGCGCTGGGCAACGTCAACGTGGACGCTATCGAGATGAGCAAAACCGTTTCCGAAGAGTATAACGAACTTAACGCGCAAAAAGAAGATCTGGAAAAAGCGGAAAGCGATCTTATGAAGATAATCAAGGATCTTTCCGATGAAATGCTGGCGCGGTTCAGTACTCAGTTTGCGCAGATCCGCTCCAACTTCATCAAGATTTTCAAGGAATTATTTAACGGCGGTAATGCGGACCTCGAGCTTTTGGACAGCGAAAATCCTCTTGAAGCGGGTATAGAGATAAAGGCTCAGCCGCCCGAAAAGAAACTTCAGTCTATTTCGCTTTTGTCTGGCGGTGAAAAAGCGCTTACCGCTATCGCGATTCTGTTCGCCATACTTAAGCTTAAGCCCATGCCGTTCTGTCTGCTGGACGAAATCGAGGCGGCTTTGGACGACGCAAACGCAAACCGTTTCGCCAAATATCTGCGCCGTTTCAGCGAGGACACGCAGTTTATCGTAATCACGCACCGTAAACCCACCATGGAGCTTGCCGACAGTCTTTACGGCGTGACCATGGAGGAAAAGGGCGTAAGCAAAATCGTGTCCGTCAAACTTGAAGACGCGGTCGCCGCTGTTTGATACATAATTTTCGGAGAATTCAAATGGGACTTTTTGCAAAAATCAAAGCGGGGCTTAAAAAAACCAAGGACGTCATCGCTTATAAACTTAACAAACTGTTTACGGGCGGCGCGCTTGACGACGACTTTTACGACGAACTTGAATATATTTTGCTTTCTTCCGACGTGGGCGCTGCCACCACCGAACGTATTCTTACCGAACTTCGCGACGTCGTTGACGAAAAACTGTTGCGGGATCGCGCCGACGTAAAGGAAGAACTTAAGCGCATAATGGTTGATATCCTGGACGAAAATCCCGCGCCCGAGTATGAATATCCGCTTGTCATCATGGTGTCGGGCGTTAACGGAGTGGGCAAAACTACCGCCATGGGAAAGCTTGCCAAAAAGTTCAAAAAAGAGGGTAAAAGCGTTTTGCTTGTTGCCGCCGATACTTTCCGCGCGGCTGCCGCCGATCAGCTTTCCGTTTGGGCGGAGCGTGCCGGGGTAAGAATCGTCAAGCAGGCGGAAGGCGCGGATCCGGGCTCCGTAGTGTTTGACGCGCTGACAAGCGCCAAGGCAAAGGGCGACGACGTAATCCTGGTGGATACCGCCGGCAGACTTCACAACAAAAAAAACCTGATGGACGAACTGGGAAAGATTTCGCGTATTATAAGGCGTGAAATGCCCGAAGCCATGTATCTTAACTATATCGTTCTGGACGCGACCACCGGACAGAATGCTTTGTCGCAAGTGGATATTTTCAACGAAGCCGTGGATGTCGACGGAATAATTCTGACAAAGCTTGACGGAACAGCAAAAGGCGGCGTTGTGCTTGCCGTTGCCGGCGATCTGGAGGTTCCCGTTGTCTATATAGGCGTGGGCGAGGGGATTGACGACCTTGAAGAATTCGATTCCGTTTCGTTCGTAAACGCAATTTTTGAATAAAAACGCTTGACACCATCGTTAAAAAGTAGTATTATCTAAGTGTAAAGTCTATAGGCTTTACACTTTTTTGTTAAGAGGGGCGCGCGTTGAAAAAAGATTTAAGTATAAGCGGGCTTAACGACGTTTACGGAGTTTTGCTTACGCCGCATCAACGCGAGATTATTCGCAATTATTATGACTATGACCTTTCGCTTGCGGAGATTGCCGAAAATACGGGCGTATCGAGGCAAGCGGTACGCGACGTTATCGTTAAAGCGGTTGAACAGCTTAAGTTTTATGAGGACAAGCTGGGAGTTGCGGCGAAAACCCGAACTTTTGAAGAAAGCGTACTTGAAGCTATACTCAGTTTGGAAAAAGGCGATTGCGACGGCGCATTAAGTATTCTTAAGCGTCTTAAACAAAAATTAGAGGGGTAGACATGGCTTTATTCAGCGGTCTCAGCGAAAAATTAAATCATATTTTCAGCAAACTTAAATCGCGCGGAAAATTGACCGAGCTGGAAATCAAGCAGGCAATGCGTGAAATCCGTATCGCTTTATTGGAGGCGGACGTCAACTTCGGCGTGGTTAAGGATTTTATTGCACGTGTAAGCGAAAAAGCGGTGGGGGAGCAGATTCTCAAAAGTCTTACTCCCGGTCAGCAGGTAGTCAAACTTGTCAATGACCAGCTTATTGAGCTTATGGGAAGTACGAATTCCAAGCTTGAGGTTTCGTCAAAACCGCCAACGGTAATTATGCTTTGCGGTCTTCAGGGCGCGGGCAAAACCACAATGTGCGGAAAGCTTTCCCAGTACCTTATCAAACAAGGCAAAAAGCCCTTACTTGTAGGTTGCGACATTTATCGGCCCGCAGCAATAAACCAACTTAAAATAGTGGGCAAAAGCGTAAATACCGAGGTTTACGAGCGCGGCACTCAAAAGCCCGCAAAAACCGCCGTAGAAGCCATAGACGTTGCAAATTCAAAAGGTTACGATACGGTTATTATCGATACCGCAGGGCGCCTTCATATAGACGAGGCGCTTATGGATGAGCTTAAGGAGATCAAAAAGGCGACTTCGCCGACTGAAATTCTGCTTACCGTCGACGCAATGACCGGTCAGGACGCCGTAACCGTTGCCACAACGTTTAACGAGCAGCTTGACATTACGGGCGTGATTCTGACAAAGCTGGACGGCGATACTCGCGGCGGTGCGGCGTTATCCATAAAAGCCGTCACGGGAAAACCGATAAAGTTCTGCGGTATCGGCGAAAAGTCCGGCGATCTCGAGCCCTTTTATCCCGACCGCATGGCGTCGAGGATTCTGGGAATGGGCGACGTGCTTACCTTGATTGAAAAAGCTCAGTCCGCCGTTTCCGAAGAGGAAATGAAGAAAATGGAGAAGAAATTCCGCGAGGCGAGTTTCACTCTCGACGATTTTCTTGTCCAGTTCGAAAGTCTGAAAAAGATGGGCAATATGAGCGATCTTATCGGCATGATTCCGGGATTAGGCAATCTTAAATTGTCCGAAAAGGACATTGACGAAGCACGCATGGAGAAATTCAAGGCCATAATTCACTCCATGACCAAGCAGGAACGCGATAAGCCCGAAATCATTAAATCTTCCCGCAGAAAGCGTATCGCCGACGGAAGCGGGACCACTATTCAGGATGTAAATCAGCTTCTTAAACAGTTCGATCAGACAAAGGAACTGATGAAACGGATGAAGAACGGCTCTTTCAACATGAAGGGCGGGAAACGCAAGTTTCCTTTTTAAGACGTTATTATTTGCAGATAATTTCTGCGTTTTAATAAGTAAAATATTTTTTTCAAGGAGAATAGAACAATGGCAGTAAAAATCAGACTTACCCGTTTGGGCGATAAAAAATCGCCTTTTTACAGAGTGGTGGTTGCGGACTCAAGGGCTCCGCGCGACGGCAAGTTCATCGAGGTAATCGGCACTTACAATCCTAAAACCGAACCCGCCGAAATCAAGATCGACGCCGAAAAGGCAAATAAGTGGATTGCCGACGGCGCTCAGCCTACCGACACCGCACGTGCTTTGCTTGTAAGCGCAGGACTTCTTCAGGCAAAGGCTATGCCCGCAAAAACCAAAGCCGTCAAAAAGAAGAAAGGCGAGTAATTAGGGCAAAGCGGTTAAAAGCGGATTTTTCCGTATTTTTCGCGGGATAATTTTTATTGATGCCGATTTATGTTTTCGGCGTAGTTTTCCTGCGGACACGAGGTTTTATATGGTAGAACTTGTTAAATTTTTGGTGAGCGAGCTTGTCGAAAACAAAGACGGAGTCGTCGTCACCGCGGATAACGATAACACAATAAACGTCAAGGTTGACAAGGCCGATATGGGCAAAGTCATCGGTAAGGACGGAAGAATTGCCAAGGCAATAAGGACGATCGTTAAAGCTGCAGGCGGCAAAGAAGGCGTCAAGTATTCGATTGTCATTCTTGAAGCGGACGAGCAATAATACGCGTTTTATTAGAGGGCTTTCACGCTCTCTAATTTAATATAAGGCAGCATAAGTTTTTTCGGCGAGGAAAGATATGAACGATTTTATTACTATAGGGCAAGTGGTACGCGCCGTGGGAATCAGGGGCGAAATTAAAGTCAGGCCCATTACCGATAACCCGGAGCGATTTAAAAAACTGAAAATAGCTTATATAAAATCCCGTCCGTACAAAATGGAAAGTTGCCGTGTGGACGGTGACTTCGTCTATCTGAAACTCGCAGGCGTTTCCGACCGTAACGAAGCGGAAAATCTTAAAGACCTGTTCATAGAAATCGACAGGGTTAACGCCGTTCCGCTTGAAGAAGGCAGCTATTTCATTGCGGATATAATCGGTTGTAAGCTGTTTACGGACGACGGTGACGAAAAAGGTAAAATCACCGACGTCAGCCAGTACGGCGCGGCGGACGTTTTTACCGTCACGGACGGCAGAAAAACTTTAAGATTTCCTTTTCTTAAAAAAATGATCGTTAAAGTGGATGTCGAAAGCGGCGTCGTTTTAGTCAAAAAAAATGTTTTTGACGAGGTTTGCGTCTATGAAGATTGACATTCTTACGCTTTTTCCGGAAATGTTTGCTCCGCTTAAGTCCAGCATTATCGGAAGAGCCGTCGAAAACAACATCCTTGATATACGCGTTACGGATATCAGGGACTATTCTTCAGATAAGCATCATAAGTGCGACGACTATCCTTTCGGCGGCGGTGCAGGTATGGTTATGCTTCCTCAGCCGATATTCGACGCGGTCAATGCCGTAGACCCTTTGCATAAGGCGTACAGAATTTATATGTCGCCCAAAGGTAAAACGCTTAACATGCCTTTAGTCAAACGGCTTGCAGCTGAAAATCGCGACTTATTGTTGCTGTGCGGGCATTATGAGGGCGTGGACCAACGCGTACTTGATCTTTGCTTCGACGACGAAATTTCCATCGGCGATTACGTTCTTACAGGCGGAGAGCTGCCCGCAATGGTTCTGGTGGATTGTGTCGCGCGTTATGTGGAAGGAGTTTTGGGAAGTTCCGAATCCGTGTCGGAGGAGTCCTTTTCGGACGGTAAGCTGGAATATCCGCAATATACCCGTCCGCAGGTTTTCAAAGGTATTTCCGTGCCGGAAGTTCTTCTTAGCGGACATCACGCCAATATAGAGAAGTGGCGTAAAGAACAGTCTTTGATAATAACCAAAAAGAACAGACCTGATTTAGTCGGAGAGGAATAATGGCCGTAATAAACTGGTATCCCGGGCATATGACAAAATCGATACGCATGATAGAGGAAAACATCAGGCTTATCGACGTTTTAATATACGTTTTGGACGCTCGTGCACCCAAAAGCTGTATTAACCCCGATTTTGCGCGTTATATAGAAAAATTGCCCGTAGTCTACGTGCTTAATAAAAGCGATCTTGCCGACGATGAGGAAACTTTGAAATGGGCTAAGTTTCTGTCAGGCGTCAAAAGCGAAGCTGTCGTCGTCAACAGCACCGTTTCTAAAAGCACCGCGTCCGTACTCAGCATAATTAAAAAACTATGCGGCGAAAAGATTCGTAAATATGCCTTAAAAAACGTCAGGACAACCATAAAAGCAATGGTGATAGGCGTGCCGAATACGGGAAAATCCACTCTTATAAACAATTTGTTGGGCAAAGCCAAAGCCGTAACCGGCAATAAGCCTGGCGTTACTCGCGGCAAGCAATGGTTCCGCGTGGGAGAATACGTCGAAGTCCTGGATACGCCGGGGACGCTTTATCCTAAGCTTAACGATCAGGTTTCAGCTCGTCATCTTGCGTATTTGGGCAGCATTAAAGACGAAGTAGTCGACACTTTCGAGCTTTCGGTTCAGCTTTTGTCGGAGCTTGCCTTAATGAAACCGGAGGCTGTTTCCATAAGGTACGGATTTTCTCCTTCCGATTCAGGAGAAAAGGATCTTGAACAGGTGGCTTTAAGCAGGTCATTTTTGCTTAAGGGCGGCGCACCCGACGTTGAACGCGCTTCTGTGGCGCTTCTTGACGACTTCAGGAAAGGGCGTCTTGGAAAAATTACTTTGGATAAGGCGGATGAAGCATGACGCAAAACCTTTTCGATTTCGATAAAAATTTCAGCGTTAACTTTATCGCAGGCGTGGACGAGGCGGGAAGAGGCCCTTTGGCAGGTCCGGTAGTGGCTGCGTGCTGCATGTTGCCGCTTGACCGCATGATAGACGGTATAAACGACAGTAAAAAACTTTCCGAAGCAAAAAGGGAAAGACTTTACGGCGAAATAACCGCTTCGGGAGTCTATAAGATAAGCATAATTCCGCATGATGTTATCGACGAAATAAATATTTTGCGTGCGACGAAGCGCGCTATGACCGAGTGTATTGAAAGCATGTCGGTAAAGCCCGAACTCGTTTTGATCGACGCGGTTCAGTTAAACGTTTCCGTGCCCGTTAAATCCATTATCAAAGGCGACGCGCAAAGTTACAATATTGCCGCGGCGTCGGTATTGGCAAAGGTCACAAGGGACAGAATTATGAGAGAGTATGACCTTATTTATCCGCAGTACGGCTTTGCGAAAAACAAGGGATACGGTACGGCGGAACATATAGCGGCGCTTAAAAAGTTTGGTCCGTGTCCGATACACAGAAAAACTTTCATTAAGAATTTTAAGAGGTCCGATTTATGATCAGCACCAAGTTAAAGGGTAAATCGGGTGAGGAGATTGCCGTTCAATATCTGAAAAACAAGGGGTATGAAATAATCGACCTTAACTTTACCACCGAAATCGGCGAAATCGACATAATAGCGGCGCACGGCGGTTACGTTGTATTTATAGAAGTTAAAACCAGATTTAACGAGGATTACGGTTTCGCTGCAGAGGCCGTTGATTTCGCGAAACGTCGTAAGATAAATCAGGTTGCGTCGCAATATATAAAAAAATACAGATTGTTCAACTGTGCCGTCAGATTCGACGTAATAGAGGTATATACGTCCGATAAGCGCGTTGAGCATATAGAAAATGCATTTGACAGTTATTTGAGGTACTGAAAATTACATGGAATTCAGAAAATTAACTATAGACGATAAAAGTTTGTTTCAAAGCTTTCTTAAGAAAAGCGATCTAGGGTGGGAATATAATTTTGCAACAGTCTTTTTGTGGGACGTTAACGACACGATAATGATGACGGTTGAGGACGATATAATGTATATTTATAATACGTTTTACAACAGCATCGTTTTCATGCCGCCGTATATGAAAAACGACTCGGATTTTCTCAAAGCGGTCGGTAAAATTTCCGATTATGCTCGTGAAAAAGGCATTGTCTATCGTTTGCGCGGGCTTCGTCCGGAACAGGCCGCTCTTCTTGACCGCGATAAATTTCTTACGGCAAGCAGTCGCAACGATTACGATTATATTTATAATTCAGACGATCTTAAATATCTTCGCGGAAAAGCGTTTCACTCAAAACGCAATTTCGTTACCAGATTCGAAACAACTTATAATTATACTATAAGCGATTATACGCCCGACGATTACGAAGGTCTTATGGCATTATACGAAGTTTGGGAGAAGGAGTCGTCCCATTCGACGCTGGATCTGGAAAAGAAAGCGGTGGAAAGGGCTTTTAAATATTGCGAAAAGCTCGACCTGCGTATCGCAGTTATCAAAATTGACGGAAAATACGCAGGGTTTTCGGTTTCGTCGATTGAGAGTAACGGAATCGTTCACACGATTTTCGAAAAAGGACTAACGGAATATGTGGGGATTTATCAGGCGATAAACAAATTGACCGCACTTAGATATTTTCCCGACGGCACTTTCGTAAACAGGCAAGAGGACATGGGAATAGAAGGCTTGCGCCGTGCAAAGCTTTCCTATAACCCTGCAATGCTCTGCGAAAAACACTTTGCAGAGGAGCGTAGAAGTGTCGCAGAATAACGAAAAACTGTTAGCGCTTTATATGGACGGATTCCCGTCCGACAGTAAGGAGTACGCCGCTTATTTCATATCTTCCGTACCCGAAAACAATATTATTACTTATGAGGTTGACGGAAAACTTGTAAGCGCTTGTTATATTGTGCCCAAAAGCGCCGAGCTTTTCGGGAAAAACGTTCAGGTCGATTATTTAAGCGCGGTATCCACTTTGTCCGAATACAGGGGGCGCGGACTTGTTGCAAACGTTATAAATAGGGCTTTACGCAATATGCGCACGGGGCAGACTGTATTTGCCGCTTTATATCCTTTTGATTATAATTATTACCATAGATATGACTTTGTCGAAGCGTCTTATTGTGGAAAAATGTTAATTTGCGGCGGAAAGGATTATAAGGTAAAGAAAGCGGAATACGGCGACGTAAGCGTTTTAA
Source organism: uncultured Clostridia bacterium (assembly GCA_944363615.1). Classification (GTDB taxonomy): domain Bacteria; phylum Bacillota; class Clostridia; order Christensenellales; family Pumilibacteraceae; genus UBA10677. The sequence continues at coordinate 48,887 of CALVUQ010000005.1, read as the reverse complement.
AAAATATCTACGAAGAATTTTCGAAAGAATTTAACTTTGTTGAATCGTACGACGAAAGCTATTTTGAAAATTATATTAAAGAACTGGGAATAGACGGCGGCGGGATTTATATAGCGTATGACAAACTGAATAAGCCTTTTGCGTTTTTAGCGATTGATAACGGCGCAGTGGCTAAACACGCGTATTTAAATTACGGAGCGTTCAAAAAAATAAATTATTTTAAGGGCATGACGTGCGAAAATTTTTCTTATCGGAAGTCAGCGTTTGTGCAGATGCGAATAGTCAATGTCGAAAAGCTGTTTTCTTATGATGTTTTCCGGAATAAGAAAATGAATTTTGCAATTAGGGTGAGCGACGATGTCATCGATGAAAACAACGGAATATTTGTAATAAAAACCGTTGGCGGAGTTCGCAAGGTATATAAATCGGAAGAACAAAACATTCGGATTGATAAGAGTTACGACATAAAGAGTCTCGGTGAGGCGTTTTTTTGCGGAAAGTATCCGTTTAAGAAATTAAAAACGTTATTTATGGATAAGTACTGAAAGTAAATTAACCTGTTCCGGCCGCAAAGCATATATAAGCATATGAATTCTGTCTTTACGTTGAGGGGAATTTATGCTTACGGTCCGCGTCGATTTGTCCGCAATTATTCATAATATCCGTTTTATCCGGTCGGTAACCGATACCGATTTTTGCGCTGTGGTAAAATCCAATGCTTACGGTCACGGCTTGTGTGAGGTCGCAAAGGCCGTTTCCGATTATGTAGATTGTTTTGCCGTTGCAACGCGTGAAGAGGCGTTAAACCTTGTTAAAAGCGGAATTGAGAAAAAAATACTCGTTTTCAATTATGATTTTAACGGGGAAAAATTGCCTCAAAACGTGATTCCGTCCATAAGCTCGGTCGAAGAGGCGGAAGCTCTTAAGGGGAAGGCTTTTGAGGTTTCCGTTGCCGTAAATACGGGTATGAACCGTTTCGGAGTCGGTGCGTGCGATTTCATAAAGGTTTTTTCCGCAGCCGAGAAGCAGGGATTGCATATACATGGGGCGTACACTCATTTTTTTAACGAATCGGATGAAATTAGCTGCAAAAAACAATTTGAAATGTTTATTGACGCAGTATCACCTATAAAAGATTCAGGTATAAAGCTGCACTGTTGCGCAAGTAATTGCCTTGTATTACCGCATGAATATTTTCTGGACATGGTAAGGTCCGGGCTTGCGATGTACGGTTACGGTTATAAAGGAGTTGTGCCGGCAACGGAAATTTATACGGATGTGATCTGGACGGGTAAAGTTTCTGCTGGCGACCATATAGGATACGGCGATTTCATTGCCGAAAAAAATATGGAAATCGCGTCTTTAAGAGTAGGGTACGGCGACGGGTTCAGAAGGATCAAAAACCATTTTGTATCGGTTAACGGCGTAAGATGTCCCGTTTTGGGCAACGTATGTATGGACGTATGTGTGATTGACGTCACGGGTTTAGACTGTAAAGTGGGGCAGCGCGCGTATATTTTAGGCAAAAATGTCGATATTGACGGTATTTGTGTCACACATAGTACTATATCACACGAAGTATTGACAATGATAAACGAAAGAGCGGAGAGAGTTTATGTCTGCCGACAAGAAAGAATCAAGGATTAAAGCGCTTAAAATAAGGAATGAATTGCCTTTTCGCAATGAAAAAGATTGCCAAATAAGGCAAAAGGTGTTAAAATTATTGTCGGGAATAAATGTCGATTCCCTGTTTTTTTATTTGTCCATGGGCAGCGAGGCGGATACGAAGCAAATAATTACCCGATTGTACGGCAAAAAGGATATTTTTATTCCTTATACTTTCGGCGACGTTATGAAGCCCGTAAAGTTATCGGACATCAACATAATAGACCGTACGGACAAGCTGGGTAATGCTTTGGGATTAACTGATTGTTCCGCTTGTTTTTTACAGGCTGAAAAGGATATTGACGTCACCGTTGTGCCCATGCTGGCGTTTAATGAAAAAAGGTTTCGCTTGGGTTACGGGGGCGGATATTACGACAGATATCTTTCTGAAGCCCGCACGATAAAAATCGGACTTGCTTACGACGAGCAGCAGAACGAAGAAATCGAATTCGAAAAACACGACGTACCGTTGGACGTAATAGTTACGCCCACGCGCGTCATCGGGAGGATTGACAATAATGGCTGTTAAAAAAACATCAAACGGGACGAAAGTCGAAAAGCTGGTAGTTAGGAAGCCGGTTGTCGAATATTTACTGTCCAGTTGCGGAATGTACCTGTATTCGGTCATCTTTTCCGTTTTCGGTATAATTTTCATAATGGATCAGATTCCCGGATTCGTCAAAATTCTGCTCGGCGTTGTTTTTGCGGCCCCTGCGGTTATAGTTGAATTTCAGAAAGGAAAAATCGCGGGCGAGAAAGAATATAAATTGAAAAACAAATCGATTTTGTCGGATATTCATGCAAAGTCAAGCATAAGAATAAATCCTTTTAAATCTGTTCTGTATGTAATTCCGTTTGTGGCTTCTGCGCTTTTGTTTACCGTTCTGAGCGTTGCGTTGAAACAGCAGTGGATGCAGGGTTTAATGCTTTTGATTTTTTTACCGCTGACGCTTATTTTTATGGGCGCGGGAATTTTGAAACTTGAAATGGGATTCGTTTCCTGGTTTTCGCTGTTGTCGGTAGGAATTTCGGTACTTATCGTATCTGCGGGATTTATTGCAGGTTTTGTTTACAGCGTCAATTCGCTTAAAAACCGCGCAATCGAAATCGTTAACGAAATACGTAATTACGAATAAGTTTCGGACCGGATATCATGAGAGTCATAAGCGGAAAATACAAGGGTAAAAAACTGATTGCCCCGTTAAACGATAAAGTACGGCCTACAACCGACAGGATAAAGGAAACGCTTTTCAATATTCTTGCGTCAAGGGGTTACAAAGAGGGGATCAAAGTATTGGATCTTTTCGGCGGAACGGGCGCTTTGGGAATAGAGGCATTAAGTCGCGGAGCGGACAAGGCGGTTTTTATAGACAACGATTCGGAAAGCATAAAACTCATAAGACAAAATCTCGTTAAAGTGAATGCTCCTGCTGAAACGTATGAAGTTTATAACGTCGATTTTGCTTTTGCGCTTAAAAAGCTTAAAGACAAAGGTTTTGATCTGATTTTTGCGGATCCGCCTTATGCCGGCGGTCTGGAAAATGAGATTGTGGACAAAATCGACGAACTGGGAGTTCTTGCAACGGACGGCACGCTGATTATCGAGCACTCGAGAAACGTGCGTTTTGAAACCGGTAAATTCATAGAAGACGAAAGAATTTGCGGCAATACCGTGCTTTCTTTTTTATCATATCCGAAGGAGGAGAGGCATAATGAATAATAAGGCGGTTTTTGCGGGAACGTTCGATCCGTTTACTCTGGGGCACTATGAAATAGCCGAACGCGCTTCAAAGCAGTTTACGACCCTTTATGTGGCTGTTGCGGACGGAAATCAAACTAAATCCTGTCGTTTTAACCTTAAAAAACGGGTTAAGATCGCTCAATTGTCTCTCGGCGCGCTGAAGAACGTAATAGTCGTGCCTTTCCGCGGATTTTTAGTGGACTTTATGCGGGAAAACGATATAAAAGTTTTCGTGCGCGGACTGAGAAACACAGTGGATTTCGAATATGAGCGTAATCTTTACAACGTTTATAAGTCTCAGGACGACAGTGTTGAGGGGTGTTATTTCATGTCCTCAAACGGGCTTGCGCACGTTTCGGCGTCTTTGGTCCGTGAAATTCTGGATCTTAACGGGGACGTAACGGGATATATCAGAGAGGAGGCTGCCGAAGAAATCAAATAGGAGCGTTTAACCAAGTTGAATCTTAACGAACTTATAGCCGAATTGGATGAAGAACTTAACGGCAGAAAGGGCTTATTTAAGAGCAGAGTGGATCTTACGAGATGCATCGAATTGTTCGAAGAAATCAAAAGAATGCTTCCGCCGTCTTTGACCGAGGCGGATCTCGTGGTTAAAAGTCGTGAGCGTATTCTGGAAAACGCGGATACCGTTGCGCAGAACATCATCAAAGAGGCGGAGGAGCGCGCCTTGCATTTATCGGAAAGTTCAAATGTGCTTAAAATTGCCGAAAAACAAGGAAGAGAAGCGCTGGACAACACTTATAAACAATGCGACTCGCTTGTGCAGAAAACAAAGGAACATCTTGACGAAATGTTCAAGGAGACCGAAATATTTTTTGAAAGCACGCTGAACACCATACGCACTAACCGTAACGAGCTTCGCGGCGCGGTGCTTAACCCTAACGGCAACAAACAAGTTTAATAAAAAAAGTAAGATAGAATCGCATTAACGGAGAAAAACTTAATGTTTGAAGAAGTACGTAAAATAATGAGTCCCGAAGAGGCAAGAGAGGCCATTAAACCGGGCAAAGAACAGATGAAGAAAAAGGCGGAACGTGACGCGGCAATAAAAGACATAATCGCGGGAAGAGACAAACGCCTGCTGCTTATTGTAGGGCCGTGTTCTGCCGATAACGAGGATTCCGTATGCGATTATTGCGTACGTCTTGCAAAAATGTTTGAGAAAGTCGGGGACAAGATATTCATTGTTCCCAGGATATACACCAACAAACCCCGTACGCGCGGCGAGGGGTATAAGGGAATGCTGCACAGCCCCGACCCGCATAAGAAGTTGACGGATATTCAGGCGGGAATTCTGGCGATAAGGCACATGTATGTCCGCGTCATGAACGAGACGGGCTTGTCGGCTGCAGACGAAATGCTTTATCCCGAAAACACCGTTTATTGCGACGACCTTCTGTCTTATACGGCGGTTGGCGCACGCTCGACGGAAAATCAGCAACACCGCCTTGTCGCAAGCGGAAGCGATACTTCGGTCGGATTTAAAAATCCTATGAACGGCAGTTTTCCCGTGCTATTGAATTCCATATATGCCGCTCAGATTCCCAACGAATTCAAGTACCTTAACAAGCAGGTGCGCACCGCTGGTAACGAATATGCGCACGCCATATTAAGAGGCAGCGTGGACGTGTACGGCAACAACGTACCCAATTATCATTACGAGGACGTAATGCGTTTGAGGGAAATGTACCTGAAAGAGGGGTTGAAAAATCCCGCCGTCATAATCGATACAAATCATTCCAACAGCGGCAAACGCCCGCTTGAGCAGGTAAGAATCGCCAAAGAAGTGATTTATAATATGACGGGGTGCAAAGACTTCAGAAATTTTGTTAAGGGTTTTCTTATAGAAAGTTATATAGAAGACGGAAATCAGCCGCCCGACGGTACGGTTTACGGTAAATCCATTACCGACGGCTGCCTCGGGTGGGAGAAGACTGAAAAACTTATCTATGATATGGCGGACAAGCTGTAATTATAATTCTGTATTCAAATTAACTTTTCCACAAAAGGACGATACGGAGTAACAATATGTTTGAAAAAATTAAAAAGATTATTCCTGCGGAAGAAGCGGTAGAAATGATAAAACTTTCGCCGGAAATGAAGAAACTTAAGCTTAGCCGCGATGAAACCATAAGGAACATCATTTCGGGAAAAGACGACAGAATGTTGTTTATTATCGGACCTTGCTCCGCCGATAACGAAGATTCCGTGCTTGATTACGTTTCGCGCCTTGCGCGCTTGGCGGAAAAGGTGAAAGATAAGATATTCATTGTCCCGCGCCTTTACACAAATAAGCCGCGTACGCGCGGAGAAGGATATAAGGGAATGCTGCACAGTCCCGACCCGCATAAAAAACTGACCGATATCCAGGCGGGGATTCTGGCGCTTAGAAGACTGCACGCAAGGGCTATCAGCGAAAGCGGTCTTTCCGCCGCAGACGAAATGCTTTATCCCGATAACGTGGATTACATTCAGGACCTTCTTTCGTATATAGCAGTAGGAGCGCGCTCGACGGAGAATCAGCAGCATCGCCTTGTCGCCAGCGGGTTCGATGTGGCCGTCGGTATAAAAAACCCCATGAACGGCAGTTTTTCAGTGCTTTTAAATTCTATTTACGCGGCTCAGATTCCCAATGAATTCAAGTATGGCGGTTATCAGGTGCGTACCACCGGCAATCCTTATGCGCACGCCATACTGAGAGGAAGCGTCGACGTGTACGGAAACAACGTACCGAATTATCATTACGAAGATGTAATGAAATTTTACGACATGTATTATAAAGAAGGCCTGCATTTTCCTGCGGTAATTATAGATACGAATCACTCAAACAGCAGTAAAAACCCTTTCGAGCAGGTAAGAATCGTAAAAGAAGTGGTGGGAAACCGTCGGCATTGCGATCACTTCAAGCAACTGGTAAAAGGGTTCTTAATTGAAAGTTATATCGAGGACGGCAATCAGCCGCCGGACGGAACTGTGTACGGGAAGTCTATTACCGACGGCTGCCTCGGATGGGAAAAAAGCGAAGCGCTTGTCCTTTCCGTCGCGGAAAGACTTTAAGCGATAAAAATATTTTAAAAAATCAAATACAAAAGTAAAGCTCCGCAAAGGCCTTATTGCCTTAAGCGGAGTTTTTGTTGAAAGTTGTTTAATCGGAATTTTTAAACGGCTTTTCCTGCCGCACTGTTTTTATATGATTTTTAACAAAAATGAACGGGAATTTAAGTGACTTTCAGTCGTAAAGACATTCAGATAAGTAAGCGGATGAAATACGCATAACTTATTCTGAAAACTATATAATTTATTTTTATAATGTGCCGAAAATATGGTTAAAATTTTGAAAATTTTATAAACAAATGAGCTTGCCCGGGGTGAAAAGATCATCCTTATTTTCCGTAATAACCGAATAAAGCGCGGCGGCTTTTTTTTCTACTTCAAAATAACGTTCGTAATATTCTCCGTCGTATCGCAACATGTCTTCCGTGCGGATAATCATGTTTTTGCCGTTTTCCGTAAGGTAAGGTTTAAAGTTTTCCTTTATTGCAAGCAGGCGGGGAGGAAGAAAGGACGAATTTTTGTAAAATTCATCGGTAATGCCCAACATGACCTGTAAAATCACGCGTTTCAATCTGCTCATGGTATAGCGTTTGGTTTTGGTTTTTAAAAGAACGTCTTCAATCGTAATACAGGAGCGGGCCGCGTCAGACAAACGATATTCCAAGCCCTCTCGGCAATCGAAGGCTTTCGCTATTTCATCGGTAGAAGAGATGCGAAGCTTGTAAACCGCGAGATCGGAAAATGTTTTTTTATCGGGCTTATGATTTTTCAATTCTTCCAAAAGGATTCCGTATTCACCTGTAAGATAGGGAATTGCGGCAGTGTAATCGTTTTTGTAGATCAATTCACGCAATGCTGATGCGGAAAGATAGTTTCCTATTTCGGAAATATTGTTATAATCGTTACCTTTGCGCTTTATGAATACGGGCTTTATGTCAAGGCCGTTTCTTTTAATCGCTTTTGCGTATTCGATGCACAAAAGGTTATTGGGCTTTGTAAGGATTTCGGCGGCTTTGTCGGGAGAAATGTTTGCTTCTTTGGCTTTTGTGACTGTGGCGGAAGAAAGCGCCGCCGCATAAGATAAACCGTTGTCGAGATTTGCCGCCAAAAGCGCTTTAAAGTCATCGTCTTCGCGCGACTGAATGTCTGCAAGGGTGATAAGCGCGTCGGTATCGTCGGTTTCGCAGCCCATTACGACAGCATTGATATCCGTCAAAGATTTAAGAGTTTTTATTGCTCCGTCAGCAAATCGTTCCCCGTTTGCGGTTGCGTAAACAATCGGTAACTCAAGGACCATTGACGCGCCGCATCTTAACGCAATTTCCGCCCTTACGTATTTTTCCGCAACGGCGGGTTCTGCGCGTTGGACGAAATTGCCGCTCATGATACATATCGTGTGGTCAAACTTTTTTGCGGCTTCGTTAAGCTGATAAAGGTGCCCTGTGTGGAAAGGGTTATATTCGCATATCACTGCGCAAATTTTCATGATTAACTCCCGATAAAGGTTTTACATTTTTTTTCTTAGGTGATATAATATTTTATGGTGTCAAAAGGCTGAGGCGGGAATGGTACTTTACCGTCACCGTAAAGCTATTATATCATTTAGTCAATAATTTTGCACCTATATTTAAGGTGCGGAAAGGAGAAATATTATGTCGTTGTTGGAAAGTATTAAGGAAAAAGCGGCAAAACTTAACAGGCGCATCGTTCTTGCCGAAGGCGAAGAGGAGCGCATTATAAGAGCGGCCGAAAGCATTACCAGGCAAAAAATAGCAAAAGTTACGCTTATCGGCAATCCCGAAGTCATCTCTAAAAAGTGTCCGGACGTAAATCTTAAAGGCGTGGAAATATTTAACCCCTTAACCGAGGACCTTACTTATTACGCCGACACGCTTTATGAGCTGAGAAAAGCTAAGGGAATGGATAAGGAACAGGCCGCGAAACTGGTTCAGAATCCTTTGTACCTTGGCGTAATGCTCGTTAAAACGGGTAAAGCCGACGGTATGGTGGCGGGCTCCATAAACGCTACGGGCGACGTGTTGCGCCCTGCGCTTCAGATTATAAAAACTGCGCCCGGAATTTCTACCGTAAGCAGCTGCTTCATTATGATTATGCCGGGAAACAGCAAATACGGCGAAAACGGAGTGCTTGTTTTCGGCGATTGCGCGGTTAATCCCAATCCCACGGCCGAACAGCTTGCGGCTATTGCGATTGCTTCTGCGGACAGCGCCAAAAAGATCGCGGGTATAGATCCCAAAGTCGCAATGCTTTCTTTCTCCACGAAAGGCAGCGCAAAACACGAGCTTGTCGACAAAGTGGTGCAGGCGACCAAAATCGTTGCCGAAACCGCGCCCTTCCTCAATGTGGACGGAGAGCTTCAGGCAGACGCGGCGCTGGTGGAAAGCGTAGCCGCTTTGAAGGCTCCCGGAAGTCCTGTTGCAGGCAAAGCAAACGTGCTTATTTTCCCTGACCTTCAGGCCGGTAATATCGGATACAAACTTGTACAGCGTCTTGCGGGCGCTGAGGCAATCGGCCCCATCTGCCAAGGATTCAATAAGCCCGTTAACGATCTTTCGCGCGGGTGCTCGGTGGACGACGTTGTGAACGTAGTGGCCATGACTGCGTTGCAAACGCTTTAAAATCGTTTATAAAGGTGACGTGAAAAATGAAAATTCTTGTTGTAAACGCAGGCAGTTCTTCTCTGAAATACCAGCTTATCGAAATGGATAACGAAAGCGTCCTTGCCAAGGGTGTGTGCGAACGCATCGGTCAGCAGGGTTCGGTGCTCGTCCACAAGGGAAAAGGCGAGGAGGTGCGCATACAAGGCGCAATGCCCACTCATTCCGAGGCTATAAAAATGGTTCTTGACGCGCTGGTCGACAAAAAATACGGCGTTATTTCAGATATGAAAGAAATAGCGGCAGTCGGGCACAGGGTGCTTCACGGCGGCGTGATTTTTAGAGAAAGCGCGCTTGTAACGGACGAAACTCTTAAGTTAATCGAAAGCAATATAGACTTAGGTCCGCTTCACATGCCGGCCAACATCATGGGCATTAAAGCATGCCGCGCCGCAATGCCGCATGCGCCTCAGGTTGCCGTATTCGATACGACGTTCCACGCTACCATGCCCGATTACGCTTATATGTACGCAATACAGTACGACGATTTTAAGGACTATAAGATCAGAAAATACGGCTTTCACGGTACAAGCCATTTGTTCGTATCGGGAGAGGCGGCCAAACTTATGGGGCGCAAGGACTTCAAACTGGTCGTTTGTCATCTGGGAAACGGCGCCAGCGTAAGCGCAGTCAAAGACGGAAAGTGCGTGGATACCTCCATGGGACTTACTCCGCTTGAAGGGCTTGTAATGGGTACTAGAAGCGGCGACATCGACCCCGCGGTCATCGAATATCTCATGGATAAAAAGGGAATCGATATTCACGAGGCGACAAACTATCTTAACAAAAAAAGCGGCGTTCTGGGCGTCAGCGGCGTTTCGTCGGATTTCCGCGACCTTGTTGCGGCAATGAACGACGGTAACGACAGGGCAAGGCTTGCCGTCGATATGTTTTCTTACCGCGTAAAGAAGTATATAGGTTCTTATGCGGCGGCGATGGGCGGACTGGACTGCGTGGCGTTTACGGGCGGAATAGGCGAACATACCGAAATAGTGCGCGAAAAAGTTATGCGCGGCATGGAATTTCTGGGTATAGATTTCGATTTCGAAAAGAACAACAACGTTCCGCGCGGAGAGATTACCTTGATCTCCAAACCGTCTTCGAAAGTCAAAGTTTATATTATCCCCACCAATGAAGAGCTTGTCATCGCAAGAGAGACGTTAAGACTCAAATAATGAAAGCTGCGCGCGTAATTTCTGAGTTATTCTATCCGTCGGGTATAAAATGCATAATTTGCGGCGACGATCTTCCGGAGAAAACGCGCTATTGCGTGTGCAGCCGTTGTAATCTTTCTTTTAACACCAAATTCTGCTTAAAATGCGGCAGGGCCATGAAGAATATGGCGGATTATTGCGATTTCTGCCAGAACGAAGGTTTTACTTTCGATATGGCACGCGCTCCTTTCGTTTATGAAAACGAAATAGTCGGACTTGTACGCAAACTGAAGTTCGGCGCGGGCAAATATCTGGGCGAAATAATGGCACAGTTCATGGCGGACGTGTTTTACGAAAACAATATGTCGGCGGATGTCATTACTTTCGTACCGCTTATGAAAAGCCGTGAAAGGAAAAGAGGCTATAACCAGTCGGAGGTTATTGCGTCCGCGCTTAGCGCCATTCTCGATATTCCCGAGGCAAGTCTTCTGAAGAGAGTCAAAAATACGTCCACTTTTGCCAGAATGGGCAGGCGCGAAAGAGCGGAAGCCGTTAAAGGCGCTTTTGCCTTATCGGATGAGAAGCTGATAAAAGGCTCACGCGTTTTGCTTATAGACGACGTTTTCACGACGGGAGCTACTGCTGAAGAATGTTCTCGCGTGTTGAAGGAGGGCGGTTGCGGCAAAATTTTTGTACTTACTTTCGCCACTTCGAGGATAAGAATCGAATTGTACTGAATTGCTGTAAAATCGTTGACAAACGTTTTTTTTGGGTTTATAATCTAGTTAAATCGGGCGGAAAATCGCCTGTATTTCCTTAAACATCGGACAATTAGCTTGCGTTTGATGCTTCAGAGAGCGTCGTCCTTGGCTGTAAGCGACGCGCATAATGACGCAATGACGAAACCACCGATGCGGAAGCGCTATTCCGACGCAATCGGTTTAAATGAGGCTGTTTCAGGTAAACGGCGAATTAAGGTGGAACCACGAAGAAATTCGTCCTTAAAGTCATATCCGACTTTAAGGACTTTTATTTTTGTTCAATACGGAGGTTATATATATGAAAATTACTCTTAAAGACGGCAGCGTGATAGAGCGCGAAAAAGGCGTTTCCTGTCTTGACGTTGCAAAATCCATAAGCGAAGGTTTTGCCCGTGCGGCGCTTGCTGCTGTGGTCGACGGTAAGGAAAAAGATCTCAGTTATAAACTCGAAAACGATTGTACGCTTTCGTTGCTTACCGCCAAAGACGAGAAAGGATTGGAAATTTACCGTCACAGTGCGGCGCACGTTATGGCACAGGCGGTAAAAAGACTGTATAAGAATGCAAAATTCGCTATCGGTCCTGCCGTCGCAAACGGATTTTATTACGATATAGATTTCGATAAACCTGTCGGAAAAGACGACCTTGACGCAATAGAAAAGGAAATGGCAGCTATCGTAAAAGCCGATTATCCTTTTGAAAGAAAGGTGGTTTCTAAGGCTGAAGCTCTTGCATTCATGAAGGAAAGGGGTGAGGTTTATAAGGTTCAGCTTATCGAGGAGTTGCCCGAAGATGCGGTAATAACTTTCTATACTCAAGGCGAGTTTACCGACCTTTGCCGCGGACCTCATGTGCCTTCTACGGGCAAAATCAAGAATTTCAAACTAACTCAGGTTACTGGCGCGTATTTCAAAGGCAACGAAAAGAATAAAATGCTGACCCGTATTTACGGCACGGCGTTCGAAAAGAAGTCGGAGCTTGAAGATTATCTTAAAGCACTTGAAGAGGCGAAGCTGCGCGACCACAACAAAATCGGACGCGACCTCGGCTATTTCATGACGTCGGACGTTATCGGACAAGGACTGCCGTTGCTTATGCCGAAGGGAGCAAGACTTTTCCAGATTCTCAGCCGTTTTGTGGAGGATGAGGAAAGAAAACGCGGTTATGTTCTCACCAAGACTCCTTATATGGCAAAGAGCGATCTCTATAAGATAAGCGGACACTGGGACCACTACAAAGACGGAATGTTCGTCATGGGCGACGAGGAGAAGGATGAAGAAGTTTATGCTTTGCGCCCCATGACCTGTCCTTTCCAGTACACTGTTTACAATAACGGACTTAAGTCTTACCGCGATTTGCCCATTCGTTACGGGGAGACTTCTACGCTGTTCAGAAACGAGTCCAGTGGCGAAATGCACGGCCTTATCAGAGTCCGTCAGTTCACGCTTAGCGAAGGTCATATAATTTGTATGCCTTCTCAGCTTGAAAAGGAATTCCGCGGCTGTCTTGATCTTGCGATGTTTATGCTGAAATCCTTGGGACTGGACGGCGATGTTTCTTATCGCTTCTCCAAATGGGACCCTGCCAACAAGGAAAAGTATATCGACGATCCTGAAGAGTGGGCTTATGCGGAAGGCGAAATGAAACGGATTCTGGACCATATCGGGCTTAACTATACCGAAGGAATAGGAGAAGCGGCTTTTTACGGTCCTAAACTCGACATTCAGATCAAAAACGTCCACGGCAAGGAAGATACTCTGATTACCATCCAGATCGACATGTTCCTTGCGGAGCGTTTTGACATGAGCTATATCGATGAAAAAGGCGAAAAAGTAAGACCTTATATAATTCACCGCAGTTCTATCGGCTGCTATGAGCGCACAATGGCTTTGCTGTTGGAAAAATACGCTGGCGCGCTTCCCGTATGGCTTAGCCCCACGCAGGTAAAGGTTTTGTCGCTTACGGACAGGACAGCGGAAATCGCTAAAGAAACGGCCGATAAACTTAATGCCGCAGGATTAAGGGCGGAATGCGATTTAAGGAACGAAAAAATCGGTTATAAGATCCGTGAAGCTCAGCTTGAAAAAATTCCTTATATGCTGATTATCGGCGACAAAGACGTGGAAAATAACGTCGTATCCGTAAGAAGCCGTAAGGACGGCGACCTTGGCACCATGACCTACGAGCAGTTTTATAACAGGGTCAAAGAGGAAAACGACAAAAAAGTTTTGTAATGCGCGTTAAAATTCTTGACACGATTTATCAAAAGTAATATAATATTACAGGTTGGAAGTAGATTTATTCTCACCGATCGGGATTCCCAGATCGTGTAACGCCGTAATTTTTATCGAATTATTGTGTTGTTTTGTTGAGCGGTAAATCTATGCCGCTCAATTTTTTTTATCGGAGGACACGGTTATCAATAAGGAAGTTGAGATTAACGACAGAATTACCGATCCGGAAATTCGCGTTATCGATGAAAACGGACAGCAGCTCGGGATCATGAGCGCGCAGGAAGCAAATCGCATTGCCGATGAGAAAAATCTTGATCTTGTCAAGATAAATCCCGGCGGAAATCCGCCTGTCTGTAAGATTATGGACTACGGCAAGTTTAAGTTTGACGCCGCCAAAAGGGAAAAAGACGCGCGTAAAAACCAAAAAGTGACCGACCTTAAAGAAATCTGGCTTTCAATGACCATAGATACCCATGACCTTGAAACCAAAGCCAAACAGTGCTTAAAATTCCTTAAAAACGGCGATAAGGTTAAGGTTTCGATAAGAATGAGAGGGCGTCAGCAGGCGCATGCCGCATTGGGCGTTCAGGTGATGAACGATTTCTACGATATTGTAAAAGACGTTTGCATTTTCGACAAAAAGCCGATGACAGAGGGTAGAAACATCCTGATGATTCTGGCTCCCAAAAAATAAAAATACATTTACGGAGGGCAAAAGATATGCCAAAAATGAAAAGCCACAGCGGGGCTAAAAAACGTTTCCGCGTAACTAAGACGGGCAGGGTAAAACGCGCTCAGCAGGGTAAGAACCATATCCTTACCAAAAAGTCGAGCAAGAGAAAGATGGGCCTCAGACAAGGCGCTTACATGGGGTCTGAAAAGCAGGCCGCGACCTTAAAGGTCATGATTCAGAAATAACGGAGGTGCTTTACAATGAGAATTAAAAGGGCTGTAAACGCTGTTAAAAAGCGTCGTAAAATAATGAAACTCGCCAAAGGATACTTCGGATCCAAATCCCGCTCCTATCGCATCGCGCGTGAAGCGGTGATGAAATCCCAGATGTATGCCTTTATCGGAAGAAGACGTAAGAAGAGAGATTTCAGAAAACTGTGGATTGCGCGTATCAATGCCGCCGCCCGTCTTAACGGTATGTCTTATTCCAAGTTTATGTACGGTCTTAAAATTGCCGGCGTTAATCTTAACAGAAAGGTACTTGCCGACATTGCTGTAAACGACACCAACGCATTCAAGGCACTTGCCGAAACCGCTTCCAAAGCAATAGCGAAATAATTTACAAAAAGGCACCCGTAAAACAGGTGCTTTTTCGTTAAGCAGACGAGTAAAATTTTATAAGTAATTGATATTTGTATAAAACATTTAACGGCGGCAAAACGCGTAATAAAGCTTTAAGAGGATCTTTCCCGATATGATTATTACCTCCAAGGAAAATTCGTTTTTAAAAACAATTGTAAAACTAAAAGAGAAGAAATACCGCGACGAGTTTAACAAATATGTAGTGGAAGGTTACCGCGCGGTTAAAGACAGTCTGCCGTTTTTGTCTGAACCGCAGTTGCTGCTTTCGGAAAGCGCTTATGAGAAGTTTGCCTCCTATTTTGAAGGTAAAACGCTTAATGTTTGCGCCGACAATCTTTTTGATAGAGTTTGCGATACCGAAAACGCTCAGGGTGTATTGTGCGTTGCTGAAAAGAAAAACGTCGTACCGGATTATAAAGCGGAATACGTGCTTTTACTTGACAGAATCCGAGACCCGGGCAATATGGGAACTATCATTCGCACCGCTCTTGCTACGGGCTTCACGGATATATATTGTGTAGGATGCGTTGACCCATATAACCCTAAAACGGTAAGAAGCACAATGTCGGCGGTTTCGAGAGTTAATTTGTTTGATGCGGACGAAAATTACGCAAATTTTCTTAAACAAAAAGGGTATAAGGTTTTTTCCGCCGATATGGGAGGGAAAAATGTATTTTACACTGAGTTTTCGTTTGAAAAATGTTGTTTGGTGATCGGAAACGAAGCAAACGGCATATGTGAATCGATAATTACTTCGTCTGACGAAGTATTATGTCTGCCAATGTATGACGGAGAATCGCTGAATGCAGGCGTTTCCGCCGCGGTTCTAATGTATCAATTGCGTTTCAGCTGTAAAAAACCGAAAATTAACGCTTAAAATTATAAATTTTAAAACGCTTCAAAGTTTATAAATTTAAATATTAATGTCATATAAACTTGTATGTAATTTTACAGGTTTTATCCTTTCGGAAGAGCTTATACTTGTTTTAAGCGTTTTACATTTTTCTTTTATTGTGTTATAATATCTTATATGTTTAAGCTATAACGGCTTATTTCGTTATATGTCATTCAAATTGTTTAACTATGGGATTTTTTGTATTACTATTTAGTTTGACATAGTTATCATGCAAAAAAACAGGGCGGCGATTTACGCCCGTATTCAGGAGAAAATATATGTCAGGACACAGCAAATGGTCTACAATCAAAAGAGCAAAAGGTAAAACCGACGCCGCACGCTCTGCGGTGTTTACCAAAATCGGTCGTGAAATAGCGGTTGCCGTAAAAGCCGGCGGACCCGACCCGGACAGCAATTCGGCGCTCAGGACTGTTATCGCAAAAGCTAAGGCCGCAAATATGCCTAACGACAACATAAACCGCAGCATCAAAAAGGCAAGCGGTGAGCTTGGAAGTATAAATTACGAATCCGTTGTGTATGAGGGTTACGGTACGAACGGTGTTGCGGTAATAGTGGAAACGCTTACGGATAACAAAAACCGTACCGCGGGTGACGTAAGACATATTTTCGATAAGTTCGGAGGCTCGATGGGGACAAACGGTTGCGTATCTTATCTGTTCGAATCCAAAGGCGTCATAGTCGTGGAAAAGAAGAAGGGAATGGACGACGATGAAGTTATGATGGCAGCTTTGGAGGCTGGCGCTGAAGACTTTAACGCCGATGATGAGTATGAAATCATAACTACTCCCGAAGATTTTAACGCTGTTTGCGATAACCTCAGGGCAAAGGGTTATGAGTTCTTAAGCAGCCAGATTGACAGAATTCCTTCTATGACTATTGCGCTTGAAGATTCCGCTGCCGAAAAATTCACGAAAATGCTTGATATGTTTGAGGAAAACGACGACGTGCAAAACGTATATCACAATGCCGAATTACCCGAATCCGACGAGGAGGACGAATAATTGATTAGCGTTACGGAAAACTGCAAGCTTGCAAAATCTGCCGTTCCCTATCTTTCCGCACTGACCACGGAAGACAAAAACGATATGCTTCGCATTGCTTCCGAAGCGCTTATCGATCAGGCTGATTTCATTCTTGCGCAGAACAAAGCTGACCTTGAGAATAATCAGGAGAAGCCGAAGCATATATTGGACAGGCTTGCCTTGAACACGGACCGCATTAAAGGCATGAGTGACGGCTTGGTTAAGCTTATCGAGCTTCCTGATCCCGTGGGAGAAGTTGTCGAGCAGTGGACGAATCACGCCGGGTTACTGTTGAAAAAAGTAAGGGTTCCTTTCGGAGTTATAGGCATAATCTATGAGGCAAGACCCAACGTTACGGCGGACGCTATCGGACTTTGCATGAAGACCTCAAACGCCGTGGTGCTTCGCGGCAGTAAGGATGCCATAAATTCCAATAAGGCCATAGTAAAGGTTATTACCGACGCTTTAATGCGCAACGGATACAAAAGCGATTTTATTCAGCTGGTGGAGGACTTGTCGCACGAAAGTTCGCAGGAACTTATGACTGCGCGCGGGCTTATAGACGTTTTGATTCCTAGGGGATCGGCCAAGCTGATAAACGCGGTCGTTACAAAATCCACGGTTCCCGTAATTGAAACAGGCACCGGCAATTGCCATGCTTATATTCATTCCTCTGCGGATCCGGCTATGGCGGAAACCATAATTTTAAACGGAAAACTTCGCCGTCCCAGCGTTTGCAACGCGCTTGAAAGCCTGTTGGTGGACGAGGACGTGGCGGAAAAAATTCTGCCGCGAGTTTTAACTTCGCTGCGTAAAAACGGCGTGGAAATAAGGGGATGCGAAAAAACCTGCCGCATTTTTCCGGATTGCGTGAAAGCCACCGAAGAGGACTACTATACAGAATATCTTGACCTTATAATATCGTGTAAAGTGGTAAAAGATTATCACGAAGCTATAGCGCATATAAATAAATACGGTTCCGGCCACAGCGAAACCATAATTTCTTCAGACGCAGCGGCGGAGGCGGAGTTTATGAAATTTGTGGACAGCGCAGCCGTTTATCATAATGCGTCCACGGCTTTTACCGACGGATTCGAGTTCGGTTTAGGCGCCGAGATGGGTATTTCCACTCAAAAACTGCATGCTCGCGGTCCGCTTGGATTAAAGGAGCTTACGTCCACAAAGTACTGTATTTACGGTAACGGACAGATCAGAAAATAATCGTTTCGTTAAACGGAATCATATAGCGGCACAAAAGAAGAATTTTTCTTTATTTCGGGAGAAAGCCCTTTGGAAAAAGATTTGGAGAAACTTATCGCGAAGAGAAATCCGCATGAAGGACATCGCGCCCGTATGAGGATCAAATTCGATCGCGATCCTGAAATGGAAACGATAGAAGATCATGAAGCGCTTGAATTTCATCTGTCGTTGATAATTCCCAGAAAAGACACCAACGAACTGGCGCATGAGTTGATTGAAAAGTTCGGTTCTTTGGACGCGGTTATGTCCGCTTCTCCCGCCGAACTCGTGAAAATCAAAAATATGACCGTTTCGGCGGCTTATATGCTGGCAAGCGAATTTGCCATGGTACGAAAGGCAATGCGTGCTGGTTCCGTTTCGTCCAGAAACAAACGTTTGCACAGACCCGAGGAATGCATAAGCTATATGCATTCGTATTTCATAGGCAGAAAGACCGAATGTTTCTGTATTGCTTTATTGGACGTCAATTTCAGATTGATAAGGGCGTTTTTCACTCCGGGCGACTCGGGTGCGGAAATAAATATCGATTCAAGCGATATTGTGCTTAAAGCCACAAGAGAGGGCGCATCTTACGTCTGCATTGCACATAATCATCCTTCAGGTAACGTCACTCCGTCGTTTGACGACATAGAGATGACGCGCAAATTGTTTGAAGCGCTTGCTGCTGTCGGGGTTAAATTGCTTGACCACGTCATATTTTACGAATACGATGTTTTCAGTTTTCACAATAACGGAATTTTACAGAAAATCAACGACGATATTCTTAAGAAATCCGAGAATAAGCTGATGGAGCATCCGGCGGAAAGACAGCTGTTTTTATTCCAGTTGAACGAGTATTTGATAGAACCGTCTAAATTCATTACGGATAAAATCGTGACGAAAAGCAAAAAAGACTTGATGGCGGGGAAGGAAGTTTCCGATAAACGACAGGATAAGGACTTTTTTTGAATAACTCAATGCATTTTTAATAAAAGCGTTCAGAGCGAAAAGTTTAATTTTTAACTCTAACTAAGAAAAATGCCTTCACCCGACGGTGAAAGCATTTTTTTGTTGGTATTTTGCTTTAGGAAAAAATTTAATTTGTTTTTACCGGCTGTTATTCTTCGGGGAATAATTTATTCAATCTTCTGTCGATGGATCTCATTTCGGCACGCACGGCAACTTCACCGGGTTCGCCCTCGTTCTTTCTCAATCTGGCGACACTTTTGGCGCGCGCAACGTAAATAACGTCTTTTTCGAACAGAGGAGAATAAGTTTTATAAACATCGACGGTAATAGTATCAAGCCTTTTGTTGTTTTCGGCACAGTATTGACAAAGTTTCCCGACGATTTCGTAAGCGGCGTCCCGATTTTCGCCTTTTTTGACCAGATATTCCACGCAATCTAGTGCGGTGGTAAATCCCGCGGTTGCCGCTTTAAGCATTGCCTGTTCATCAAAGAAGAAGGAAGAAAGTACGGCGGTAAGAATTTCAAGACAATTTTTTATAAGGCTTTCCGCTTCAAATACAGGTTCTATGACCGCGTAATCCGCTTCCGTATAATAAGCGCCGGGGCAATAAGCAGCTGACGTCAGGCAAAGCGAAGTGCATTTATCCGCTTTGATTTTAAGCGTCTCAAGTACGGAAGGCTCAACGGAAGAGGGTACGATTTTAGAGTCCGTATTGACGCTTTTGTCAAGACGAGCAAACGGAACTTCTTTTGTGCACCAATCCGTAAGAAGCGTACACAGAGAAGAAACGTGTTTGGAAATAAGTGCCGCCGAAGAAAGAAACTCGCAAATAAAATCGTTATCCGTAACGGCGTCCAGGGAATTTTGCGTGACTGAAGAAAACTTAAGAAGCTGAGCGACGCGCCTGCGGTCGACTTTATAAGCTACGCCTGTGCCGTATCCGCTGTATAACGGCATTACTGCGGCTGTTTTTGCCGTTTCTTTCATTCTTACTATGTCGCGCATGAATCTTTCGGCGTAAGCCATAAGAGTGTGCGCAAGAGTAGTGGGAGAAGCTTTGACAAAGTTAGCCTGAGACGGCATGATTACGGCAGTATAATTATTGCTTGTTTCCCGAATTTTTTCAATAAGTTTTTTAAGAGATTCGTTTATATCGCCGCATAACTGCGATACGTACATGCGCCTGTCGAGAGCGGCTCTGTCGTATTTGGAGCGCGCAATGTTGAGCTTATCGGCAATATTTCCTATGCGAGCCCCCAGCTCAGAGTCGAGAAAATCGTATATATCGACTGCGCCTTCGGGGACGAGTTTGCCTGTTGTGATGTCGTAGAAAATCTGCGTCAACGCTTGTTGAATTACTTTTGTTTCCTCTTCTGAAATTATGTTTTGTTCTCCCAGCATGGTGCAGTGGGCGATGCTTCCCATTATGTCGTGCTTATAAAGACGTTTATCGAAAGCAAAAGTGGAAATAAACTGTTCCGCAGTACGGTCCAGTCCTTCGTTAAATTTTCCCTGCCAATATTTCATACGCGTACTTCCTTTTTTTGGATTTTTGGTTTACTTTTTTGTGTCGCGTCCCATTCACTTGACATAAAGTCAAATAAATAATATCATTATTATGATAATATATTTTGAAAAAAATATCAACAGAATAGGAGAGTATTTTGATAATTTTGGGCATAGACCCCGGATACGGTACCATAGGTTACGGCGTAATCGAAAAAAACGGCGACAAGCTTACTCCCATGGATTACGGAGTGATTCAGACGCCGAAGGACGAGGGGATTGCCGCAAGACTGGCAATGATTTACGACGCATTGTCGGCGTTGGTAAAAAAATTCAGGCCGGATGAAATCGCCGTCGAAGAATTGTTTTTCAACACCAACATCACGACGGGAATTAAAGTCGCTCAGGCACGCGGAGTAATTCTTTTGTGCGCCGTTCACGAGTGCGGAAGGCTTTACGAGTATACTCCCCTGATGGTCAAACAGTCGTTGACAGGAAACGGCAGGGCGGATAAAAAACAAATACAGTTCATGGTCAAAGCCATGCTTAAGCTTAAAACCGAACCGCGGCCAGACGACGCGGCGGACGCCCTTGCGGTCGCGATTTGTCACGCTAACACTTGCGGTTTTAATCAACGTATTCTTAATTGAATTAAAAAAATAACTTCTTAAAGCGGAAAAACCTATGTATAACTATATTAAAGGAAAATTAGTCGAAACAGGCGAAAATTATGCGGTTGTGGAGTGCGGCGGCGTCGGATACGAACTTAACGTCAGTTCAAACACAATTGCCGAATTAGCGCAAGCGGAAGGCGAAGTAAAGGTCTATTGCTTTTTGGCCGTGCGCGAAGACGATATGAGCCTTTTCGGTTTTGCGTCGAAACAGGAAAAATCTATGTTTATGAAGTTGGTTTCGGTAAGCGGAGTCGGGCCGAAACTGGCGCTGACCGTATTAAGCGGAATGACGGCGGGACAATTTGCCGCAGCCGTTGTAAGGGGTGACGTCACGGCTTTGTCAAAGACAAAAGGGGTGGGAAAAAAGACCGCCGAAAGAATAGTGCTGGAACTTAAAGACAAGGTCAACAAAGACTATACGTCGGAAGATGCGGTTTTCTCCGGCGCGGTTGTCGCAACCGAAGTAAACGAAGAGGCCGTGCTTGCATTGATGACGCTTGGTTATAACAGACAGGAGGCTTCCGAGGCCGTCAAAAGAGTTCAGAAAGACGGCATGACGCTTGAGCAACTTATTTTTACGGCGTTGAAAAACGCATGAGGTATTCTTGTTTTCTATGGACGACGAAAGATTTATTTCCAGCTCTATGAATGCCGCGGACGAAGAAATAGAAACGTCGCTTCGGCCGAAAAGTTTTGACGATTACATCGGGCAGGAAAAAGTAAAAAACAATCTGAAAATTTTTATCGAGGCATGTAAAAAACGCCGCGACGCGCTTGATCATGTGCTTTTATACGGCCCCCCGGGACTCGGCAAGACTACAATGTCGCATATCATAGCAAACGAACTGGGTGTTTCGCTTAAGATTACCAGCGGTCCGGCGATAGAGCGCGCCGGCGACCTTGCCGCAATCCTTACCAACCTTGAGGAAAACGACGTGCTGTTCGTGGATGAAATTCACGCGCTTAACCGCTCGGTGGAGGAAAAATTATATTCGGCCATGGAGGATTTTGCGTTTGATATTGTGCTTGGTAAGGGGCCTGCCGCAAAAACAATGCGCATAAATCTGAACAAATTCACTCTGATCGGCGCAACCACCAGAATAGGTATGCTGACCGGACCGTTCCGCGATCGTTTCGGGGTAATATGCCGATTGGAAATGTATTCGCCCGAAGAACTTTCGGTTATCATAAACAGGTCGGCTAAAATTCTCAATATAGAAATTTCCAAAGAAGCCTCGCTGGAGCTTGCAAGGAGATCAAGGGGTACGCCGCGAATAGCCAACCGCCTTCTTAAACGTGTGCGCGATTTTGCCGAAGTTATAGGTAAAGGGGTTATAGACGTGGAAATCGTTGATAAGGCACTGGATTTTCTGGAAGTGGATAAATGCGGTCTTGATCTTATCGACAGGCGTATGTTGCAAGCCATGATAAGCAAATTCCACGGCGGACCGGTGGGGCTTGATACCATTGCCGCGGCGATTAACGAAGACGCAGTGACGATTGAAGACGTTATCGAGCCCTATTTGTTACAGCTTGGATACATTGCAAGAACTCCGCGCGGAAGAATAGTATTAAAAAACGCATATGATCATCTCGGGTTAAAATATCCCGAACAAGGCCCGAAACAACTGAGTTTATTTGACGGAAGCGAGAATAATGACGACTGAAAACACTACAGACAAAGACGTAATGACCACCGACAAAAAAGACTTTTATTATTATCTGCCCGAAGAACTTATAGCGCAGACTCCCGTATATCCGCGTGATTCTTCGCGATTGCTGGTTTACGACAGAAAAGACGGATCGATAAAACACAGACATTTTTACGATTTGCCCGAATTTCTGGTTAAAGGCGACGTGCTTGTCATCAACAACACAAAGGTTTTGCCTGCAAGAATTTACGGCGTTAAGGAAAAAACCGGCGGTAAGGTGGAGTTTTTGCTTCATAAGCGATTAAGCCTTACTGATTGGGAGGTTCTGGTAAAGCCGGCAAAAAAGGCTTCCGTGGGCGCGCGATTCATTTTTTCGGATAAGCTCAGCGCCGAAGTCCTCGAGTATATAGGAGAGGGACTGCGGAAGGTAAGATTTTCCTTTGACGGAGTTTTTGAAGATATTCTGTCCGAAATAGGCGAAATGCCTTTGCCGCACTATATCCATGAAACGCTTACCGACAAGGACAGATATCAGACGGTTTACGCTAAGGAAAACGGTTCAAGCGCGGCTCCTACGGCCGGACTTCATTTCACGCCCGAATTGCTGGAAAAAATCAAGGCCATGGGGGTTGAGGTTGCCGAAGTTCTTTTGCATGTGGGGCTTGGTACTTTCAGGCCTGTCAAATCGGATAATATACTCGATCATAAAATGCACAGCGAATTTTACAGCGTGTCGCAAAAAGCCGCGGATATCGTCAACAAGGCGAAATCTGAGGGACGCAGGGTGATTGCGGTAGGTACTACGTCTGTCAGAGTACTTGAAAGTGCGTTTAAAAACGGCAGATTAAACGTGGAATCCGGGGAAACGAGTATTTTCATCTATCCTCCGTATAAATTCAAAGCCGTGGATGCGCTGATTACCAATTTCCATTTGCCGGAGTCTACCTTAATAATGCTTGTTTCGGCGTTTATGGGCAGAGAAAACGCGCTTAAAATGTACGAAACCGCCGTAAAAGAACGTTACAGATTTTTCAGTTTCGGGGATGCAACGCTGATATTATGAGCAATTTCGAATATAGGACAATACACGTTTGTAAGCAATCGGGCGCTCGCGTGGGGGAACTTAAGACTCCGCACGGCGATATCCGTACGCCCGTGTTCATGCCGGTAGGCACACAGGCTACCGTTAAATCGCTTGCCCCGTACGAGCTTGAGGACGCGGGCGCAAGCATTATACTTTCCAATACCTATCATCTTTATATGCGTCCGGGTCATAAGCTTGTGGAAAAGGCGGGCGGGCTTCATAAATTCATGGCGTGGAACAGGCCGATCCTGACGGACAGCGGCGGTTTTCAGGTTTTTTCGCTTGCGGGTATAAGGAAAATCACCAGTGAAGGTGTAACGTTCAATTCGCATATAGACGGCAGTAAACATCTCATAACCCCCGAAATTTCCATGGAAATTCAGAATTCCCTGGGATCGGATATTATCATGGCTTTCGACGTCTGCAGCGAATACGGCGCAGATCGCGTTCAGGCGGAAAAAGCGATGAAGATTACGCTTGAATGGCTTGACAGATGCAAAAAATATCACAATCGCAAGGACCAGATGCTGTTTCCTATTATTCAGGGTAACATGTATTCCGACCTCAGGCTGAAGTCGCTGAAGGAAACCGTGCCTTATGCCGAATGCGGTATTGCGATAGGCGGTCTTTCGGTGGGTGAACCTAAAGAGCTTATGTACAGGATTATGGATGAAATGCAGCCGTATTATCCGGAAAACATGCCGAGGTATCTTATGGGCGTAGGCAGTCCCGATTGTCTTGTCGAAGGCGTTTTAAGGGGCATCGATATGTTTGATTGCGTTTTGCCGACGCGTATCGCGCGTAACGGTACGGCTTTTACTTCTAAGGGAAAAGTTGTCGTAAGAAACGGTAAATACAAGGAGGATTTTACGCCTCTTGACGAAAAATGCGATTGTTACTGTTGTAAAAATTACACAAAAGCTTATCTGCGTCATCTTGTAAACGTCGAAGAAATTCTGGGCGGAAGAATGCTCAGCTTACACAACATCACTTATCTTATAAAGCTTACGGAAAGAATGAGGGAAGCTATTATGAACGACGTTTTCCTCGATTTTGTCCGTGAATTCCGCCAAAGCGCCGAATATCGCAACTTTAATGCTTGATTTTAACAAAAAATAGCTTAAATCGCGCAAAATCGCTTGCTTTATTTATTCATTTATAGTATAATCTTCTGGTGACTCGCGCGTTCCAATGTAAACAGACGGTTTATAAGAACACGTTGCAAACGAAGGAGGTAGTCATTATGAGCAAAATTATCGAAGCTATTGAAAAAGAGTACATGAAAAAAGAGGTTCCCGTCATCAACGTCGGCGACAGCGTCAAGGTTTTCGTCAAGGTCGTTGAGGGCTCGAGAGAAAGGTTGCAGGCTTTTGAAGGAATAGTTATTTCCAAGAAAAACGGCAGCGTGCGTGAAACTTTTACAGTAAGACGCGTTTCTTTCGGCGTTGGAATCGAGAGGACTTTCCCGTTACATTCGCCGCGTATCGATCATATCGACGTCGTACGTCACGGCAAGGTAAGAAGAGCCAAATTGTATTATCTTCGTAACCTTTCCGGTAAAGCGGCAAAGATTACCGAAAGAATCTGAATTGAAAAAGGAATCGGCAATAAAGTCGGTTCCTTTTTTTATCTAACATTAAAAATGTCAAATAAAAAAATGTCAAATAAAAAAACTTTCCGTCAAACTTACCTGTGGTTTAACGGAAAGTCTTTTTATATAATTATGCTTTTACAGACCGAAATATCTTTTTGCGTTATAGTAGGAAACGTTTTCCACGATGGTTTTCAAAGCGTTTTCGTCTTCGGGATATTCGCCGTTTTCCACAAGTGAAGAAACGAATTTGCAAAGTATTCTTCTGAAATATTCGTGGCGGGTGTAGGAAACAAAACTTCTCGAGTCCGTCAGCATGCCTATGAAATTACCCAGCACGCTGTCTTCGCTTAAGGCTTTGAAATGCTCGGTCATGCCGAATCTGCTGTCGTTGAACCACCAGGCGCTGCCGTGTTGAATTTTGCCGGGAACAGAGCCCTGGAAAGCGTTTATTATGCTTTCAATCAATCTGTTGTCGCCGGGATCAAGCGAATAAACGATGGTTTTGGGAAGCAGGTCGTCTTTATTCAATTCATCCAGCAGTTTGGCGAGTTTCACGGGTTGCGTGGAGGAGTTGATTGTATCGAAACCGGTATCGGGCCCCAATTTTTCAAACATAACCGTATTGGGATTTCTCAGGCAGCTGACGTGAAGCTGCATGGTCATGTCGCGTTTTGCATATTCTTCGCCCAGTGCGATGAGAAGATATGTTTTGAACATTTCCGCTTCCGCAGGAGTGACCTCTTCGCCGGAAAGGCGTTTTTGCACTATCAGGTCGGCATCCTCGTCGCTGCAATCGGCATAGGTATAGTCGGTAAGCGCATGGTCGGATATAAAGCAACCGTTCTGAGTGAAGTAATCGAGTCTTACGATAAGCGCGCGGATAAGTTCCAGAATTCCGGTGATTTCCATGTCGGAAGCGTTTTCAAGCTCCTTTATATAAGATAAGAAAGAGCCGCTTTCGATGTTAAGCGCCTTATCCGGGCGGAAGGTGGGCAGCACTTTGACGCCGAATTCCTTATCGGCGGCTATTTTCTTGTGATAGCTTAGGTCGTCGATCGGATCGTCGGTAGTGCAAAGAACCTCGACGTTGGATTTTTTTATGATGTTCTTGACCGAAAAGTCCTGTTCGTTCAGTTTTTTGTTGCAAAGGTCGTAAACTTCTTTTGCGTTGTCTGCGTTAAGAGCGCCGTCAAATCCGAAGTAGCGTTTCAGCTCCAGATGACACCAGACATACATGGGATTGCCGATGAAAAGAGGCATAACGGAAGCAAACGCTTTGAATTTACTGAAGTCGTCGGCTTTTCCGGTTATGAGATTTTCGTCAATGCCGCAGTTGCGCATGAGGCGCCATTTGTAATGATCGCCGCCCAGCCACAATTCGGTAATGCTTTTGAATTTATAATCTTCCGCAATCATGGAGGGCATTACGTGCGAATGATAATCGATTATCGGCAGCTTCTCTGCATAATCGTGAAAAAGTTTTTTCGCAAGCGGTGTGTCAAGTAAAAAATCGTCGTTTAAAAATTTCATTTTATATTCTCCTTATTGGTTTACGTGTTAAAATGATTCGCGTCTGATCAGCTCAAAATCTACAGCCTCGGTAATCGGTGCTTTTTCGCCGTTTAAAACCCGATTAAGATTCTCCACGGTTTTTACGCAGATTTTATCTATATTGTTGTCTAAGCTTGTAAGCGTCGGGTTGGATATTTCCGCCAACAAAGAATTGTTGTATCCGATTACCGCAACGTCGTCGGGCGTACGTTTACCCGATTTTGCCACGCAGTTTTGGGCGATTGCGGCAAGATAATCTTCCGACGCGATAACAGCGTCGGTGGAAGGATTTGATTGAAGCGCTTTGATTATGTCGCTTTCAATTTCCGCAACGGGGGAATGCTTTTCGCATTTTAATATCAAGGTTTTAATGCCGCTTTTTTCTGTGGTAGACATAAAGCCTTTAAGTTTTTGCAATCCGCTGTAGGAGTCGGAGTCGTAAATATATAAGAAGTTTTTTCTTCTGCCGTCCGACAAAGCTTTACAGCAAAAACTCATGGCTTTAAAGTCGTCGCAATAAACCGAATAAGTGTTTGGGACGTTGACGATGCCGTTTATGATAAATACGGGCACGAGGGAAGCGGCGTGCTTGATGTGTTCGGGATTCTTTTCGGCAAAAATGGAACCCACCAAAATTATTGCGCCGATGCTTTTGTCAAGCATGCCGTAAATTGCTTTGTGCCGCATCTCAATATCGTTACCGGTACACGCAAGCAAAGTTTCAAAACCGCGTTTCCTCAGTTCTCGTTCTAAAGCGGCAAGAGCGCGTGCATAATAAAAATCCGTCACGTCCGTGCAGATTATTCCCGTAAGTTTAAGCGAGCTGTTTGTCTTCAGGCTTTTTGCCATGGCGTTGGGAAGATAACCAAGCTCGCGAACGGCGTCGAGAACGCGTTTTTGCGTTTCTTCGCTGACTTTGGCGGTTTTGTTTATGACGCGCGAAACGGTGGCAATCGAAACGCCCGCTTTTTTTGCAACTTCCAGAATGTTCATTTTGTCTGACTGAATTTCTCCGAAAACTTCCGCCGAATCGTTGACATTGAACCGATAATGATATATAATTCCTTATGTAAACGTTTACATGACGCGGCAGAAGTATTTTAAGACTTATTTATTGTATCACATGGATATGATTATGTAAACATTTTGAATACACATTAATTGTAAAAAAATTGATTATTTTTAATCGGAGGACTCAGAAGGTGGCGGATAAATTTTTGAAAATAGCCTATATCGGCGGGGGCTCAAGAGCATGGGCAAGAAAGCTTATGTGCGATCTTGCGATTTCCGAAGACATAACGGGCGAGGTCAGACTGTACGATATAGATAAAGGTGCCGCGAATGATAACCGGGCTATAGGAAACAAAATCTCGGAGATGGCGGAAGGCGGTAAAAAATGGAATTACGTTGCCGTTGACGACATAGATAACGCGCTAAAAGGGTGCGACGCGGTTATCATTTCCGTTATGCCGGGGACGCTTGACGAGATGGCAAGCGACGTCGACGTACCCATGAGCTACGGAATTTATCAGCCTGTAGGCGATACGGTGGGCGCCGGCGGCTATCTCAGAGCAATGCGTTGCGTGCCGATGTTCAGGTTTTTTGCGGCAAAAATCCGTGAAAACTGTCCTTCGGCATGGGTAATCAATTATACCAATCCCATGACGATTTGCACGCGCACGCTTTACGAAGAATTTCCCGATATCAAGGCTTTCGGTTGCTGTCACGAAGTTTTCGGCACTCAGGAACTTCTTGCCGCCGCGCTGAAAGACGTGTGCGGAATAGAAGCCGAGTCGCGTGACGAAATAAAAGTTGACGTTTGCGGCATAAATCATTTCACGTGGATAACGAAGGCTTATTATAAAGATATAGACCTTTTCGAAGTGTTTGAAAAGTTCAGCGATAAGTATGCAGGAAAGGGCTTTTGCGCCAACGGGAAAAAGGAAGCATGGCTCAGCAATGTATTCGATTGCGGAAACTGTATTAAGTTCGAGCTTTTCCGTCGTTACGGCGTTATTCCCGCGGCGGGCGACAGACATTTAAGCGAGTTCATGCCGCAAAAATGGTTTCTTGAAAGTCCCGAGACGGCGCTTGAAAAATGGAAATTCGCTTTAACGCCCGTTTCGTGGAGAAGACAAGATCTTAAAGAAAGACTTCAGGAAACAAAGGATATTCTTTCGGGTAAAAAAATTGTAAAACTCGGAAAAAGCGGAGAGGAGGGCGTTAAACAGCTTAAGGCGCTGTTCGGTTCGGACGGGTTTGTGACAAACATCAATATGCCCAATAAAGGGCAGATGAAAGGTTATCCGACGGGCGCGATAGTGGAAACAAACGGCTTATTCGGATTAAACGGAATTACCCCGCTTTTGGCAAACCCTCTTCCCGATGAAGTGAATTCGCTTGTTTTACGGCACGTTTACAATCAGGAGGCGTTTATTAAGGCGGCTTTCCGAAAATCCATCGACAAAGTTTTTGCCGTGTACGTAAACGATCCTCAGGTTGCTTCTCTTGACTTTTCCGCCGCGCGCGAAATGTTCGACAAAATGGTGGCCAATACGGAAAAATACCTTAAAGGTTATTGGTTCTGAAAAGCGTTGTTTCTTTAATATGAATATCTGCCCTTAAAGATTAAATCTCTTTGAGGGCATTTTTTTACTTTAATGCTTTGACTTATCTTGCCGTTTATTATATAATATCTTGCGTCGGAGGTTTATATGTTTAAACTGATTGCATTTGATTTGGACGGGACATTGACTCAGCATAGGAGTAAACTGGACCAAACCAACCGTAAAGTACTTGAAGAGCTTGATAAAAAATACAAGCTTTTGATGGTGGGTGCAGGCGGATGCGAAAGAATTTACAACCAGCTTAACTGTTTTCCCATCGACATAATAGGATATTACGGCATGCAGGAATCCGTTATGAATAACGGACAGCTTAAAATCGTAAGAAGCGATTTTTATACAGTCGACAAACAGTACTTTATTGACGCCACCGATAAGATACGTGAGAAATTCGGTTATACGGATTATGCGGGGGACAACGTTGATTTTCACGAGACCGGAGCCGTAACCATTCCGCTTCTCGGAAAATCGGCACCCATAGAAGAAAAAGTGGCTTTTGATCCCGACAGAAAAAAACGCGCTGTAATGTATCCTTTTGTCAAAAGTTTGTTTGACGGGTTCAACGTCTTTATAGGCGGGTCTTCGTCCTTCGATATAGTTAAGGAGCGGTTTAACAAATACAACGCTCTTACCGCTTACATGAAGGAACACGGCATCAACGAAAACGAAGTTATGTATGTAGGCGATGATTTCGGATGCGGCGGCAACGATGAGCAAATAAAAACCGGCGGACTTAACTATACGTTAATTGACGATTACAGAAATCTCGGCAACAAACTGGCGTTTTTGTTATAAGATTTTCAGCCATAATTCAATATAAAACATCAGACAATTTAATATTCTGTGTCCGTAGCGCAATTGGATAGAGTGACAGCCTCCGACGCTGTAGGTTGCGGGTTCGATTCCCGCCGGGCACACCATACCGATACTTCCGACCTCGGGCTTTTCCGATTGGTCGGTTTTTTATTTCAGGCGATTAACGGCTTTGAATTTTAAGGTCAGACAATTTATCAATAAATCGGGAAAACAATGATAAATATTTTCGGTCGGCAGTAAAATATTGCGTATGACCGCTGTTAACGGTTTTGTTTTGTAAACTCCGTCATGGTTATTTATCATAAATTATGACATTATAGATTAAAATTTTCTTTAGTTATTTAAAGTATTTTTGCTGTCAAACAGGCAAAAAACTTGAAATATAATGAAAAATATGCTATAATCGTAAAAAAAGGAGGTATTTTTATTGACTGATTTCGAACAACTTTTACAGGCGGTAATGCCTAAAATAGAAAAATTAAGTATTCTGGCAAAAGAATCGACGATTATCGACAACAGCTTTTATTACAAATTCGACGTCAAGCGCGGATTAAGGGATATCAACGGGAACGGCGTTCTGGCCGGTCTTACGGACATATCCGATATCGTTGCGTTTAAGCAGGACGAGGAAGGAAACGCCGTACTTGACGCAGAAGGCAAAAAGATTCCCTGTGACGGAATTTTAAGATACAGGGGTATAGACATCAACGATCTTGTTGACGGCTTTCTGAAAGATAACCGATTCGGCTTTGAAGAGATATCCTATCTTCTGTTGTTCGGGGAGTTGCCTTCGCCCAAAAGACTTAAATTGTTCAACGAAATTTTAAGCGCTTTCAGGACTTTGCCCGTTTCCTTTGTGCGCGATATTATAATGAAGGCGCCTTCCGTCGATATGATGAACGGGCTTGCGCGCAGCGTGCTGACGTTGTACTCATACGACGACAAACCTGACGATATATCTATTTCAAACGTTTTAAGACAGTGTTTGCAACTCATATCGCAATTTCCGCTGCTTGCGGTTTACAGCTATCAGGTGTTTAAACACTATCACGATTACAACAGTCTTATAATTCACACGCCTTTTCCGGAACTTTCGACTGCGGAAAATATACTTGCCCTTATGCGCGCCGACGGAAAATATACCGAACTCGAGGCAAAAATTCTGGACCTCATGCTTGTTTTGCATGCTGAACACGGCGGCGGCAATAATTCGACTTTTACTACGCACGTAGTTTCGTCTTCCGGCACCGATACTTATTCCGTGGTTGCGGCGTCGTTGGGTTCGCTTAAAGGGCCCAGGCACGGCGGCGCAAACATTAAAGTAGTTAAAATGTTTGAAGACATGAAGGCAAACATCAGGTCGCGATCGGACGACGACGTCAAAGATTACCTTTGCAAATTGCTGGATAAAGAAGCTTTTGATAAATCGGGACTCATTTACGGAATGGGGCATGCGGTATATTCGCTTTCCGATCCGCGTGCGACGATTATGAAAAAATTCGTCGAAAAACTTGCCGTCGAAAAACATCGCGAAGACGATTACGAACTCTATGCGAAAATAGAACGCCTTGCTCCTCAGATTATAGGCGAAAAACGCGCTATCTATAAAGGCGTTGCCGCCAACGTGGATTTTTACTCCGGCTTTGTTAATTCCATGCTGGATATCCCGATGGAACTTTTTACTCCTATTTTTGCTATTTCGCGTATAGTAGGTTGGTCAGCTCATAGAATAGAGGAGTTGTCCAACAACGGCAAAATCATAAGACCCAATTACAAGTGTGTTTCAACCGTTAAAAAATACGTACCCCTTTCAGAAAGATGATAGTTTACGACAGCCTTCGGCGCCTTGCCGAGGGCTGTTTTAACCGGTGTAAAACTTTATACACTATTTCCGTTAAATTTTTTAACGGATTTTTTGTTATTCAGAGGTTTTTTTACTGTCATTTGTTCAAAATATTAACAAAACCAATAAAATATAGAATTTTGTAAAAACTATTTTTGTCGTTTTTATGTTCTTTTTTGATAAAATGGCAAAAATCTTACATGCTCGGAGTAATTTTGACACAAATCGACGATAAATAACCATTAAAAAATTTATTGATTTAAAAAATTATATGAATTTTGTTGATTTATTTTACAATATTTGGTAAAATATTGTCGATGATTTGATTGGGTAAAGCGAGATGTTTATGACAAAGAGAATCGAATTTGCAGATGATAGTTATGAGATAAGTTACGACGACGGTTATCTTGATACGCTTCTTGACAATTTGGGAATTGAGCCAGCCGCTTCTAAAAATTACGTTAAAAGAATAGTCGTGTATTTTTCCGCGTCGCCTAAATGTGCTAAAAACGCTTATCTCAAAGTCGCCGAAGAGGACGGACTGATTTACAATACGGTAGTGATGAGTATTAAAAGAGGTTTGGACAATGCCGTTTACAACGGTAAATTGAAAAATATCGACGATTTGTTGCAAGGTTCGGTTTACGACTACGATTACGGTTTCACCAATAAAGAATTTATCGCCCTGATCTGCGATTATTTACAAAACCACGGCTATCTTAACGTAAAACCGCTTTTAAATAACAGATAATATAAAGAGAGGGGACGGTATGTCGCTTATAAATGACAAAGTATATACGCAGGAAGACGAGGCGTTGCTTTCAACGCTTTTGCTGTCGGTTGGCATAATGCCATCCAAAGCCGGCTTCAGATATCTGAAAACTTCCGTACTGATTTATAAAAAGTTTAACGGAAACATGAGTGCAATATGCACATATGTTGCAAAGAACAACAACGTTTCCAAAGATTCGGTGGAGCGCGACATGCGTACAGCCATAGAAAACGCTTGCCGAAGAGGCTGGTTTAAAAGATTTAATGAAATAATAGGCGTTAATTTTCTGGAGGACGGTGAAAAGCTTAAAACCAAAGAGTTCATAGCGATAGTAGTTGAATATCTGGACGATCCGCGCAGCAAGAAATCTCTGCTTAAATACTGAATGTAACGTTTTAGGAAAATATAAGTATTTTCATCGCTTTTTACAAATAAAATATTTTGATCGGAACGGCCATATACTTTAATTATGATAAAGTATGAGAAAGTTTACGTTTCGGTGGAAATAAAAGTGGACACTCAAGGTTATGAAAACCTGTTATCGCTTGAGTGGGAAGACGGCAGAATATTTTTTATAGACAAGACTTTAAGCGAGCGTATGTCGCCACCCGCGCACGTCGGGGCAGTACTTACGAAAAGATACGACGTCGTTATAGAGGGACGCGAGAGAACATTATACCGTGAAACGACTACCAACCGATGGTTTGTAGAAAAACCGCTTATAATTTAGGCGGTTTATTTTATTTGTCCTTAAAGCATATACTTTATATATGCGTACGATTCTGCACAGCGATCTTAACAATTTTTATGCAAGCGTTGAATGTCTGCGCAATCCGGAAATTCGCGATAAGCCCGTTATAGTCGTGGGGTCAAAGGAGGACCGTCACGGAATAGTGCTTGCGAAAAATTCCATAGCGAAAAAGGCGGGCGTAAAGACGGGGGACGTTTATTGGGAGGCTGCAGTTAAATGCGGCAAAAACATTGTGGAAGTAAAAGCCGATTTTTCCACATATCTTCAGGTATCCCGCGCCGTAAGAAAAATTTACGAAGACTATACGGACAGAATAGAAGCTTACGGCATAGACGAGTGCTGGCTGGATGTCACCGCAAGCGCCAAAGTTTTCGGCAGCGGCGAAGAAATAGCGCATACCATAAGGCGCCGCGTAAAAGAAGAGCTGGGCCTTACGGTCAGTATCGGAGTAAGCTGGAACAAGATATTTTCTAAGCTGGGCAGCGATATGAAAAAGCCGGACGCGGTAACTGTCATTACGCCCGAGAACTATAAACAAACGGTATGGCCGTTGCCCGTGGAGGAATTGCTTTACGTGGCAAAGGCGACAAAACAGAAACTTAACAGAATGGGAATTTATTCGATAGGTCAGCTTGCTTTGTCAGACGAAAACGCCGTTGCCCAAAGATTGGGTAAATGGGGTAACTATCTTCATGCTTTTGCCAACGGTACTGATTTATCTAAAGTTGTAAAGGTGGATGAGGAGCAGAACGTAAAATCAATAGGCAACAGCCTTACGGTTTATCGCGACTTAAAAAACAACGACGACGTTAAAACGGTAATTTATCTTCTTGCGGATTCGGTCTCGGCACGTATGCGGGAGTCGGGACTGAACCGTGCTTTAACGGTGCATATCAATGCCCGCTCCGCGGATTTGCAATCTTATCATAAACAAGGTAAAACATCGCGTCCCACCGGTAACGTCCGCGAAATAGCGGAACTTGCATTCAAACTTTTTCGCGAAATTTATCCTTGGGAGGAAAAGGTGCGTTCGTTGGGCGTATCGGTGTCGGATTTTTATTTCGGGCCCGAACAACTCGATTTTTTCGGGACCGTTTCGGCGGACGAACGCATGGGAAATCTGAACGAAGCCATTGATAAAATAAGGCGAAAATACGGTAATAACGTCATTCAGCTTGCAATAGTCAAAAAAGACCCTCGACTTGCCGGGTTGGACGTTAAAGGCGAGCACGTCATTCATCCGTACAGTTTTTTCAGACACTGAATATTAAAAAACTTTCTTATCCGATGTAAATCTGTTGACTAAAAATAACTTTAGGTTTATAATATAGAAAATTATCTATATGAAAAACGAAACAAATCAAAAGTTAATAGTAAATTGCATGCGTGCGCTCAGCGATCCCGTCAGATTGGAAATATTCGAAATGCTTAAGTCGGGCAGACTTTGCGCATGTAAAATTCTTGAACGTTTTTCGATATCGCAACCCACGCTGTCTTACCATATGAAGCAGTTGGTCGATTCGGGGCTGGTGGACGCGGAAAAAGAATGGAAGTGGAGTTATTATACTTTAAACCCTGAAACGCTTTCTTATCTGACCGAATTTCTTTCCGACGGAATTGTTTAAGCTGCAATTAAGGAGAAGTAACATGTCTTGCGGCAGGGTAACAGAATGCTTGTGTCCGAAAATCGGCTGTGTCAATCACGGATTTTGTTGTGCATGCGTAAAAAAGCACAAAGAAACCGACAGCCTTCCGTTTTGTCTTTTTCCGGATAACGGAGGAGATAAGTCAAATTATAATCATTATGTCGTTTTAAGAAAACGGTTCAAAGGAGAAAAAAAGTGAACCCGCAACATACTCTTAAGGAAAAATACGATATTATCACTAAAGCCGCGCTAAATGAAAGTTCTCGTAATCCCTTGAAAATTGTAAAAGACCTTATGGATCTTGATTGCGTCAACATTCACGGCCCCGAGCACCATTTTATCGACGGAGCCGCATTTTTGGCAGCCTTTAATAATTCGGGCGGAAACATCGATTTAAGCGCCTGCCTATTGGAGCTTGCCTCTCGGGCATCCGCTATGCCTGGGGCAATGTGCGGTTATTGGGGAATATGCGGTTCGGTCGCGTCTGTAGGGGCGGCATTGTCGATTATTCACAAAACCGGGCCGCTCAGCACAGATGACTTTTATAAGGATCATATGGAATACACTTCGGGCGTTATCCGCGAAATGAGCAAAATCGGTGGGGCAAGATGCTGCAAGAGAAATGCTTTTTTGTCTTTGTTATATGCCGCACGTTTTGTGCGCGAAAAATACGGAATAATTATGGAAGAGGAAAAACCCGTTTGTACATATTCTGCAAAAAATAAGCAATGTCTTGGCGTCAACTGTCCTTTTCATTCGTAATCGAAAAGCGTAATATAAATAAGATTATTTTGAGTTAGGCGGGAAAGAGAAATATAATTGTGACAGTTTAATACTTTTATATTATTATTTAGCATACGTTTATGAGAATTTATTATTAAAAAAGCCTGTCTTTGAAATAAGAACAGGCTTTTTTCAGTGCAGATTTGTGCGTATAATTTTGACTCTTTAAAGAATTAAAATCAAAAAAAACGTCAATGTAACAATTAAAGCGCAAGCAGTCAAAGCAAAAGCGCAAAAGGAAACGACTTTAATGGTTTTATTTTCGCTTCGGAAACAAAGCGCGTTGAATATAATCGCCAACGCGGAAAAAATTATTTGACCGATCAGCGCCAGCATGGCTACCGGAATAATCACTATAAGCGCAAGAGCCTCTACGGATTGTGAATCCTGCATTCCTAATGCGTCTGAAAACGCTATAATGCTGTAAACGCAAAAGGCAATCGCAACTAAACAGAATACAAGACCGAGTATAAATCTGGCTTTTTGCATAATTCATATCTCCTCGGAGCATATATCTTTACTTTTAATTTACCACAAAAATACGTCTAAGTCAACAGTAAAAGTTTTTGTATTCAAACGAAAAGGGAAGGTAAACCATTAAAAAAATATTTATTGTTTAACGGCAAATTTTAAAATTTTTTTGTTAATGCACAATTAAAACTTTGAAGATGTTCATATAAACTTAAAACTTGACAAAATCTATATTAACTGATTTTTTGTTTTATTTTAAATTACGCACAAACAGAAATTTTTTATCTGTAATAAGAAAGATAAATCAAATATAATAAAAAACCTTATCGCATTAATTTTGATAAGGTTTCTATTGACGGAACAGAACTTAAAACTTTTGTTTAGCACTAAATCGTTTGACTACCGTTCAGGATAACACCATTAGTTCAAATAAAATTTTTTCAACCCGCCGAGCAATCGGTAGTACACGATGTGTACAAAAAGAACTGTTGTTTTTCGACGGTTCTTTTTTATTTCATTTTCAGTATAAACTAAAAATTGCAAAAAGTCAATATATAGACATATTTACAAAATTTAAATGTAAGTCGGTAAATTTCGCAATTTTGCAGTTTTATCATACAGAAAGCAATTGCGGGTGGCGGACAATCTTTGAAAATGAATTTATTAAGGGTATAAGAACTTTATAAAAACAGATAAATACGATGGACGTATGAAGTAGGCATATTTCCGCTATTTTTAAGAAAGCAAACCGATTACAGCTAATATGATGAATATCCGGAAACATTCATCTTAATAAACAATAGTTTGCTATACTTAATGACTGCAGCAGCGGGATGGTATAATTTCATGTTTGTACTTAACTCAATATCGCAAAAGTTACGATAAAACGGCTTAGAGCAAGTTTTAGAGCAGAATATTTCGCGTGTTTCGGTAATCTTTGATGTTATTTAACTTAATAATAAATAAGAGGCAACCTGAAAAGGTTGCCTTTTTGCATTGTGACAGGGGGGATTAAAAAATAAAAAAACCTAAACCGAAGTAATTTTGGTTTAGGTTTTCATTGGTGGACGGGGGTGGATTCGAACCACCGAAAGCGGAGCTGGCAGATTTACAGTCTGCTCCCTTTGGCCACTCGGGAACCCGTCCATGGACCAAGCTTTTATAATGCGACAGGCGCATTTTTTAAGATAGGACTTCCGCCAAAAGCGGGAAGTCCCGTTCATGCTTGGAGCTGGAGATGGGAGTTGAACCCGCAACCTACTGATTACAAATCAGTTGCTCTGCCATTGAGCTACTCCAGCAGTTGTTTTTGGTGCCTCGAGGCGGAATCGAACCACCGACACGGAGATTTTCAGTCTCCTGCTCTACCGACTGAGCTATCGAGGCTAATAAAATGGCGACCTGGAAGGGAGTCGAACCCTCGACCTCTAGCGTGACAGGCTAGCGTTCTAACCATCTGAACTACCAGGCCACAAAAAAGCAACTTGATGGGGGGGATTGGTGGGCCTTCAGGGACTTGAACCCCGGACCGGCCGGTTATGAGCCGGCTGCTCTAACCAACTGAGCTAAAGGCCCTAAGTCTCAAGGCGGCGATGAAATTTGGTCGGGGTGAAGAGACTCGAACTCCCGACCCCATGGTCCCAAACCACGTGCGCTACCAACTGCGCTACACCCCGAAACCATCTTGCGCTGACTTAGATACTATACTATAAACCGACCTTGTTTGTCAAGGGAATTTCTTTAATTTCGGGAAAAATTTTTTGTTGCTGACGGCGCTTTAAAAACTCGTCGGATTTTGCATGGAAAAGGTGTGTTTTTTATTTGTTCGCGGGATTCGACAAAACTTGCCGTTATTCGCGATAAGTCGCGAAAATTCGGGTTCTATAGCGTGCTAAACTTTAACCGAATCTTTGCGGAGGTGAAATATGATAGAAAGCAAGCTTGTCGGCACCACGTTGTATATCGGATTAAGCGGCGAGTTGGATGAAAGTTCCGCCGTATATATAAGAAGTAAAATGGACGCTCTTTTTTCGGCGGGAGGCATGAAAAAAGTAGTTGTCGAGATGTCCGAACTGACTTTCATGGACAGTACGGGTATAGGAGTGCTGCTTGGCAGATATAAAAAACTTAAAGCTATGGGAATACCCGTGTATATAGCAAACCCTTCGGGCAGCATAGATAAAGTTTTATCTTTGTCCGGGATATACGGAATAATGCCCAAAGTTGATTTCAGGGAGGCTTAAATGGAAAATTACATGGAATTGAAATTGCCGGCGGAAAGCAAAAACGAAGCGTTTGCAAGGAACGTAATAGCTGCTTTTTGCGTGGAACTTAATCCTACCGTAGACGAAATTGACGACGTCAAAACCGTAGTGTCGGAGGCGGTAACCAACTGTATAGTGCATGCCTACGGATATAAGGGAGGAGAAATAAAACTTCGCGCGTCGATTGAGGGAAAAACTTTACATATCGAGGTTGAGGATAACGGCGTGGGTATAAAAGACATCGCGAAAGCGAGACAGCCGTTTTTTACCAGCAAACCCGATGAAGAGAGAAGCGGAATGGGCTTTACCATAATGGAATCCTTTATGGACGAGCTGGAGGTAGTGACCAACGCTTCGGGCGGCGTAACCGTAAAAATGAATAAGAATTTTTCCAACGAATAAAAAGGCGGTAATAAAAATTGCTTGAACAATGCGACGTGCTTAACTTAATAGAAAAAGCTCAGAAAGGCGATAACGATGCCAAAGCGTCGCTGCTTGAAAACAATTCGCCGCTTATCAAGAGTATTATACGCCGCTACAGAAATAAAGGAGTGGAATACGACGATCTGTATCAGCTTGGAAGCATAGGGCTTCTTAAGGCGATAAAAAATTTTTCACCCGAATTCGGCGTAAAATTTTCCACCTATGCCGTCCCGATGATAACGGGCGAAATAAAACGATATCTGAGAGACGACGGATACGTAAAAGTATCGCGCTCCACCAAAACGCTTGCCTGCAAAATAGCTTATTACACTGACCGGATAAAAAACGTCGAAGGAAGAAGTCCCACCATCGAGGAAATCGCAAAACATTTCGGCATAGAGCCGCAAGAAGTCGTTTTTGCCATGGACTCGTCTAAAATTCCAGTGTCGATATACGATAAAGGCGACGATGAACAAGGTCAGGCTTTATTTGAAAAGCTGACCGACGGCGACGCTACGGACGACACCATAGATAAAATGATAATAAAAGATTCCATTCTTAAACTTGACGAAAGAGAACGTAAGATAATAATCTTACGATATTACAGGGATAAAACGCAAAGCGAGGTGGCAAAGGAGTTAAGCGTTTCGCAAGTACAGATTTCGCGGCTGGAAACAAAAATAATAGAAAAGCTGAGGGCGGGCTTCAAGTAAAACGGAGGTAATCGGATAACCTCCGTTTTTTTGTGCGCGGAATAAAAAACCATGTTAAAAGCAATATTAAGCAAAGAGGTGCTTATGATGAAAAGGAAAGAGCGCGACATTTCAGGCGAAATAAACGTAACCGATAACGAAATTTATTATGAAGAAGGTGTCGTAAAAGATGTCAGATAATGCTTACGTTAAAACAAGAAACGAAAGGTATGAAAAATACGTCAAGGCGGTTTCTCCTTCGACGTCGCCGCTCAGGTCTTTATTTAACAGCTTCTGGATAGGCGGACTTACCTGTTTTATAGGCGAGGGATTAGGCGACTTGTACGCTTTGATATTTCCCGAGCTTTCCGTGGACATGATAAGCAACATTACCTCCATGACGCTGATTTCTCTTGCAATTCTTTTAACAGGACTAGGGTTTTACGACGTAATCGGCCGAAGGGGAGGAGCGGGTTCTTTTCTGCCCATTACCGGCTTTGCGAACGCCATGTCCAGCGCGGCCATGGAATTCAAAAGCGAAGGAATAATTTTCGGTACAAGCGTGAAGATGTTTTCAATCGTAGGTCCGGTTATAGTAAACGGCGTGGTGTGGTCCACCGTAGCCGGGCTTTTGCATCTTATCATTTTCGGGAGATTCGGAGCATGAACGTTTTACTGCACAAGGGAGAGAATTGCGGCTTTGTCAAGAGTGACTTAAAAGCAAAAGCGGCATTGAATCACCCCAAGAAACCCGCTTTGAAAAAAGGTAAAAGTCATACCGTATTTTTCGCAAATCCGCCTAAAATAATAGGAAGAATGTCTGTCGCGGGTGAAAAGGAAGGCCGCGGCCCCGTAGGAAAATATTTTCATAAAATTGTCGACGACGATAAAATGCATGAAAAGACTTTTGAAAAAGCCGAATACGACATGCTGCTTGCGGCAATAAACGGAGCGATGGAAAGCGCTAAAGTCAAAGCCGGCGATATCGATCTTTTTATTGCGGGCGACCTTCTCAATCAGATAACCAGTTCAAGCTACGCTGCGAGAGAGTTGAGTATTCCGTATCTGGGAGTGTACAGCGCTTGTTCTACTTTAAGCGAAAGTCTTGCAATAGGCTCTGCCATGATCAGCGCAGGCTATTACGATAAAATAATGTGCGCGACAGCCAGCCATTTCGCGACGGCGGAACGTCAGTTCAGATATCCGCTTGAATACGGTTGTCAGCGTCCTCCTTACGCGCAATGGACGGTTACGGCGGCGGGCGCCACGTTGCTTTCTTCGGAAGGAGACGGCGTAAAAATCACATCCGCAACATTCGGAAGAGTCGTCGACTTCGGTACCAACGATCTTAACAACATGGGTGCAAGCATGGCTCCTGCAGCCATGGATTCCCTGCTTGCTCTTTTCCGTGACACGGGCACTGGACCTGACGAATACGACCTTATTATTACCGGCG
This sequence comes from uncultured Clostridia bacterium, assembly GCA_944363615.1. Classification (GTDB taxonomy): domain Bacteria; phylum Bacillota; class Clostridia; order Christensenellales; family Pumilibacteraceae; genus UBA10677. The sequence continues at coordinate 7,517 of CALVUQ010000005.1, read as the reverse complement.
ACCTCGGGAAACTCGGTTCGGACATTCTCAGGGATCTTATGCGGGAAAAGGGATATGCTTTGGGGCAAAACTATATAGATTGCGGAAGTCTTGTGTACGACGTCACGCAAAAATGTTATCAGGGCGGAAGCGGTTGCGGTTGCAGCGCTTCGGTAGTAAATTCATTTATTCTCGACAAACTGTCAGACGGCAGTTATTCCAAAGTAGCATATTTTGCGACGGGCGCTTTAATGAGTTCCCAAAGCTGTTACCAGGGTGAAACTATACCGTGCATAAGTCACGGCGTGATTTTGGAGAGGTAAAACAGATGATGTGGTGGGAATATTTACTCAATTATCTTATCGTGTTTGCGGCGGGCGGTCTCATCTGCACGATAGCGCAGATTCTTATAATAAAAACAAAGCTTACCCCCGCAAGAATTCTGGTATTGTTTCTTATCGGGGGGATAGTTCTTCAGGCGGTGGGCGTATTCGATTTTCTGTATAAATATCTGGGCGCGGGAATAAGCGTACCCATAATAGGTTTCGGTGCGTCGCTTGCAAAAGGAGCAATTTATCTTGCGCGTACCGTGGGATTCGTCGGCGCGTTTGCGGGCGGACTGGTGCGTACCGCCTACGGAGTAGGAGTCGCTGTCGTTGCAAGCTATCTGGTAACTCTGTTTTTTGCGCCTAAATCCAAATAAATTTAATTAGGGAGAAGTTTCTAAAATCGCGCGGTTTGCATATATAATAATATGGCAAAGTGCAAGGGAAGCAAAAAACGCAAAAGAATTACCATAGCGATTTTTTCGGTCGCTTTGTTTTTTGTCGCCTGTATTCTGTATTTAAGGCTGACGGTGGCGCCCGTGCTTAAAACCGTTTCTGAAGAACAGATTCGCGCGCTTGCCGTTACTGCGGTCAACGAAGCCGTAAGCGAAGTGCTGGAACAATCGCCTTCGTATGCGGATATGGTTGTAATAGGCTACGACAACGAAAACAACATCAACAGTATCAGAATAAATTCTTCAGAAGTCAACTCGATAGTGCATAAAAGCACGATAGAATCTCAGGAGCGGATAAGCGAACTCGGGACTCGAGGCATAAACGTCCCAGTAGGATCTCTGTCCGGAATAATGTTTTTTTCAGGAAAAGGGCCGGACCTGAATCTTCGGGTCGTTCCCGTAGGGTCCGTTACCGCAAAGCTGTATTCGGAATTCAAAGAAGCGGGTATTAACCAGACCAATCATCGCATATATCTCAAAATAAACGCAAAAATCAGCGCGATACTTCCGGGTGCCAACAACGTGATAAACACGGAAACCGACGTTATGATTCTGGACAGCGTTATCGTAGGAAAAATACCCGATACTTATCTTCATTCCACAAGTACGCAGGATATGATGGATTTAATACCTTAATTCGCTTGATTTTGTCGTCGGATTGTGTTAAAATTTTGTCAACGACGATATCAAGCGGCATAAGAATTTTACGCAACCGACAGAGAGTATCCGTCTTGCTGAAAGGATACACGCGTAAAAACGGATATTCACCGCCCAGTCGGCGCGCGGAATAACAGTAGGCGCGTCCGCTTCGACAGCGTTACAGGTCGCCTTAAGGCCGCGTTTTTCTTGCGGCGAACTTGGGTGGTACAGCGTAGTGAATCACGCCCCGGGATTTTTCCCGGGGTTTTATTTTTTTGCGGAGGAACCATGGAAGAGAAATTGAAAGAAATCGTCGAGCGCACTTTCTGCAAACTGGAAAGCGTAATCGACAACAAAGAGCTTGCTGCGTTAAAGGTAGAAATCCTTGGTAAAAACGGCGAGCTTACGGGTATACTCAGAAATCTTAAGGATTTGCCTGCCGACAAGCGTCCAATGGCGGGAAAACTCGTCAACGACGCAAGAACCAGGCTTGAAGAAGCTTTCGACAAAAAGTTCAAAAAACTTTACGAGGAAGAACTTTCGAAAAAGCTTGATGAGGAAAAAATAGACATTACAATCGAAGGAAAAGACAGAAAAAAAGGCGGTCTTCATCCGCTGACCATTGTCAAAAATTCCGTGATCGATTTCTTTTCTTCGCTGGGTTTTATGGTTGTCGACAGTCCCGAAATTGAAACGGATTACTATAATTTCAAGGCTTTGAATACGCCCGATAATCATCCCGCACGCGATATGCAGGATACGTTTTACATCACTTCCAATATACTTTTAAGGACGCAGACTTCCGCGGGGCAGATCCGCACAATGGAGAAAATCAAGCCTCCCATAAAGATGATAAACATAGGCAGAGTTTTCCGCGCCGACGACGTTGACGCTACGCATTCCCCTGTATTTCATCAGATAGAAGGGCTTGTTGTGGACAATCACATCACCATGTGTGATCTTAAGGGTATCCTTGACAGGTTTGCAAGATTTTTCTTCGGTGAAAACACAAAGACGAGATTCCGTCCGTCGTATTTCCCGTTTACCGAACCCAGCGTAGAGGTGGACGCCTCCTGTCCGTACTGCGGCGGAAAGGGCTGCCGTGTATGTAAAGGTACCGGTTGGATTGAAATTCTGGGCGCGGGCATGGTTAACAGAAACGTGCTTAAAAACTGCGATATAAATCCCGACGAATATACGGGTTTTGCCTTCGGAATCGGGCTTGACCGAATTACCGTTATAAGATACGGAATAAACGACATGCGTCTGGAATTTGAAAACGATTTGCGTTTTTTGAAGCAGTTTAACTGAACGGAGGGCTAATAAATATGAAATTACCGCTTGGATGGTTAAAGGAATTCGTAAATATCGATGTTACGCCGCGTGAGCTTTCCGAAAAACTTCTCGGAATAGGCTTCGAGGTAGAGGAGATAATCTATACCGGTGAGAATATAGAAAACGTCGTCGTCGGTAAAATAATCGACATTAAAAAACACTTTTCCGCCGATAAACTGCAGGTCTGCACCGTAGACGTCGGCAAAGAAATCACAACTATCGTTACCGCCGCCACAAATATCAAAACAGGCGACAAGGTTCCCGTCGCACTGAACGACTCGTTGTTGCCTACGGGAAAACGCATAGTTTCCAGTGATTTGCGCGGCGTCATGAGCTACGGAATGTTCTGCTCGGGTGCAGAACTCATGATCGACGACAACGTCATAGAAGGGGCGGAGGTGAACGGCATTCTGATTTTGCCGCCCGATGCCGAAGTGGGCGCGGACATTAAAGACGTCCTCGGATTAAACGAGTATGTTCTGGATATTTCCGTTACCGCAAACCGTGCGGATTGTCAGTCTGTTTACGGAATGTCGCGTGAAATCGCCGCTTTATACGGCAAAAAAGCTAAAAAACCTTCGTTAACCTATAAAGTTTACGAGTCCGAAGGGTTGACTATTCCTTCTGCGAAAGTTGAGGACAAAAGCGCATGCTCTTTGTATACGGGCAGACTGATAACGGATATCAAAATAGAAAAATCCCCCAAATGGATGCGTGACAGGCTTCGTCAGGTCGGTATAAGACCGATCAACAACATAGTGGATATAACAAACTATGTTCTTATGGAAGTGGGGCAGCCGCTTCACGCTTTCGATTTAAGGCTTATCGAGGGGCAGATTAACGTAAGGCATGCGTTCGAGGACGAAAAAATCGTAGCTCTTGACGGCAAAGAATATAAACTCAATCCTAATATGCTTGTAATAGCGGACGATAAAAAAGCGGTAGCCATTGCGGGCGTCATGGGCGGCGAGTACAGCGGCATAAACGACGAAACCAAAAGCGTATTTTTAGAGGCAGCGCGTTTTGCAAAAGAAAGCGTTAGGGGTACTTCAAGGGCGTTGGGCCTAAGGTCCGATTCCTCCGCTCGCTATGAAAAAGGCGTGGATTGGACAAGCGTTGAAATGGGCCGTGAACGTGCTTTAAGCTTGTTTTATAAGCTGAAAGCCGGTAAAATTACTTCCCTCAAAACCGAAGACGGCGCCGAAGCGCCGAAAGTAAAGGTTATTGAAACTTCGGCTCGCAAAATTAACGACCTTTTCGGTATCGAAGTCAAGCAATCGGTAATGGTCAAAATTCTTAAGTCTTTGGAATTCGGCGTTGAGCTTCGCGGCGATAAAATGATATGTTCGGTTCCGCTGTTCCGCGAGGACGTCGATAATTATACCGATCTTGCCGAAGAAGTGATAAGATTCTACGGCTATGATTATTTGAGTTCGGATCTTATAAAAGACGCTCATCCCACAAAAGGCGGCTTGACGATCCGTCAGAAAAATCTTGACGCGATAAGAGCTACCATGACTTCATTCGGCGCTTATGAGTGTTATACCTATTCGTTTATAAATTATAAGCAGTACGATAAACTGAGATACGGGGAATATGCTCCCGAAAGAAACGTAATCCGTCTTCTCAATCCGCTCAGCGAGGAGTTTGCGGTAATGCGTACTCAGCTTGTGGGCAGTATGCTTAACGTGGTCAACATAAACCTGAGCCGAAAAAACGGCGATTTCAGATTGTTTGAATTGTCGAAAATTTATTTGCCGGAAAAACTTCCGCTTGAAAAACTGCCTGACGAGCATGACGTATTGTGCATTGCATATTGCGGCAAAGACGAAAATTTCTATAAATTGAAAGCCGCGGTCAGCGAGGTGCTTGAAGGTTACGTCGCTTATTCGGTTCAAAGGACCGTAGCGCCTTATTTACATCCGGGAATAGGTGCCGACATTGTGTGTGACGGTAAAATAATAGGCTCGTTCGGTAAAGTCCACCCGGTAGTTGCGGACGCATACGGTATTCATTGCGACGTTTATGTGGCGCAAATAGATTTAAGCGGATTTATAGAAAAAAGTAAATCCATCGTCAAATTCAAACCGCTTCCCAAATTCCCGATTGTGGACAGAGATCTTGCCGTAATCGTTGATGACAAGTACGCTGTAGGGGAGCTTATCGATTGTATTAAAAATTCTTGTGAACTTTGCGAATCGGTTGAATTGTTCGACGTTTATAAGGGTGAACAAATCGAATCGGGACACAAAAGCCTTGCCTTCAGCATAAAACTGAGATCGGACGAAAAAACTCTTGTTGACACTCAGATTCAGGAGTGTATGAGTTCTATAATGCAAGCCTTAAGCGATAAATTCGGCGCAAAACTGAGATAAAAATATTGGAAAGAACAAACAAAATGGAAATTCTTGCGCCTGCCGGCAACTTTTCCTCGTTGAAAACCGCGGTGATTAACGGTGCCGACGCGGTTTATCTTGGTGCATCGGCATTCAGCGCACGTGCGAAAGCAGGGAATTTTTCGCGGGAAGAGCTTCATTCCGCTGTGAAATATTGCCATCTTTTCAACGTAAAAGTATATCTTGCCGTAAATACCGTACTGAAGCCTTCTGAATATAACGATGCATTGTCTACTATAAAATACGCCCATTCTGTGGGCGTTGATGCGTTTATCATTCAAGATATACCGTTTATTGTGTTTTTGCATAGTACTATGCCAGACATAACTGTGCATTTAAGTACACAAGCCGGCGTTCATAATCTTGAAGGAGCAATCGCTGCCGAAAAACTCGGTGTAAGCCGCGTCATCCTGTCGCGAGAAACTTTGCTTGAGGATGTAAGGCAGATAACCGCGCATACTTCACTTGAAACCGAATTTTTTGTCCATGGCGCGCTTTGTATTGCTTTTTCGGGAAACTGTTATTTTTCATCCATGGTGTCCGGTCTAAGCGGCAATCGCGGCAGGTGTCTTCAGTTTTGCCGTAAGAAATATGAACTAAACGGAAAAAGCGGTTACTGGCTTTCTGCAAAAGATTTGGATTTGTCCGATAAAATCGAGGCTTTGCGAGACGCCGGAGTTTCTTCTTTAAAAATAGAAGGAAGAATGCGTCGCCCCGAATACGTGGGGGAAGCCGTAAAACACTATAAGACCATAGTGTGCGGCAAAAAGGATTCTTCCGAAAATCTTAAAAAACTTTTTAACCGCGGAAATTCGTGTGAAGCATATTTAAATGATCCTACCGAAAACGTTGTATATCCTTATGCACAAGGGCATATCGGTGTTACGATAGGAAAAGTTTCGGAAATTCACGGTAAAACGGCTACACTGAAGCTGAATGGCCCGCTTAAAAAAGGCGACGGACTTAAGTTTTTGCGCAATAAAATCGAAGTGGGCTCTTCGTTGGTTTCTGCCGACGGTAATCGCGTCAGCTTTGGCGGAGATTTGAAACAAGGCGACTCCGTAAATCTTACGACAGATATCGATTTGATAAACCAAATTAACAGTCGCCGCAGGTTTTTGCATATTGAGGTTGCCGTTTCGGCTCAGGCGGGCGAAAAATTAAGCGCTGTTATAAAATGCGGCGCCCATATAATGTCGTTTGTATCGGATTTTGAAGTACTTGAGGCAAAAAACAGTCCGTTAACGCAAGATGATTTTAAAGAGTGCTTTTCAAAAACCGGAGATACCGAATTTTCACTTGAAAAATTCGATTGTGAAATAAAAGGCACTATTTTTCTGCCTAAATCCCAACTTAACGATTTCAGAAGGAAAATTTATTCGGATTTTGAAAGTTTTTTGATTTCGCAATACAATAAAGACAAAACAAACATAAAGACATATAATTTTAATTTTACCGAAAGTTACTTGTCTGTAGGACGTAACATTGATTTTGTAAATAAAAGCAATGTGATGGTTCAGGTGGACGATCTTTCGAAATTAAAAGACTGTATTGATCTCTTTGATTATGCGGCTTATATGCCGAAATTTTACGACGAAAAAGTCATTACCGATATAGAAAAATTTTATAACGAGACGGGTAAAATAGTTTTTTTGGTTCTTCCTCCGATTTTACGTGACGGCGACCTGGGAAAAGTACTTGAGATACTGTCTTCACCATCGATTAAACACGTTATTGTAAATAATCTCGGTGGGCTTGAAATTGCCGAAGGTAAAAATGTTTTATGGGGACCTTTGATGAATATCGTTAACTCCGATTTTCCCGTTGACAAAATTATGTCGCCCGAATACGACGGTAATGAATTCGGGCATAATTTTGTATACGTATACGGGCGCTTTCCGCTTATGACATTTGCTCATTGTCCCAAAAAGAGTCTGAATAACGGTAAATGCTTGGCTTGCAAGGGTGAAGATATGTCAATAAAAGACGAAACCGGAAAAGTTTTTTTAATAAGAAATTACAGAATAAAATATTGTTACGCTCAGTTGCTTAACTGTAATTTTATCAATAACATTTCGGAATGTAAAAAACGTAAAATTCAAAATATGTTCGTGGATATTATCGGTGCTGACAATAGCGCAAAAGAAATTCTGACATCGGTAAAAAACGGTCAGAATATTGTTTGTTCAAATTCCACGCACGGTTATTTTAATAAAAAACTCGTTTAATTTTTTTTGTTGTTTTTTTAGAAAACAGGTAAAGTTTAAATGGCATTATGTTTACATGTTTACTACAGAAGTAAACTTTATTTTTTTACGGGTTGACGTTGTCAGAAATAAATTATATAATAAGAAAAAAGCGTACTTCCTTTATTGGAATCGCTTTTT
>CALVUQ010000004.1 GCA_944363615.1 uncultured Clostridia bacterium | reverse complement strand
GCTTATACGCAAGCTGCAAAGGAGAGGAAGGTGAAGCGCGGTAAAGAAAAAAATTCCGTCGCGGGACTCAGGGAAAGGCTTGTCGCCGCCGTAAGGCGCAAGGCCGAAGGGTACGAAACGACCGAAAGCGTGGAGGAGTACGCGCTTATAGACGGTCAGCTTACGCTTGTCAAACGTCGCGTTACGGTTAAGGAGGTTCCCGCCGACGTCGCGGCGGTGAAATTCATGCTGGAGGAGTGCGCCGCCGAAACGGATTATATGAGCGAACAGCAGCTTAAAGAGGAAAAACTGCGCCTTATAAAATTACTCAAGGAGGAAGAAAATGCAGCTGATTAAAGCAAAAGCAGGTACAAGGTGCGAGATAGGCTCCTGCCGCAATCGCGCAAAGTTTACCATCAAGCTGGACAGGGTGGGGATAAGAAGCTCGATAAGCGTGTGTCCGGACTGCCTTAACGAGCTTTACAGAACTTTGGGAGAAAGCGTTATTCCCAAAAGCATCGAGACCGTAAGGCCCAAAGCCGATGCCGCGGAATAATCTTTTTATTAAGTCCGGCCGCGTTCCGTCATAAACTCCGGGGAAAATCGGCCGGCAAAAATCAACGGAGGAAACATGGACAAAAAATTTATTGAGGATATCGTCGCCGACGTGCGCTCTGACTACGAAACCCGCGCCGCCGAAAGACGACAGTTCGAGTCGCAATGGCAGCTTAACGCCAATTTCGTCATCGGCAACCAGTATTGCAGGATAGGCGTAAAAGGCGACGTGGAGGACTGCGAAAAAGACTACTACTGGCAGGAGCGCGAGGTTTTCAATCACATAGCGACTATTCTGGAAACCCGACTTGCCAAGCTGTCGCGCGTGCGGCCCAAAATGAGCGTTCTGCCCGCTTCCGACGACGACGGCGACGTTAAGACCGCCAAAGCGTCGGGTAAAATACTGGATTCGGCGTACAACAAGCTGGACGTCAACGGATTGGTAGGCAACGCCACCATGTGGTCGGAGCTTACGGGCAGCGCGTTTTACAAGGTTACCTGGGACGTGAAAGGCGGCAGAAAAGTGGGCGTCGACGAAAAAAAGAAGCCCCTTTACGAGGGCGACGTCAGGATAGACGTTTGTCCGCCGTATGAAATTCTTCCCGACTCGCTTATGTGTCAGTCGGTGGAGGAGTGTACAAGCATTATTCACGCAAAAGCGGTCAACGTGGAGGACGTAAAGCGCATCTGGGGAAAAGACGTCAAGCCCGAGGATACCGACGTGGTGTCGATATCCGAAATCGGGGTGATAGGCGGGCTGGGGCTGGCCAGCGCCGTAAGCAAAATAGGCCGCGACAAAAAGCAGGACCGCGTAATCGTCATCGAGCGTTATACAAGGCCCACTCAGCAAAAGCCCGACGGCGAGCTTGTGATAGTTGCGGGTAAAACGCTGCTTTATTACGGCGCGCTGCCTTATCTCAACGGCACGGACGGCGAAAGAGAACTGCCTTTTATTCAGCAGAATTCCATTAACCGCGCGGGCTGTTTTTTCGGCACCAGCATGGTGGAGCGCGCAATCCCCATTCAGCGTGCGTACAATGCCGTAAAAAACCGCAAGCACGAGTTTCTTAACCGCATAGCCGTGGGCGTGCTTGCCGTCGAGGACGGATCGGTGGACACCGAAAACCTGGAAACCGAGGGGTTAAGCCCCGGGAAAATCCTGGTTTACCGTCAGGGCAGCAACGCGCCCAGGCTTATGAGTCCCGGCTCGGTGCCTGCGGACTTTACGGTGGAGGAGCAGCGACTTCTCGACGAGTTCGTGGACGTAAGCGGCATAAGCGAAATCATGCGTTCGTCCACCGTGCCCGCGTCGGTAACCAGCGGCGTAGCCATTCAGATGCTTATCGAGCAGGACGACACGCGTATATCGGTTACCGCCGAAAACATTCGTCGCGCCGTCAAGAAAATAGCGCAGCACATGCTGAGGCTTTACCGTCAGTTTGCGCTTACGCCGCGGCTTTCGCGCTTTGTGGGCGAGGAGGGCGAAACCGAGTTGCTTTGCTGGACGAAAAGCGATATAAGCAGCGACGACATTATTTTCGATACGGACAACGAGATCAATACGACTACGGCGGCAAAGCAAAGCATGATGTTCGACCTTCTGAAGGCGGGGCTTTTGTACGACGAGGACGGAAAACTCAGCGATGCCATGCGGTATAAGATTCTGGAAGTTTTCGGCTACGGCGGATGGGAGCGCACTCAGAACGTAAGCGCGTTGCACGTCTCGCGCGCGGGCAAGGAAAACGCCGCCATAACAAACAAAGTCCCCGAAGCAAGCGAGGTGGACGACCACGAATTGCACGTCGCCGAGCACGTCAAGTATTTTTTAAGCCACGAGTTCGAAGAGCGATGCTTACGTCGGCCGGAGCTTAAGGAAAGGCTTCTTAATCACATAAGGGAACATAAGCGGCTTAAAAATACCGAAAAGTTATTGGAAGGAGAAGGAAACGTATGACGGAAAACAAAACTGTCAAGCAGCCCGCGGCTTCAGTCGTACCCGATTCCGCTTTGAAATCGGAGAAAAACGTTAAGGCGGCGGCAGAAAAAGCGGCGGTCCCCGATGCGGGAAACGGCGTAAAGGACAAGCGCAAGGTTAAACGTGACGGCGAAAACCGACTGCTTAAGGCATATCTGTGGCTTCAGTCGGCAAAAGACAAACTGGACAAGACGGTGGATTTCCTTAAAAAAGAAAACGCTGTTTTAAGGCGCAAACTAACCGAACTTCAGGCGGAAAACGCGCGGCTTGCCGCTCCGCCCGATTACGGCGCGCTTACGGAAGATGACGCTTTCGTCGAATTCGCGCTTAAAAACGAACGCCTTAAAGAGAAATTCATTGCGGACTATCTGAAAACGCTTAAGGGTATGGGCTCCGTAAGCGTTTTGTCGGGATCGGTGGGGTTAAGCCCGCTGACTCCCGCGGCAAAGCCCAAAAGCCTGGCCGAGGCTAAAAAACTGGCGGAAATTTTAATTAAAGGATAACGGAGGAAACAATAATGGTAACATTGACTAATGCGGAAAATGCGCTTAAAACCGTGTATCTCGGTGCGGTGACCGAGCTTCTCAACACCAAAGCCAACCCTCTTTTGGGTAAAATCGAGCAGACCAGCGTAGACGTTTGGGGCAAAGAAGTGCGTACCGCGGCGCGCGTGGGCATCAACGGCGGCATAGGCGCCGGCGACGAGGCGGGCAACCTTCCCGGAGCGTACGGCAGCAACTACATTCAGTTCGTGTCCACGCTTAAAAACCTTTACGGACAAATCGAGATATCCGACAAGGCCATAAGGGCAAGCGCGGACGGACGCGGCGCGTTTACCGACCTTCTCAACAGCGAGCTTGAAAGCCTTCTTGCGGCGTCCAAATTCAACCTCGGGCGCATGCTGTACGGCGACGGCTCGGGTAAACTGTGCACGATAAACGCGTTAAGCGGCTCAAGCTATCCCGTGTCGGACACGCGCAATCTCATCGAGGGAATGGTAGTGGACGTATATACTTCCGCGGGCGCGCTTTCCGCAAGCGGACTCAGAATTTCTTACGTCGACCGCGACAACAACACGGTGACTTTCGCTTCTTCACCCTCTACGACCATAGCGGCAAGCAGCGTCATGTACATTCAGGGCAGCAAGGACAAGGAAATCACCGGACTGGGGGCGATATTCGATTCCACTAAGCCGCTTTACGGCCTTACGAGAAGCAATTATCCCTTCCTGTCGCCTTATCTTAAGGCTGTGGACGCCGCCATCGACGAAGTGACGATTCAGAAGGCCATCGACAGACTGGAGTACAACGCCAATTCCACGGTGGACTTTATCGCCGTGTCCGCGGACGTCAAGTACGCTTATCAGGAATACATGAAACAGTATAAGCGCAACATCGACGTCATGGAGCTTTCGGGCGGTTACAAGACGCTTTCTTACAACGGCATACCTTTTGTGTACGACCGCTTTATCGAGGACGGCGCAATGTACCTTCTCGACACCACGGCGTTCAAACTGCATCAGCTTTGCGACTGGAGATATCTCGAAAACGAAAACGGCAAGATTCTTCGCCAGACGCAGGGTAAGCCCACTTATACCGCAACGCTTGTCAAGTACTGCGACCTTATCTGCGCGCGTCCCAACGGACAGGCGAAACTTACGGGCCTTACCGCTCCTCAGGCAAATGAAGCGTAATTCAATCGGATACGGGCGCGTCGTCACGCACGACCTTTACGACATCGCCGAAAGGCTTAAGGAAATCGACGAGGGGTATTTCGTGTTTTATTCCTACAAAGATAAGCGGTACGAAATTCACCACAAGGACCAGAAAGGCGACACTTTCGCTTTGGCGGTCCCGTACGACGAACTGGACGAGCGCACCTTAAGACTGGTGCGCCGTACCCGTGCCGAACGCGCCGAAAAACTTATCGAAGAAATGGAAAAACAGAATCGGGAAGCGGAGAAACGCGCACGCGACAGGGCGGTGGAAAACGCCGCCCGCAACACCGAAAGGATTTTTACTTCCTGCGTATGAAATTTCTTCCTTTCCCCGATTTTTTATTGAGGAGGATGATTTATGGATTTAAAAACAGTCGTTTATTACGCGGCGATGTTTCTGCAGCTGGACGACGTTACGGAGGCGCTTGAGGGCGACTTGCCTTACGAGGGGGAAGCCGCCGCCGAAATCGACAGGCTTACGCGCTGTGCAAATCTGGTGCTTTCGGAAACCGCCGCCGATTACATGCCGCTTAAAACCAGGGAAGAAATTTATTGCCGCGACGGCGAGATGATGTTCACGGAGCTCAAAAAGCCCGTAGTCGACGTCTTTTCCGTCAGTTCTTCGGCAGGAGTGACCGTACCGTTCAAGCAGTACTTCGACAGGCTTATTCTGCCGAAAGAGGGCAGTTATACCGTCGAATACGGCTATGCCCCCGATAAGCTTGCGCTTGACGACCCGCTTCCTTATTCCGAAAGAGTGTCGGCGCGCGTTCTTGCTTACGGCACAGCGTGCGAATACTGCATAATTTCGGGCATGACGGACGAGGCGGTGCTGTGGGATAAGCGTTATAAGGACGCAATGCACCTGTCGGCGATCCAGAAAAACGAAAGACGCGTCGCAAGAAGGCGGTGGCTCTGATGCGCGACAACTATATTGCATACGCAAGCGCAAGCAAGTCCCGTCTCGTAATCCCCGATTTTTCGTCGGGTGTGGATTTTTTCTCGGACGAAAGCGTGACCACCGTCACAAGGGCGAAAGACTGTTACAACTTTTCTTTTGCCGACGGCGCGCTTAAGGAAGGATTCGGGCTTACCGCTTACGACAGGTTTTCCGATATTCTGCTTGCTTCCGTATGGCTATACAAACGTTTCGACGCGGAAAGCGGCGCCGCCGACGACAGGCTTATCGCCGCCGCGAAAGACGGCAAACTTTACGTTTGTTCCGCTTCGGGCGAGGATCAGGCGGTGCGGTTAGGCGATATTACGCTTACGTCGGTGCCCTCGTTCGTCAACTACCGGCTTTACGGGACGGACGTGGTGCTGATATGTTCGGCTACGGACGGAATGTTCGTGTACGACGGCGTAAACCTGCCGTATCACGTCGACAACGCGCCCAACATTACTTCCATGGTTCTGCATTACGAACGCCTGTTCGTTACCGTGGACGGCGAGAAAAACGCCGTTTGGTTCTCGGACGACCTTGACCCCACCAACTGGGACGCGTCGCTTGCGGGCGGCGGCTTCATTCAGATGGTGGACGAGCGCGGTGCGCTTAACAAGGTTATAAGCTACCTTAACTACGTTTACGTGTTCCGCGATTACGGAATTTCGCGTATTACGGCTTACGGCGCTCAGACGGATTTTTCGGTAAGCAATCTTTTCGTTTCCAGCGGCAGAATTTTTCCCGGTTCGGTTGCCTTATGCGGCGACGCGGTGGTCTTTCTTGCCGACGACGGCCTTTACATGTTTGACGGCGTTTCCACGAAAAAAATGCTTAAAGGCCTGGACGCAATTATCGAAAGCGGCGAAAACTCCTGCGCGTTTTACGCCGACGGGAAATACTATCTTGCCTTCAGGCGCGTTACCGACGCCGACACGGTGGGATGTGAGGCGGGCGAATACGTTAACAACGCTTTGCTTGTCCTTGACCTTAACGGCGGCGACTATTCGCTGTCGCGAGGCGTGGACATCGCCTGTTTCTGCCGTCCCGACTCAGGCAGGACGATTGCCGTTACGGGCGACGGAAAAGCGGGAAGAGTGGAAAAGTGCGGCGCGCTGTTCGGCGTTCCGCTTTTGAAAAAATGGCGCGTCCCGAAAACCGATCTGGGCGACGTCAGGAAAAAGTTCGTGCGTGAAATCTGCCTTGCCAGCGAAGGCGACGTCAGAATCGTCCTGCGCTCCGACACGCGCGAAAAATCCGTTGAGTTCGGAGGAGGTGCGGAAGTGCAGAAAAAACGCGTGGCTTTTCCGGGAAGGCGTATAGGGTTCGACATAATTTCCGAGGAGGCTTCCGCCTGCGTGTCGCGCCCTTCGCTCATAATCACGAAAAGCGGCGACTGACGGGAGGATTTATAAATGGATTACGGCAAAATTGCATATCTCAAAGTGGATGAGCTGGAAAACAGACTTGCCGTGTCGACGGATTCAAAGCGCGTATTGTGCGGAAGTTTTACGGTTAACCCCATGTTCGATTTTAGAAGAGGCGACTGTTTTATATCCGACGTTCGTGCCGGCGGGGGCGTGACGATTTTTCTTCGCGCCTTCGTCCGCGCGGACGAATCCGTTACCGACGCGGAATTAAGCGTGAAGATCAACGGCCTTAAAGCCGGCTATACGGCTTTTTCCGCCGCTCAGGGCGAAACGCGCGACTGCTTCATAATATGCGCCGCATCGATCGACGGAACCGCCGTCGTTTCCTTAAGCGCAGATAAACTTAACTGTACGTTGGTTTCCTGTCAGATAGTGATAAGCGGCGCTGACGCGGACATAGCGCGCACGGGCGGCGACGCTTCGGCGGACAAGTGCGGAAACGTGTGGGCGCTTGTCTTTTCGCGCGACGATTACGTTTACGCCTGCGCTTTTACCGAACCCGATTTTTCGGACGCTTCTCCCGTGACCGTCGGGACGGGCAGCCGCTGCGACGTTACCGCGACGGAAGACGGTTTTGCGGTGGCTTACGTCGACGTTTGCGGAAACACTTTCGTCGCTTTTACCGATACCGCGATGACTGTAAAAAGCAAGCAGTACGTGGGAAGCGGCGCGGAAGCGGTGGCTATCACCCGTTACAACGACGGTTTCGCGCTGGCGGAGCTATTGTCCGGCAAAGCGTATTGCCGTTACGTCTACGACGGCGGCTGCTCTCAGCCGTTTGCGGTGGACGTGGGGGAGGAAGTTAAAGGCGTGGGATTCGTTAAAAACGCGCTGCCTCCGGTTTTGACGATAAGCACGCTTAACCGCAATCTGCTGAAGAACTGCGAAACCGAATACGGCGGCAGCGACAGAATTACCGTCTATGCGGATATAAGCTACACCCCGGTGACGGAAGAAGGAGGTACCTAATGAAGGAACTTATTCAAAAAGCAGTGCTTACCAACTCTTTTACGATTTCCGGTTCGGGCAAAACGTGCGTGTCGCACAACACGGTCGTGGACCTTGCGGCGGCGCTTAATACGTGGAACAATTACGCAAAATACATCGCCGCGGGCACGGGCGACGCGCTGAGCGACAACGGGCTGGGTAATCTCTTGATTTGTAAAGAAACGCAGCTTGACGAATACAATTCCGATCCGTCGCAAGGCGAGTTGTTTGCGGCATATTCGATAATCCTTACGGACGACGACGTCGCGGAAGGAACGGTTGTGTCGGAAGCGGGCTTAACGCCTTTCGATAATGGAAAACCGCTTGTCAACTACGCCGCATTCGAAGGAGTAACGAAGCGTAAAGGCGAAAATATAGTCATTCGGGCGGAAGTAAGACTGAGTCTTGTTTCCGACAAGCTTCGATTCGTAAGCGGCAAAAACAAGATGGCGGAAATCTTTCTGGGCATGAACTCCTTTTCGGGCCACAGGTACGAGATGGCGCACGGGACCAATTATCACAAAACCGCGGTGATGCCGCGTACCGCCACAGAACTCACGGAAAAATACGATACCGGCGCAAGCACTTCAGATAATAAGCTTATAATGAAAGCGCGGTTTACGACTTCTCCGTACGAAATTATTATCATTCTGGACGATAAGCCCGTTCTTCGCGGATTCTTTTCCCTGTCGGCGCATGTCGAGTCACTTTCCGGCACATTGCGCTATAATTCCAGCGTAGAGATTGTCGATCGTCACATACTGCAGATTTACAACGTGAAAAATCAGGGTACGGCCGTGGCGGAAGTTTACGTCCTGCCTTTTGTCAGCAGAGTAACAAAGGACTGCCCGCAACCGTTTCCCTTTAAGCTGCCCAAAAACTCGCGGTTCATCACCGAGCCTTCCGGTGCGTTTACGGCGGTCGTAAACGATAAGGAAATCAGCGTTTACAAATTTTCAGACAACCGTGCGGAATTTCTTTACACCGTTAAGGGGAGTTTCCCCGCGTCGGATATCTGTTCGGACGGAAGTCTGTTCACGGGCGGAGAAGTTTTAACGGCTTACTTTTGGGACGGACAGGAAGCGGTAAAAAAAGAATTTACCGATTATAAGGACGTGACAGGCGTTTATGCCGTAAAGGAAGCAGGCTCTTACGAAATAGCTTTTATTTCCTCGGGCGCGTTCTATCTTATCTATTATACCGCGGGGGAAGTCACCGTTGTCGACTCCCTTCTGCAGCTTCCCGAAGATTTCGGATTTATTAAGCACGACGTCAAATTCATCGACTATTGGTCGGCATCCCAAGCCTTATTTAAGTCCGTCGGGGTAAGCGGCACCAATTCCAACAACGCAGACCGTCTTAAGTTTTATCTGACTACCGCTCACCTTCATGTCTATGAAATAGGCGGAAGATGGATAAGGCTAAGAAACGCCTTAACCGATGCCCACGTGCTTGCCATACGCGAAACTTCCACCACATTCAAACTCGACAATGAGGAGGAGGTCGGTTTCTGCGGTGAATATACCATTATATACAAAGGGGACAAACTAAGCAGGATAGCGGGCTGGTCGGGAAGCCTTTGCGTCGCCAGGGAGCTGCCTTTCGACGGGCAGGCGGACAGACCCGTGTCGCAAACCGTTTTCGGCGACTATATTTTGCTGCTTTACGCGGACGGCACGGTAACGGCTTTTTATCCCGTGGAATACGGTAAAGTTCTTTTCTGTCCGTATTCAAAGCCCTATACGGGGATAACGTACGAAGCCGTCGTCGCGGACGACCCCATGGCGGGAGGCGTTGCCGTGGACGCGGAGTTTTCATTGGATTACGGAGGTGCAAAGCAATGAGATTTTCGGTTTCATCGGTCATACTGGGTAAAGGCAGGCTCAGCAGCGCCAGAAGGGAGGACAACGGCGATACGGGATTCATTCTCGACACGGGCGGCGCGCTTGTGTACAAAAAAATCCCGGCAGGCTCCCGTCAGCCGCTCTTTTCGGGCGCGCAGACGATAAGCTACGCCGACGATTGCTTCAAACTGTCGCAAGGCAGGCTTGAACGCAGAGGAGGTTTTACCTATGTGCCCGATTGAATTAAAGCGCCTTAAAGCCATGGTGGCGCGAAACAGACGAAGGTGCTATTATTACTCACAAAATTCAAAAGGAGATAAAGACAATGAACATTTCGACATATATTCGCGGTCTTGTGCAAAAAGCAAGCGGGAAAGCGGATGACAACTCTGATTACGCGGATATTCTCGATAAAATCAACGAGATAAACGCCACGACTCAGATTCCCGAAAAGCCCGATTTGGGTGACGGAATAACTTACGACCGCATCGAATACGACGCCCCCTCCGACGAGGAGATCGAAAAACGCGCCCAGGACTCTCTGAAGGAATACGAGCAGGCAGGCGTTTCGTCCATAGAAAACGAAATCGCGGCGTTGCTTGAAAAATACACTTCGGACAAAAACGTCAATACCGCAGCTTACGAAAGCACGCTTAAAAGCCTTAACGACGCTTATCAAAGCGCGATAGAGGCGGCAAACAACGACGCGCTTAAACGCGGACTTGCGCGTTCTTCCATTGCGCTTAACACTACGGCCGCGATTAACAGCGAAAAAGCCGACAAGGCCGCCGCTGCCGCCGCCGAGTACAACCGCCAGGACGCGGACCTTACAAGCAAAATAAACGGATTGGAAGTCGAGCGGCAAAAAGCTATGGACGAATTCAACATTTCCTATACGGCAAAGCTGACCGAGGAGATTAACAAGCTTAAGGAGCAGCGCGAAGAGCTTAAAAACGAGGCGATCAAGTATAACAACACGCTTGCCGAGAAAGAGGAAAACGAACGTATCGAGCGCGAGAAAGCCGAATCCGACCTCTATTCGGAAGCGCTTTCCCAGGCTAAGGCGGAGCGCGACCTTACCGACAATCCCGGCGTGGCGGAGCAGGACTCAAGATATCAGCAGATCTATACTCTTTTAAGGGACAAACTGCTTACCATGAGCGCTCAGGAAGCGCAGAACGAGGTCAGAAACAACAGCATTTACCGCGCTTATCTTTCCGACGCGTACTTCTATAAGCTGTACGACGAGTTCGCCAGATAACCTTTTCTTTCCGTACGGGTGGGACGGCGGGAATTTCAATCGGGAGGATATAGAATGGAAGGTATCATAAACTCGGTCAGTAAGCTGTTCGGTACTTACGGGTTCAGGGCCGCGACTATCGTTATCGCAACGGTGATTATCGTCAATCTGATCAAAAAGCCTATTATCAAAAGGGCGGAGCGTCTTGCTGCCGACCGCGGGCTGGACAAATCGATCGTGACAAAATACATCACCGTTTTGCCCGTCGCCGTAGCCTTTGTGCTTGAGCTGTTTACCGAATTGATTCTCAATCGGTTCAACGTGTTCAATGTGGATTACGCGGCGGTGGCGACGTCCGCA
This sequence comes from uncultured Clostridia bacterium, assembly GCA_944363615.1. Classification (GTDB taxonomy): domain Bacteria; phylum Bacillota; class Clostridia; order Christensenellales; family Pumilibacteraceae; genus UBA10677. The sequence goes on along the minus strand of CALVUQ010000004.1, from coordinate 58,700 downwards.
GTCCTTTACGGCGCGCTTGCGATAGCCACTTACGAAAGCGTCAAAAAGCAGCTTGAAGCTTATGCCGCAAAGCACAATTCGACCGCTTCAGTACCCGAAAAACAGGAAAAGGAAACTTCCTCACTCACGGACGGGTCCGAAACGACGGATTCCGCCCCGCAGGAGGAAAAGTCCGGTTCTTCCGTTAATTTTTCGGCAAACGGGCCGTCGGACAATTAAAAGACGTTAAGTCGGGCTGACAAAAAAGCTCTTATCCCGAAACTCTGCTTCGGGGTAGGGGCTTTTTTATTTTATCCGTTTTACGGGCGTATTGGTTTTAAATTTCTTATCGGGTTTTTAAGCTGCCGTATGATTCTTCAAGACGGCTTTCAGCGAAAAGGCGCCGTTTAACGGGTGTAATTATTATGACGTTGTTTTATAAGGCGGTGTTTTTTACGGCCGCATCTTGGTTTAACCGTTAAGTCTCCGACTTTTATAAGACGGATTTTATAAGACGGATTCGTTTTTCCTGTATTCGGAAGGAGTTTTTCCCGTTATTTTTCTGAAAACCCGTCTGAAATATATCGCGGAATCGAATCCGCATTCTTCCGCAACCCGTTCCACGCTTTTGTGGGGCTCGGAAATAAGTTCGGCTTTAGCAAATCCTATCGCGATTCGGTTTTTGTACTCTACGGGCGTCGTTCCCGTCAGTTTTTTGAACCATGCAAAGAAGCGGGATTCGCTCATGCAGCAAAGGTCTGCAAGCTGTTTTATCTTAATATCCTCTCTGAAGCGGTTTTCAATCAGCGTTATCGCGGGTTGTATCAGCCCGTAACCGTGCTTAATCATGGACGTCTTAAGCTTGGGAAAAACGATTGCAAATATAGAATAAGCCGCGGCAATTACCTGGAAATCGCAGTCTGTGCCGCGTTCGCGTAATTCCGGTATTTCACTCAGTTTTTCCTTTACAAAACGTTCTTCGTCGGTTTTTATTACCTGCAGTGACGGCACGCAAGATAAAAACGGATTCGCGGCGGCGGTAAAATCGAAATGAAGGGAAGTAAAACTTATTTGCGGATTGCCCGTCCACTCCGATGCGTATACGGTGCCTTTGGGGATGAACAATACGTCCCCGCAATTAAAGTCAATGACAGTATCGTTTACTGTAATTTCGCAACTGCCTTTTGTTAATACCGCCAGATTGTGCACGGGCCGCGGACTGTGCAGAAAATCGTTGTATTCTCTGTGCATAAAGGTATATTTTGCCGCTCTTATAGCGGTAAAAAAACTTTCCTTGCGTGCCGAAATCATGCTTTTGTTGTCCGAATGTGAGAGAATAGGTTTCATATTCGACAGTATACATCATTGTGGGATTAAGGTCAATCGTTTATAATGAAATTATCTCGGGGAAAGGAGTATATACTATGATTTTTGAAGGAAAAACGGCGATTGTTACAGGAGGCGCTTCGGGTATGGGAAAGGCTACGGCTTTGCGTTTTACGCAGGAAGGCGCAAACGTGGTGCTGGCGGACGTTGACCGAGACGCGCTGAAAAGCGCTGAACGCGAGATCGGCAAAAAAGCCGTAGGGGTACCTTGCGACGTCAGAAATTTCGAGGAAGTCGCCTCCACGGTAAACTTCGCCGTTAAGTCCTTCGGAAGTCTTGACTTTCTTATTAACTGTGCAGGCGGCAATTCCTGTCGGATTTTCAACCGACATGCGGAATTTTGTGATCTGCCCATTGAACAGATACGCTGGGGTATCGATGTCAACCTTATGGGTACGGTTTACTTCTGCCATGAGGCAATGCGGCAGATGAAAGCTCAAAAAAGCGGCGTAATCATCAATTTCGGTTCCATTACGGGTATTGAAGGGGATATCTGCGGCATGGATTACGCCATATCCAAAAGCGCGATAATGAACGGGCTTAACAAGTCGCTTGCCATGCTGGGCGCAAAATACGGCGTAAGGGTAAACTGCGTCGCCCCGGGCCCCGTGCTTACAAGACCCGCGATGGCAAACATGAAAACCGCTTTGGGACGGGCGGCCGACCCCATGGAAATCGTCGACATGGTGCTGTATCTTTGCTCGGATAAGGGCGGGTTTATCACGGGCGAAACCGTATTAATGGACGGCGGCAGACATCTTATGATGAACGGCTGACTGTGATCGGCACGGATAAACGGAATAAAACTTTGGTGGGTTAGGTATAAGCCGTTAAGCGTTAAGCACGGCAAAATCCACGAAAAGGATATAAAGATAAAAACAAGTCGGGATTCCGGCTGTAAAAAATTTTTCAGATTCGGCGCAATCGATAAGCGCGGTAAAATCCGGAGGCAAAAAAAGACATGAGACCGTCATTCAGAAGCGCGGTAAAACCTTTAAAAGTAAGTATGATTCAGGTGCAGACGCCGCAGGATTGCATTGAATACATCCGCAATTCGATTTACGATGGGGCGGATGCTTTCGGGATTCAGCTTTGCAGAATAAAAAAGGAGTATTTTACCGAGGAAAATCTCAAGCAGATTTTCTCTTTTGCGGAGGATAAACCCGTTTACGTTACCAATTACCGAATCCACGAAAACAGCGGATTAAGCGAGGAGGAGCGCGCCCGTGGCCTTATGACTGCGCTGGAATGCGGCGCTACCTTGCTGGACGTTACGGGCGATATGTTCGGCCCGCCCGCGGACAGGGAATTAAGTACGGATAAGTCCGTAATCAATCGCCAGCGGGAATTTATAAAAAACATTCACGCCCAAGGCGGGGAAGCGCTTATGTCGTCGCACGTTTACAGGTTTTTGCCCGCGGACGAGGTTCTTTCCATGGCGCTTGAAATGCAGGAGCGCGGCGCGGACGTCGCTAAAATCGTCACCGCTTCCGAGTCGGAAATTGAACTTATGAAAAACCTTGAAACCACGCTTGTCCTCAAGGAAAAACTGTCAATTCCTTTCCTGTTTTTATCGGTAGGGCCTTATTGTAAACCGCATCGCGTCTTCGGCCCTTATTTCGGCTCGTGCATGTGGCTGTGCGTACAGCGTTACGACAAGTTCTGCACTGTGGATCAGCCGCTTTTGCGCGCCGTCGCCGCCGTGGAGGCAAACGTCGATATTAAGCCCAACATTAGGCCGAAGGTTTAAGAAACAAAAGTCATTAAGTAAAATTTTAATCGCATTTTCCCGTTTTCTTTAATTGTACTTTAACTTGCTTCTTTTGGGGTTTCAGAAGGTAATCGGGGGAAGCGGACAGGGGCAGCGAAAATCGCGTCGACGGACGGCGCAAGGGAAAGATTACGGCTGCTTATTATGAGTTTTTTCGGCAACAGGCTGTTTCTTGCCGCATCGGATTTACGTTGCCGCCCTGAATAGACAGAATAAATCGGAGACAGAAAAATGAGAGCATTGACCGTAACAGATGACAAAAAACTGAAAATTTCGATTGTGCCCGATCCTGAACCCGCTTCTGACGAAGTGCTGATAAAGGTACAGTACGCCGCTTTGAACCGCGCGGACGTTATGCAGGCGGACGGCGACTATCCTCCGCCCCCGGGTGCCCCCTCGTGGCCGGGACTGGAGGTTTCGGGCATAATAGCAGCAAAGGGCAAAAAGGTTTCGGACAAATTGCGGGTGGGACAAAAAGTCTGCGCGCTTTTGCCCGGCGGCGGATATGCCGAATACGCGGCGGCCAAGGAAGGCAGCGTTATGCCCGTGCCTGATGGAATTACCATGGCGGAGGCGGCGTGTTTGCCTGAGGTGTATTCCACTGCCTGGCTTAATCTTTTCGCGGAAGGAAAAATGAAAAAAGGCGAAACCGTACTTGTGACCGCCGGCGCAAGCGGAGTGGGCATTGCCGTAACGCAGCTTGCAAAGGCTTTCGGCGCAAGGGTAATAGTTACGCTACGCGGCCAAGGCAAAATAGCGGCGATATCGGGGTTGGGCGCCGATCTTATCGTGGATACGCTTTCAACGGACTTGGCTTCGGTTTTCGCTTATGAAAAAGTGGATCTCGTTATCGACTGCGTGGGCGGGGAGGATGCAGGCAGATGCATGGCGCTTTTAAACCGCGGCGGCAGATGGATTCAGATTGCTACGCTTGCCGGCGACAATACCGTCGTAAACCTTAAGGAGCTTTACAAAAAAGGCGTAAAAATCATCGGCAGCACTTTAAGAAGCCGTTCTCCGCAAGTAAAAGCCCGAATAATCAAAGGGCTTGTGAAAGACGTGTTCCCTCTTGTGGAAAGCGGAAAAATAAAGCCGGTGATTTACGGCGTCTTCGGGTTTGAAGACGCAAACGCTGCCCATGCGCAAATGCGCGCAAATAAAAACATAGGTAAAATTCTGCTTGAATTGTAGTTTCTTTTATTTGTCTTTTAACTGAAAAATACAAGTAAAAACGCGCTTTTCGGGTAAACTTGTCTTTTGGACGACGCAATTAAAACAAGATAAGTACGGCTGCGGCTTTTGTGCGGTTATATATTCAAAAAAACGGACGCAAGTTTCTTTGCGTCCGAGTTTTTTTTAAAAGCTTTTTATGCGTCTGTAAAATCCCGATTTTCGTATTTCGGTTTTCTTAAAAGCTTACGGCAAGCCCGATATTTTCATGCGTTTTTTTCAAACAGTTTTTTAAGGCGCGCCGCCGAGTCCCTGTGCTTTCTGTCGGTGATAACCGTACGCGGATTAAACTCGCGTTCTTTTACGGCTTTTACATCGTCGGATTGTCCGAAAAGTTCTTTGCCCAAAGCGGTTTCTTCCGTTTCAGGCGGTACGGCGGCTTCTGTTTTTTCCTCACCGCCCATGTCTTTCAGAAACTTCTTTTTAAGCTTGTCCGGAGTTATTTTGTGCGCAGCCGCAGTGTTGCGCAATGCAAATACCGTAGTGGGGCGCACTGTCTTTTCTTCGTTGTAAAAACTTACGATGTCGTCCGCGTTTACGGTTTTTGCGTTTCCGCTGTAAGCGCCCGTTTCGTCCGCGGTTAAGGCGGCGGTCACTTCCAGCGTTTCGCGGGAAGAGGAGTCGCTTTGCCTGTCGACCGTTGAACCGCGGCTTGGATTTATTCCGCTTTTTACGTGACTGTCAAAAGTTGCGTCGTCCTTTGAGGCGAACTCGGAAAAATCGGATTCCGTGACGGTATCGTCGGTGACGGTATTATTGGTGACGGTATTATCGGTGACGGTATCGTCAGTGACGGCGTCTTCGTCAAAGTCCCGGATTTCGCGGCTTATGTGACTGCCGTTCGTTCGGTAAGCGCGCGCCTTCGTTGCGTTTTCGTCCGCCGCAGCTGCTTCCGTCTTTCTTTCGGATGGGCGGACGTAGCTACTTTTGCTAAGAACCGTCTTAAGGTCGGGAAAATCGCCGTCGTCGTCGCCCTTGTACAGGTCCGCGGCAAAATCCTTGATGTTCTGATATCTGTCCTTTGCAAACACCGCCAAGGCTTTCATAAGCGCTTTTTCGCGGAAAGGCTGAATTTTCACGTTAAGCTGAGAGGGCGGTATTATCGTGTCGTCGTACATTCTCTGTATGCTCTCGGGCGGAAGCTGGCCAGTTATACAGTAATAAATGGTTACGCCCAGCGCATAAATATCCGTCCACGGACCCTGCTCGCCGTGAAGGCGGTACTGCTCTTCGGGGGCAAAGCCCTGTTTAAGCACTATCGATACGGACTGCCCGTCGGGATTGGCCGCTTTGGACGCGCCGAAGTCGATAAGTTTTACCTCGTTGTTTTTGGTTATAAGAATGTTATCGGGGGATATGTCGCGGTGAATAAGCCCCGTCGCGTGCACTTCTCCCAAAGACAGAATCACAGGCTTTAAAATGGCTAAAGTGGCGTCGATGTCCAGTTTGCCTTTTCTTCTTACGTATTTTTTAAGCGAAATCCCGTCCAGATATTCCATGACGATGTAGGCGGTGTTGTTTGCGGAAAAAAAGTCGTACACGCTTACTATTCCCGCAAGATTATTGATGGAGGTAAGGTTTTTCGCCTCGTCGATAAAGCGTTTAAGCCCGCGGTTGGACGCGGCGTAATTCTGTTTGGCGTTTATTATTATACGGTTGGATCTGGGGTCGCGCGATACGTAACCGCTGGGATAATACTCCTTAATCGCGACTTTGATTCCGCGCACCACGTCCCACGCCGCATAGGTTATCCCGAATCCGCCTTCGCCTATCGCTTTGTCGATCAGATATCGCTTCTGAAGCATCGACCGCTTGGCAAGCTGGTGGGGAAGATTGGGCTCGTCATTAGCTTTTTTTCCGCAGGCGCGACAAACGCGGCGCTCGTCAAGATCGCCGAAACAGTAAAGACAAATATTCCTGTTGTTCCTTATTTTTGGCATTTTTTCACCGATTCAGTTTGTCTTTTCAAAGGCTTTTGTCGATTTCGCCCGTTTCGCTATAGGTATGGTTTTCGACGGAAGAGTCGGAAGAAGAGTCGCGGGACGACATGGCGGCGGAAGCGGTTTCGTCGGAAGCGGTTTCGTCGGACGAATCGCTGTCCGCGCCGCTTTCGTTCTTATCTTCCGCGCCTGAAAAATCGCCGCTGACGTCTTCTTTTTCTCCGTCGGTTTTATTACTTCTTTCTTCGCCGTCTTTATTTAAGCTGTTTTCGGCATTAATGTCGGGCGCAGGGGCTGACTGCTTTTCGGGCTCGGTTTTTCTAAAGCGCAATACAATCGCCGAAAAATTGTCGTTGCCCTTTTGCGCACGGCTGCCTATTAGGCCTTCAAACATTTTAAGCGCGCTTTGCGCATCCGAAGTTTCGTGTAAAGCTTTTTCCATGTCGCGTTCGTAAACATATTCCCAGAAGCCGTCTGTACAAACGATTAAAGCATCCTGCGCGCCGCACTCACGGTAAACTTTGAAGTCCGGCTGAATAAAGTAATCCGATCCCAATACCCGCGTCAGTTTGTTCTGGTCCTTGTGCGTGCGTATTTCGGAGTATTCTATTTCGCCGCGTTCGGCCGCCAGCCGCGCCAGGGAATGGTCTTTGGAATAAAATTCCAGCACGTCAGACTTAAAATAATAGATGCGCGTGTCGCCTGCGTGCGCGGCTACAAGATTTTTTCCGTCGGTTATCGCCACCGAAAGAGTGGTGCAGCCGTTGCGCATTTCCGGAAAGTCGTTTTTCCTTTTATGAATGGCGTTGTGCGCGTGCTTGAACAATTTGTTCATCATGGCGCCCGAAAATATTTCTTCCTCTTTTCTGACCGCTTTGATAAATCCGCGCAGCACGCTTTTCACCGCGGTTTCGCCCGCGATTTCGCTGCCTTCGTATGCGCCCAGCCCGTCGGCGACGGCAACGCAGGCAAACCCGTCCTCTGTCGCGAAGTCCGCGTAGTCCTGATTGAACGGTCTGCCGCCCTTATCGGTTATTTTTGCAATGTCGAAATACACGTTTTGCCCCTGTAAATTACTTTCTTATAAGATTATTATATATTATAGCGACAAAATTATCAAGTGTTTGCGTTTTCAAAAAACGGGCGGGAAGGGGACAGGCGAAAAAAGCTTAAAAAAACATATGTTAAGACGATTTGTTTCCCGACAGGAAATAATTTCTTGCAAAATTTGTCGAAATAAAGAGTTTTATATTTGACAGACTTGTGTAAATAGTGTTAAAATACAATCACAACAGCTTATTCGCAAGCGCCGATATAATACGAAGTACAAGGTTTCGTAGTTTCTACCAAACAGCCTGATGTTTGACTATCGGCGGCGTTCTCCTGTTTTTGCAAAGCGCAAAATCGGGGGAGTTTGCCGTTTTCCGTAAGTCAAAATTCCTTGTACCGAATGTTGTTTCGCCGCACGCCACGGCGTTTTTTTATTTCGGATACGTTCGGACAAGCAGTCCGCAGTATTAAAAAACATATTAGGAGAGGTTTTTTTATGAGTGAAGAAACGAACAACAACGTTCAGCCCGATGTTCAGACTCAAGAGCCTGAACAACCGCCCGTAAAGGAAAAGAAGACTTTCGGGAAAAAGCTGGACGGCTATTTCGGCATCAGTAAAGCGGGAAGCTCCATCGGTACCGAAATCGTCGCGGGTATTGTCACCTTCCTTGCGATGGCGTACATACTCGTTGTTAACCCCAATGCTATTTTAAGCAACAACGCCGCTGCGACCGAATGGTCTTCGGTGTTCCTTGCAACTGCTTTTGGCGCGGTGATAGGCACCGTTTTAATGGCTTTCGTGGCAAAGATGCCCCTTGCGCAGGCTTCGGGCATGGGACTTAACTATACCGTCGGCGCGATCTTGGGCGGCTCGCTCGGGTTTGCGGTTTCCTACGGTAACGTTATGCTGCTTGTCCTTATCAGCGGTATTCTGTTCCTTTTGTTGTCGGTTGTCAATATCGGCGGCGTATCCATCCGCGAAAAGATTTTCGACGGAATCCCCGAATGCGTTCGCGGCGCGATTGCGGTCGGCATCGGCCTGTTCATCGCGTTCATCGGTATGCAGAACGCCGGAATTATCGTTTCCACCTATGTTCCCGTTACGGGCGACGGCGGAGTATTCCTTTTCGGTATCCCCGGCACGCTTGTCGACCTTGTAGCATTCAACGCTTACGGCGCGGGCGCTTATGCCGCGGCGGGCGCGGTAGTTTGCCTTATCGGCCTTATCGCCATTGCCGTGCTTGAGCATTTCAGGGTTAAAGGCGCCGTCATCTTCGGCGTTATCATCGCCACACTCATAGGTATTCCTCTCGGCGTGACCAAATGGTCCGATTATACCTGGAAGTTCTGGGAGTATTTCCAGAAGTTCTTCAGCTTCAACTCGGCTGAAGGCGGCATTTTCTTCTCCGCATTCACCGAAGGCTTTACCTGGGAAGCAGGCGCAAAGGCCATCATGCCTGCTATCATGACCGTAATCACCTTCTGCATGATCGATATGTTCGATACCATGGGTACGGTTGTGGGCTGCTGCGTTCCCGTCGGTCTTGCCGATGAAAAGGGTAAGCCTTTCCACTATAACGGAATTATGATTTCCGACTCCGTCGCGACCTGCACGGGCGCTATGCTCGGTACTTCTACCGTCACCACGTTCGTTGAGTCCGGCTCCGGCATTGCCGCCGGCGGCAGAACCGGTCTTACCGCGCTTACCACGGCTATCCTGTTCCTGCTTTCCATCTTCCTGCTGCCCGTGTTTGCGTCCATTCCCGGCGCGGCTGCGTCTTCGGCTCTTCTTTACGTCGGTTGCCTCATGCTTAAGGGCATCAAAAACATTAAGATCGACACCGTTAAAAACGCTATTCCCGCGTTCCTTACCATCGCTATGATGCCCCTTGCTTACTCCATTACGGACGGCATCGGCTTCGGTCTTCTTTCTTACGTCATCATCGACCTTATCGTCTACATCGTTGACGCTATCAAATATGCGGCCAACAAGAAGAAAGGCGCTGAAAAGCCCGTTTGGGATTTACACGTCGTCACCATCGTCGTTGCGGTGCTCTTCGTTATCTACTTCTTTGTGCCCACCACGTTTTAATTTCGCTTAATCTTTTCAGATTAAATATCGGCTTAAGGAGCTTGGCAGTAAATGCGCGGGCTCCTTTTGCTTTGTTAAAAGGCAGAATAGCCGCAAATTCTGTGCAACCGTTTAATTATATCAAATCACGGATATCGAATCAAAGCACGGAAACTAAAGCGAATTACGAAATAAATTTAAAACACATATCGACTAAAGCAAAAAAAGACGCGCCGCAAAAGCGACGCGCCGTAAAAAACGGTTCATGTCCGCGCTTGCAAAAGGCAGGCGCGATTTTTTTTATTTGTATAACCGGTCTGTTATCGGTAAAAAGCCTTATAAATAAATTTTTTCGGTTTATCTGAACAGATTCTGTTCGCGGTCGGGACCTACGCCCACCATTTTAACGGGGCAACCCGATTCCTTTTCTATGCACTCGATGTAGGCTTTCGCCGCGGCAGGCAATTCGTCAAACGATTTTACGCCCGTTATGTCTTCTTTCCAGCCGTCCAGCTCAATATAAACGGGTTTACAACCTTCAAGTTCCGAAATATCGGTGGGGAAGTCATGGATTCTTTGCCCGTTCTTTTCGTACGCCACGCAAATTTTCAGTTTTTCTATGCCGGTAAGAGTATCCAGTTTGTTGATCGCAAGAGCGGTAAGTCCGTTTACGCGCACCGCAAATTTAAGTATAAGGATATCCAGCCATCCGCAACGGCGCGGCCTTCCCGTGGTGGTACCGAATTCCGCCCCCACGGTCCTTATGCGCTCGCCCGTTTCGTCGTCAAGCTCGGTGGGGAAGGGACCTTTACCCACTCTTGTAGTGTAGGCTTTGCCCACGCCCAGCACGTCTTTGATAAGGGTGGGGCCTATGCCCGCGCCCACGCAGAAGCCTCCTGCCGTGGGGTGAGAACTGGTGACGTAAGGATAAGTGCCCACGTCAAGGTCTAAAAGCGCACCCTGAGCCCCCTCGAACAATACGTCTTTGTCAGCTTTGATCGCCTCGTAAACAAGTACGGAAGTGTCGCACACAAAGGGCGCAAGGCGTGCGGCGTAATCGCAGTACTCTTTGTAAACGGCGTCGAAGTCAAGCGCCGTACCGCCGTAAACCGCGGTTATAATTTTGTTTTTTATTTCAAGATTGAATTTAAGCTTTTCACGAAAAACTTCGGGATTTATGAAATCGCACATGCGGATTCCCGTGCGTTCCGCTTTGTCCATGTAGCAGGGGCCTATGCCGTTTTTGGTAGTGCCTATATCGCCTTTGCCGCGCATAAGCTCGCTCAGTTTGTCGATTTCCACGTGGTAGGGAAGAATGACGTGCGCGCGCGCGTCGATTTTCAGGTTTTTCAGCGAAATTCCCCTTTCCGTTAAAGTTTCCATTTCTTTAAGGATTACTCCCGGGGAAATAACCGTGCCGTTGCCTATGACGCATACGGTATCGGGGTAGAGTATTCCGCTGGGGATAAGATGAAGTTTGTATGTGACGTCACCCACCACCACGGTGTGCCCCGCGTTGCTGCCGCCCTGAGCCCTTACCACCATATCGGCTTTGCTTGCCAGAATGTCTATTGTCTTTCCTTTGCCTTCGTCGCCCCATTGAGCGCCCACCAATGCGATTGCCGACATTTAAAAAATTCCTCCGCAAAACGTTTTACGTCTAATTATAACCTTTTATCGCTCGGTTGTCAAAGATAATCGTCTTTGCAGCCTAGGATTTTGTAAATTTCGCCCGACATGTCCGGGTTGAAACAAACGGCATTAAGCCGACTTAAAAGCACCGGGCGGTCTTGAATAAGCTCCGCCGCCAAATGAAATTCAAGCGTATGTCTTTTGGGAAAAGTGCCCGCCGCGTCGGCCGTCTTATTTTATAGCTTACATTCCATAATTGCTTTATACGCCGCCCGTTATGTAACCGCCGCCGCTGTTTCGCCGCGTTTTTTAATCCGGGTTTACTATCCCTATAATGCCGTGTTTTGTTACGCATTTTGTTCATGGCGGTTTTGTAGCAGTTTATCCATAATCGAAAAGCATTATCGCAACTGAAACTTTCTGACAGTTAAAAAAAGACGACGTTTTCGGCTGACTATGAAAATTGCGCCGTCAAAAGGATAAGGGAAAACAAGCGTACAAAAAAACAGCCCGTCAAAACGGACTGTCTTTCTTGTCTTGGTGCGGAAGATGGGATTCGAACCCACACGAGAATTAACCACTGGCGTCTGAGACCAGCGCGTCTGCCAGTTCCGCCACCTCCGCAAAAGCTATTACAGTTTACTAAATTTAAGCGCGTTTGTCAATTATTTTGCGCGGGGGAGTAAGTATTTTTTATTCGGTTTCGCCTTTACCCGCGCGATAAATCGGTTTTATGTTATATCCGGCAATTTTATCAAAGCAAGTGAAAATATAAAAGGAGTTAAGCGTTTGTCGAAAAGGCGGCGTTTAAATAAACTTAAATTGCAGAAAACCCCGCAAAGGCGTTTCGGGCTTTCAAAGCCTGCGGGAATCGGCGTTTTGCTTTCTCAGTTCCGACGGCGCGTAACCCGTAAGGCTGAGAAAAACGCGGTTAAAGGAGCGCAGACTTTGAAAGCCGCTGTTCATGGCTATGTCGGACAGCGTGTCGTCGGTGGAGCGTATAAGGCTTTTGGCGTAGTCGCAGCGGTACTGGTTTACCAGCGTTTTGAAGTTTATGCCGAAAGTTTTTCCGAATATGCGCGATATGTATCTGTAATCGTATCCCAAAGCGTCCGCCATTTTATATAAACTTATGTCGGAGGCGTAATTTTTTTCTATATAGTCAAGTATGTCGAAAATCAGCTTGTTGCACAGCGGCTTGTCGATAAATTCGGTGGATTCGGAATACTCGGCAAACACGGCGTAAAGGCAGGCTTTTACGGTAAACAAAGGGGGCTTGTTCACCGCAATCGCTTCCCGGTCCGTTTTTCCGCTAAGGGCTGGGTCAAAGCCGTTCAGCATATTTTTTACGAAAAAGGACCTCGTTTCTTCCGACGGCGTCATTAAAGCGTTTGCCGCTTCTTTTCCCGTGACGACGCTGTTAAAAGAGTCCGCAAATCCTCCCGAAAAAACCACTACGTAAGCCAGGGACGGCCCTTCCGATTCGTAGGAGTGCAACTGATAAGGCGTAAGCAAAAGAAAGTCGCCGCTGTTTAAAATATATTCTTTGTCGCCCGCCGCGGCCTTTATCTTTCCCGACAGGTTAAGGCAAATCTCGAACCCTCGGTGGAGGTGGGTAAACCATTTTATGTCGCGGTAAACGAATGCGTTGAAAATTTCCCCGCCGATAGAATTGTGAACCTGATGGAAAAACATAAAAGTCCTCTGTTAGGTAAAATTATGGCTATAAGTTTACAACATTTTTCTTGTATTGTAAAGCATACGGACGTATAATTTGATTGTAATGCGGTTATATCGGGAGTAAATTCGTCCATATCATGAGTAAAGTTTTTTCCATAGAAGAATTTGCAACGTTTGACGGGCCGGGCATAAGAATGACGGTTTTTCTTAAAGGATGCCCGCTTGATTGCGTTTGGTGCCACAACCCCGAGGGGAAATCTCCGCTGACGGAATACGTCCGCAGTCCGAACGGGTGCTTAAAATGCGGCGCGTGCGAGCGCGCGGGGATAAAGACCGCCGACGGAGTCAAGCTTACCGCCGACAGCGTAAACGCCTGCCCGCGCAATCTGGTAAGGAAATGCGGGATTGACTATTCGCCGCGTGAATTGACGGATAAGATAATGAAAAACGCCGCCGTCCTCAACCTTAACGGCGGGGGAGTCACGTTTTCGGGAGGAGAGCCGCTTTTCGACACGGATTTTCTATGCGAGTGCATAAAGCTTCTGAAAGGCAAAGTGCATGTCGCCGTTCAGACCAGCGGGTTTGCGCCCGAAAAAAACTTCCAAAGGGTGCTTGAGCTTGCCGACTACTTTTTGTACGACCTTAAGATCATGAATCCTTCCGATCACAAAAAATACTGCGGCGCGGACAACGCGCTGATTCTTAACAACTACAGGACGCTTGCAAAAAGCAAGGTGCCGTTCGTCACGAGAATTCCGCTTATTCCCACCGTTACCGACACTGTGGAAAACCTGACCGCAATTGCCTCCTTCGTTAAGGAAAACAACGTGAATTATGTCGAAACTCTGCCTTATAACAAGCTGGCGGGCAGTAAATACGCGCTTGTGCTTAAGGAGTATCACCCCGGTTTCGACGAAAGCAGGCCCGTAAACACGGGCGAAAAGCTTTTTGCAAGCATGGGCGTTACGGCGCGTAAAATGTAACGAAAAAGCGCGTTAAATTCATATTTACGCTTTAAGGTATTTGCGGAAAAGGTAAACCGCTTTGCGGCCGCGTAATGGGGACCGCCCGAAAAGCGCCGTAAGATAAAAACCCGACAATTAACAACGAAAAAGACAAAAAATCGTCGCGCATTAACGTCTTATTAAATTAAATGCCCACGGCCGCAAAACGCCGTTACGGACCTTAAAGGCAAAAAGGAGTTATTAAAAAAATGACTGAAAAAGTAAAAAACAGACTGGAGTTTCTTCTCGACGGCGGCTATCGCAAAACGCGCGCCGATGGCGGAGTAAATCTTACAAGCGCGTTAAACGAATTTAATCCCGCAATGCGCAGCGCACAACTGTTTAAGGCGGCTCTTGACGCCGAAGAACCCGTTTTGTACGGCGAGGACCTTTTCGGCTTTAACCGTTTTAACCGTCTACTGCCCGTAGACGACACGCTTAACGCGCCCTATATTTTCGAGATGGGCAACATTACGGTGGATTACGAAACGGTGCTTGAAACAGGTATCGAGGGCTTGAAAAAGCTTGCGCAACAAAAGTACGAGGGCGCCGACGAAGAGGCAAAAAGGTTTTACGACGCGCTTTTCGTTACTTTCGACGCCTGCGCACGCATTGTGGAAAAATACCGTACCGCGGCGCAAAAAGCGGGCTGCGAAAAGCTGTACAACGCGCTTTCCGCGGTGCCTTTGCACGGCGCCCGCGACTATTACGAGGCGCTTGTAACCGTTCATTTTCTGCAGTACGCTTTAAGGCTTAACAATGTAAATCACGTCACTATCGGAAGATTCGACCAGTATATGTATCCGTATTACCTCGCGTCGGTAAAAAACGGAGCAAGCCGCGAAGAACTGCTTGAACTTACGGAACTGTTTTTCATCTCGCTTAATTTCGACACGGATTTGTATACCGGCATGCAGCAGGGCGACAACGGACAAAGCATGGTGCTTGGCGGCTGCGACGAAGAGGGCAACCCGTCGTTCAATGAGCTCAGCGAAATGTGCCTGACTGCGTCCGAAGAGCTTAAAATAATCGATCCCAAGATTAACCTGAGGGTAAACAAAAACACTCCGCTTTCGGTCTACGAGCGCGGAACCCGCCTTACCAAACAGGGCTTGGGCTTTCCCCAGTATTCAAACGACGATGTGGTTATCGACGCACTGGTTGACTGGGGGTACGATCTTAAGGACGCGCGCAATTACACCGTTGCGGCGTGCTGGGAATTCATAGTCCCGCGTTGCGGCGCGGACATACCCAACATAGGAGTAATGAATTTCCCGCTTGTCGTAGACCGCGCGGTAAGAAAGCATCTTGCTTCTTCGGCGAATTTCGACGAATTCCTTGCTTATGTCGGACGTGAAATAGCCGACGAATGCGACAGCATTATAGAGGATTGCAACAAATTCCGCACGCCTTATTCGGTGTTTACTTCGGGGTTTATTCTGCATTGTATCGAAAAAGGCAGGGACGTATCGCAAGGCGGCGCCGAATACAACAATTTCGGCGTTCATGGCGCGGGGATATCCAACGCCGCAGACGCGCTTGCCGCGATAAAAAAGCTGATTTTTGAGAAAAAGGAACTGTCCTGCGCGCAGCTTATTGCCGCTCTTGACGCGGATTTTAACGGATACGGCGAACTCAGGCGCAAGTTGCTTGAGTGCCCCAAGATGGGCAACAACGACGATTACGTAGATGAACTGGGGACGTTTCTGATAGATAAATTCGCGCTTTTTCTCAACAAAAGGCCCAATAACCGCGGCGGAATATACCGCGCGGGTACCGGAAGCGCCATGGAATACGTTTTAAGCGCGGCTAAAGTGGGCGCTACCGCGGACGGAAGACGCGCGGGCCAGGCATACGGGTCCAGTTTTTCGCCGTCGCTTGACGCGGTAATCCAAGGGCCGCTTTCCGCCGTGCAGTCGTTTACCAAAGCCGACCTTAAAAAGGTATGCAACGGCGGCCCGTTTACGATAGAGATTCACGACACGGTTTTCCGCAACTCCGAGGGAGAGAAGAAAACGGCGGCGCTGATAAAGACTTTCATAGACCTTGGGGGGCATCAGATACAGATAAACGCCGTCAACCGCGACAGACTTATCGACGCGCAGAAACATCCCGAAAAATATCCCAATCTGATTGTCCGCGTCTGGGGCTGGAGCGGTTATTTCAGGGAGCTGGATACCTGTTACCAGGACCATATTATCCGCCGCACCGAATTTACTTTCTGACCGATTCGCTGTAGTCCGTTGCGGAAGGGCGGCTGAAACTTACGGCGACGTGGAGGAATTTAAAGCCGAATGAACTTAAGTGAGTTCCTTAAAGACAACTTGTCCGCAATTGCGAAAATTAAGTTGACAACCGCAAGGCGATTTGATAATATAATATTATCATAAGGGAGTAGTCGGCTTCACCTGAAGTTGTTAAATCCACACAATGGACTTTTGTCCGGGTTTAATAGTAATTGACGAGACTTATGCACGGGTAAAGTGCATGGTCTCGTTTTTTTATTTCCGTGCCTGTGTCCGTTCAAGTATAATTTCTTCCGCTTTCAAATAAGGATAAAGGAGAGGTTTTATTTATGGGGATATTGGAGGTTTTGCTAACGGGAGTGGGGCTTTCCATGGACGCGGCGGCGGTCAGCATGACAAACGGGCTTAACGAACCTAAAATGCGGATATGGAAAGTGTTGCTTATAGCGTTGTTTTTCGGGGTTTTTCAGGGCGTAATGCCGCTTATCGGTTATTTTGCTGGGACGCTGTTTGCCGAAGCGGTAGCCTCTGTTGCGCCGTACGTTGCGTTTGTTCTTCTGGGCTTTATAGGCGGCAGAATGATATACGAGGCGCTTAAAAAGAAGCAGGAAGAGGAAGAGCCCGCCGATAAAAACCTTAGCGTAAGCGCGCTTACCGTTCAGGCGATTGTGACCTCGATAGACGCGCTTGCGGTCGGGATAAGTCTGCTTGCGTTAAGCGAAAGCGGCGCTCTGAAGATAAATATTTTCGCCGCGTGCGCCCTGATTGCCGCCTGCACGTTTATAATAAGCCTTGCGGCGGTGTTTATCGGCAAGAAATTCGGCGCGGTGCTTGCGGACAAAGCGGAACTTATCGGCGGAATAATACTCGTCGCGATAGGCCTTAAAATTTTCATTGAGGGCGTGTTTTTCTGAGCATTACTTTTTCTAATGATGTCGCAAGCGAAAAAACGACATTGTCAGGCTAAAAAACGAGTTGTCAATTTTCTCCCTTTAGGATATACTTGTTCTACATATTTTAGTTTGAAAGAGGTTGAATGGAATGAGCGCGTTAACCGTCACAAAAGGGGAATTTTTGTTAAACGGGCAGCCGTTTAGGATTATAAGCGGAGCAATGCACTATTTCCGCGTTTTGCCCGAGCAATGGGAAACAAGACTTAAAAAGCTTAAGGAAATGGGGCTTAACACCGTCGAAACTTATATGGCGTGGCATTATCACGAAAAAGAGGAGGGAAAATTCGATTTTTCGGGAATGCTGGACGCAGGCGCCTATATCGATTTATGCGGGAAACTGGGCTTTAACGTGATTGTCCGTCCCGGCCCTTATATATGTTCGGAATGCGACCTGGGCGGGCTTCCGTGGTGGCTGCTGAATAAAAACTGCGCGCTTCGCAGCAATGACCCGGAATATCTTAAATACGCACTGAGGTATTTAAGCCGAGTCGCGGAAATCTTAAGACCCCGTCTTGCCGAAAACGGCGGCTGCATTATCGCAGTTCAGGCGGAAAACGAGTACGGCGGTTTCACCGTTTGCCCCGAGCATCTCGAAACGGTAAAAAATCACCTTGTAAACGAGGGGTTAAACTGCTTGTTGTTCACCTCAGACGGCGCATGGAAATCCGACGAATTCATGTTTGAAAGCGGGTCTGTACCTTCGCTGTTAGCAACGGGCAATTTCCGCGGTTACGAAGCAAAAGACAGCATAGACATGATAAAGCGCCTGCGCCCCGATTTTCCCGTCATGATTACAGAATTCTGGAACGGCAGAAGCGTAAAATACAATATGGATTATTCGCACCGCTCCGCAAAAGTAATCGCCTCTCACCTCGACACTATATTAAACGAGGGTGCGTCGGTCAATCTTTACATGGCGCACGGCGGAAGCAATTTCGGCTACATGAACGGCGCCGTTTACGAACAAGTCGACGGCAAAAGCACGTTTTTGGTTCAAAGTTCCTCTTACGACGCGGACGCACCGCTAAACGAGTACGGCGAAATAACCGATAAATATCTTGCCGAGCGCGAAGTCATTTACAAGCACCTCGGTAAAAAACTTCCTAAGCTTTCCGTTTCCCCCGTTAAAACAGTGGAATACGGGGAGGTTAAGCTTACGTCTTTTGCCTCCGTTGCGGACAATCTCGACTTGCTCAAGGACAAAA
Source organism: uncultured Clostridia bacterium (assembly GCA_944363615.1). Classification (GTDB taxonomy): domain Bacteria; phylum Bacillota; class Clostridia; order Christensenellales; family Pumilibacteraceae; genus UBA10677. The sequence goes on along the minus strand of CALVUQ010000004.1, from coordinate 40,553 downwards.
AAACTTTCTGCTATAAACCGATTTCCATGGAGGAGGCAGGGCAGGGATACGGTACGATTGTATACTCTACGCGTATCGCCAAGCCCTCTTTAAGCCCGATAAGCCTCGGGATAGAAAACGTGCGCGACATTGCAACCGTTTACGTCAACGGTAAGCCCGCAGGCGAAATAGTGCGCGACGGCGAAAAAGAAACCGTTGTCAAGGTTGACGCGTCGGCGCCCGATACCCGCGTAGACATCGTGGTCGAAAATCTCGGCAGGTGCAATCACGGCAACGTGCTTTACGACAAAAAAGGTATAATCGGCAACGTGCTTTATCAGGGCAATCGTGTGCTCTACGACTTCGACGTCTATTGCGTTACTTTCGATCATATTCCCGACGCGGTGTTCAAGCCTTTGGACGGCGCAGTCATAAAAGACGGTCACACCCTTTATAAAGGCGAATTCTACGCCGACGAAAAAGGCGAAACTTTCGTCAGTCTGAAAGGATTTACGCGAGGAAGCATATTTATTAACGGATTTAACCTCGGCAGATATTTTGCGTGCGGCCCGCATAAAACCGTATATCTCCCTTCGCCGCTAATAAAAATCGGCAGAAACGAAATCGTCGTCACGGATTGCCGCGGCGGCACGGACAAAAGCGTTTTTCTTACCGACCGTCAGCAGCTTACGGGGAAGGGCAAATTTCGTTCTCCGTTCGGGGACTCGGATTTTTCGGACAACGCGGTGACAAGTCAACCGACTTTAGACAAGCGATAAGCCTTTCGTGCGGAATTTTGCCGCTCCGAATGTTATTAACTCATTTTTTCGTTTTTGCTTTTTCGGGTGCGTTTGAAGTCTTGTCTTATTTTTAAGCAGTTATACGGGCGGATAGTCGTTTTTTAGCGCGTGAATAAAAGCCTGCGAAAAAAAATTTTTTCGCAATTTAAAATAAACTTTATTTATAAATCTTTGTTTTATAATAATAAAAAAATATTTAAAAAACCGACGGTGTTAAGATCGGTTTTTTAAATAAAAAAATAACCGCCTGTTTTTTCAGACGGTTAAGTGAGAAGTCTACGCACGAAGACCAAACGTTCTTCTCTGTCAACGCGGAAATCCCGTTGCTTCCCCTTACAGGGGCTGGCGGTCAATATCATATTATCACAGCAACCGAAAATTGTCAATAGCCGGTTATAGTTAAATGGGCAAGAACTATTTTTAATATTATGATTGAGTAGCAATAAAAAAAGAAATAAATTTGCGACAAACTTACTATGTTGTAATAAAGTCGGACGAAGAAATATAAATTAAAGCTTAAAAAATTGCACATCGGTTGAATTTTTTGGGTTTTGCGGAATATAAAGGTCTCTTGAACGAAAAAAAATTTAAATCAAGTAAAGCTCGGGATTTGGCAGCAGCACGGAAACAAATTAAAGGACAAAAAAATAAAGAGTAACAACCGTTACTCTTTGTTGCGCTTGCAAGTCGACAAAATGTCCCTTACAACCTCGATACGAGTCGCGCCTACCTTAATAAATATTATATTACGGTTTAAGCCAAAAGTCAAGAGTATTGGAAAAGAAAACTGATTTGACATAATAATTTTTTTTATAAAAATTATCCGGGTGTTTTAAGTGTTTCAGTAATTGTTGTTGTATAACTTTGAGGTATTGGGACATGCTGCGAAATTTATATTGTTATAGCTTTTGCGGTTGTGTATTTTTGTTGACAAGATGAATTTTCATTATTATAATATGACTTATAAGGAGTTCTGAAGTAGACATAGGGCAGTTCAATTCTGCACCGCGCATATTCGGGCGGATTAAACAAACTCGCAGGAGACAATTAAAGATGAAAATCAAGGACAATGCAAGAATAGTTTTCATAGGGGATTCCATTACGGACGCGGGGCGTGACCGCAACGACGTGCATTCGCTTTCCACGTTTTCCAAAAAGGTGGAAAGTTACATAAACAACACGTTCTTGTTTAAAAATGCGGAGGTTTTCAACCGCGGAATAAGCGGATACCGTTCCGCCGACCTTGTAGAGAAATTCGAAGAGTTCGTAGTTTCGCTTAAGCCCGACAACGTAATCATGCTTATAGGAATCAACGATACCTGGCGCAGATACGATTCCAACGATCCGACGGCGGCTGAGACGTATTACGAAAACGTCAAAAAAGTAATTTCGGGCGTCAGGAAGCTGGGCGCCGAAATGATGGTGCTGGAGCCTTTCCTTACCAAGGACGATCCCGCAAAATACTGCTATTACGAAGATCTTATGCCTAAAATTCTGCTGCTTCGCAAAGCCTGCCGCGAAGAAGGAGTGGAATACGTGCCTTTGGACGGAATAATGGCGGCGTTTGAAGTAGCCCATCCCGAAATATCGCTTTCGGCCGACGGCGTGCATCCCAACGAATACGGCAGCTCGCTTATCGCGGAAGAAATAATCAAGAGATTAAGCATATACTGAGTCCGGGCAGACGGGAAAACGGCAAAAAGCATCGCGACTGATTTTTCCGACTGAAACGCTTTCAGCCTGAATCCGCAATATCCGTATTTAATTTATCGGAAATAAATCGAATAAGATTGTTTTATTTTGATTTCCCAAAAAAAGGAGAAATGCGCAAATGATAGGTGTATTGGTCGTACTGGGAATAATTTTTTTCTTTCTTGCCGTAGCAAAAAACAACCGCTGAATTGCGGGTCAGGTTTTACGGCGACTGTAAAAAGTCCGTTTACTCTTAAGTTTACCCGTAAAAATAATCAATTACTTGAGTTTAAGCGTTACATGACGGTCGGTTTGCCGATTCGGTCCTAAACGCAATCCCGAAAAGGAGTTAAAAATAGCCGCGCTATAAAAATACTTGCGCGGCTTTTTTATTTGTTTTAATTTTTCACGATATTTGCGCGCGTAAAGGCGGCAAGAAAACTTGCGAATTCTTATTGCGGGCCGATTTTAAAAGAGATTGAATCGCAGCGTTACGTTCTAAGCCTCGCAAGCCATACGTCCGCGCCGCCGAAGTTGTCGGTCACGTCCGAGTTTACTCCTTTCACTACAGCCGCGACGAAAATGTTGTCGCCGCTTTTTACGAGTATCGCGTTATCCGCTTCGGTGCCCGCAAATTCCCTGTAATAGGTTTCTGCGCTGCCTATTGCGGCAAGTCCCGTTTCGCTTTTGCCGAGGAACAGGGCATAGCCGTTACCCGAAACGCAGTCGAACAGCGCGCTTAGTCCGTCGAAGGAGGGCAGGTCTCTTGCGGCGGAGAATAAGGGGTCGTATGCGTATGTATCGCTGCCGTCGGCCGTAAAGAAAGTCGCGTAATAAAGTCCGTCGGCAAACATGATTTCCGCGCGGTCGGGGGAAGGGGTTTCGCAATAGACGACGGATTGCTTTTTAAAGCTGCCGTTAAGAAGCATGATTCCGCCCTCGTCGCGGTAAACCACGGCCATCGCCCAGCCGCCCGAATAAGGCGCAACGGCGTCCGCACGGTAATCCTCGCCCTTGTCTACGTAAGTAAGGACGGGTTGGGCGGCCGAAGTGCAGTCCGCGATTCCCGCATGACGCCCAAGGTCCGAAGAGGCGTTGAAGAACACCTTGTACGCGCCTGAAAGATCGAAGCAGTCTATGTAGGAAAGCGAGTACGCGGACGAGATTATCCTTTCGTAAGTAAGGCTGAGGTTAAAATCGAAAATCTGCAAAAGCAGTTTGTTTTTTTCTATGGCGTTGCTTTTCAGCGAAGAAATCAGCGCGTATTTGCCGTCGAAAAGTTTCAGGTCGCAGAATTCGGCGTCGGTCACCGTATCCGCGGGCGCGGAAGCGACTAAGATCCCGTCAAAGCCGATAAGCCTTAACGTCAGTTTGCCGTCAAGCGAAAAGACGGTCAAAAATCCGCCCTCGCCGAAAATAACCCGCTCCAGCTTTTCGCCGTTTCCCAAAAAGGAAAAGCGTTCGGTGGTAAGCTCCTGATCTGTTACGCACATAAAAGCTCTGCCTTGCGCGTCCGTCATGTCGTAGTCGGAAGACGTCGTGTTTCCGAATATGTAAAGCTTCCCGTCGTAAGCGTAAGCCTCAACAAGAGTTTCGTCGCCGCTGCCGCCGATATTGATTTCCAGGTCAAGGGCGTCGGAAAGCGACAGCCGCGCCTTTCGCACAAGACTGTATTCGGGCTTCGGAGTGTCGTTAACGACGGGAGTTTCCGCTTCGGCGCCGGGCCCCGTAATCGTCCTGTTGCCCAGTATGCACTCTAAGGCGATTGCCGCAACCAGCACGACGAGAACGGCGTTCAAAAGTATTATAAGCCTTAACTGCGCTTTTTGTAACTTCATATCGTATTCACCTCAACGACTATTTTAGCACTGTCGGGGTTTACGGGATACGCTAAGGCAAAACTCGCGCTTTAATTTTATTTTTCGACGTAATCCGTAAGAATTTCCGCAATTACGCGCGTGCCGTCAATGCCTTCGGCGCGCCTTAAGGCGGATTTGATTTCCGCCGCGTCCGCAACAAGCTCATTAAGCGCGTCAATCAGGGTTTGTGCGGTCATGTCTTCCTGAAGCAGAATTTTATCCTTGTAATGGCGGCTGAAGTAAAGCGCGTTGTCTATCTGGTCGCCGCGCGATACGGTTTTGGGCAGCGGGACTATAAGCGCGGGTAATCCTAGGGCGGCAAGCTCGAAAAGCGTGTTGGCGCCGCCGCGGCACAGGGCAAAATCGCAAAGCGCCAGCCAGTCCGCCATGTCGGAGGCGAATTCCTTCTGGTAGTAATTGGGCTTTTTCAGCCCGTTGGCGTTGCCCTTTCCCACCAGGTGAATTACGTTGAATTTTTCGGTAAGCGCGTCAACAGCCTCAAAGACCTTTTCGTTAATCGCTTTGGCGCCCTTCGATCCGCCCGTTACGAGAAGGTAGGGAAGCGGCGCATAAAGACGGCACTCGTTAAGCGCTTTAATACGGTTTCCGCGATAGATTTCCTCCCTTATCGGGGCGCCCGTCCTTATCGCCTTATCAAGATTAGTTTCAAACGAGGTGAGAATTTTGTCGCATTTGTTAAGCGCAAGTTTGTTTGCAAGCCCAAGTTTCAGGTCGCTTTCGTGTAATACCACGGGGATACGCTTTGCGGCAAGACAGACGGGAAGTCCCACGTATCCGCCCTTTGAGAAGATTACGTCGGGGGCTGTCTCTTTCAGGATTTTTTTCGCCGCGCCTACGCTTTTCATAAGTCCGAAGGGAATGGCAAGGTTTTTCAGCGACATCGAGCGCACAAACTTCACGCAGGGAATGCTGTGATAAATCACTTCGGGCGCGTTATCGCGCACAAGGCCTTCCTCCATGCCGCCTACCGAGCCTATATAGTGTATTTCGTCAAACGCCGTAAGGCGGGGAATAAGCGCAAGATTGGGCATGACGTGACCCGCCGTTCCGCCGCCCGTGAGAACGATTTTTTTCATTGACTTATTTTTATGCCTCCTGTATAATCTAATATATGCATTGCAATCCGTTTTAATCGGCGTCTGACGGCTTTCGGGCTTAATCGGCGTTTGCGCTTCTTTTCGGCAAGCGGCAACAATCAACCTAAGTACGCACGGATTTGCAAAATACCTTGATAAGGGGAAGGAAAATATGGAAAGACGATGGTTTACCGCGCGCGACGGCAAAAAAATAAGTCTTGCGGTTTGGGACAAGGCGGATTCCCCGCGCGGAGTAATTCAGCTTGTCCACGGCATGGCGGAACATATCGCGCGTTACGACGACTTCGCCCGATTTCTCAATTCCCGCGGTTACATTGTCGCGGGCGACGACCACCGCGCGCACGGACTTACCGATAAGGACGCTTTGGGCCTTAAGGGAGAGGGCGACCTTTTCGAAAAAACCGTGCAGGACCTTAAGGACATTACCGTTAAACTTAAGGAAGAATACAAACTGCCCGTAATCATTTTCGGCCATAGTTACGGCTCCTTTCTGACGCAAAGGTATCTTTCCATTGACCCCGATCCGCTTTCGGGCGCCGTGCTTTGCGGCAGCGCGTTTATGAAAGGCGCGGCGGTAAATTTCGGATATCGCATCGCTAAGGGAAGATTGAAAAACAAAGCCGACAAACCCGGCAACTTGTTCGCCTCGCTCACGTTCGAAAAGTATGACAAAAAATTCGGCGAGGGGGTGGGCGGCTGGCTTAACCGCGACGTAAAAGCGGTGGGTGAATACAACGTCGACCCCCTTTGCGGTTTTACTTGCAGCAACGGGTTTTACTATTATTTTTTCAAAGGGCTTAAGGCGATAGCGTCTTCACCTCACGAAAAGTTGCAGCCCTCTTTTCCGTTGCTCATTATTTCGGGTGCGGAAGACATGGTGGGAAATCGCGGAAAACTTGTCTTAAAACTTAAAAGGCATTACGAAAGTCTGGGGCTTAAACCCGTGATGAAACTGTATCCCGGCGCCCGGCACGAAATTCTTAACGAGCTTGACAAAGCGCAGACTTATGCGGACGCGGTAAGCTTTTTCGATTCGGTAACGGCAAAAAAATAGCCGCGCGCCTTCTTTACCCGGAAAAGGCATGGCTTTACTTTAAGCCGTTTTTCATGAATTTTAATATTTTCGACGGGGCTTTTTATCATTGAGATAAAGGGTCCCGTTTCGCTTATATGCGAAAATATTTATATTTATGCATTATAAACGTATAATAATACATTTTCGTCGTCGCGACGTAAACTGTCGTGGAATAAAGAGGTTTTTCTGAATAAAAATTCAACGTAAAACGATTGAAAAAAAGCGCGTTTTATGGTATAATCAAAAGGTAAGACGAAAACACGCCCGCCGCTTGACGATAATTACCAAAGGCTTTTGCGGTTCGGGGCGGTTACGGAGGAAAAAAATGTCGGCAAAGGATTACAACGCAAAAGACATTCAGATACTTGAGGGGTTGGACGCGGTTCGCATACGCCCCGGTATGTATATCGGCTCTACGGGCACAAGGGGACTTCATCACATATTGTGGGAAATCGTCGACAACGGCATGGACGAGGTGGCAAACGGTTACGGTGACACTATAAGGGTTACCGTACACGCAGACGGCTCCGTGTCTGTTGAGGACAACGGCCGCGGCATTCCCGTGGACATTCATCCCGTCATGAAGGTCAGCGGTGTGGAGGTGGTGTTTACCCAACTGCACGCGGGCGGTAAATTCGGCAACGACAACTACGCTCATTCGGGCGGCCTTCACGGCGTGGGCGCGTCGGTCACGAACGCTCTTTCGCGCTGGCTTAAAGTCGAGGTGTATAAAAACGGTACGACTTACCGCATGAGCTTTGAAAGCCGTGAGGAAAACGGAAAAGTCAAGGGCGGCGTCGTGGTCGATCATCTTGTGGACACGGGCGAGAAGACCGACAAGCACGGCACGCTGGTCACATTTATGCCCGACGACAGAATTTTCGAAACGGTGCGCTTCAATATCGAGACGATTTCGCGCAGACTTAAGGAGCTTGCTTTTCTCAACAAGGGCGTCCACATATATCTTACCGACGAGAGGGTGACTTTCGGAGAGGGATTTCTGCGCAAGGAGTTCTATTACGAAGGCGGACTTATCGATTTTGTGCGCGACCTTAACGAAACAAAGGCTCCCGCTTTTCCCGATCCCGTATATCTTTCGGGCGTAAACAGCAACATAGAGGCGGAAATAGCTTTTCAGTACACGGACGCCTATACTGAAAATATATTTTCTTACGTCAACAACATTCCCACGACCGAGGGCGGCACGCACGAAACGGGCTTTAAAGTCGGACTTACCAAGGTCATGAACGACTGGGCGAGAAAGCTAAATCTCTTAAAGGAAAAGGACGCAAACCTTATCGGCGACGATTATCGCGAGGGGCTTACCGCCGTTCTGTCGGTAAAGATGCAGAACATTCAGTTCGAAGGTCAGACCAAGACGAAACTGGGTAACACGGAGGCAAAGTCCGCGCTTGAAGCGATAATCACTTCCGAGCTTAACGCGTTTTTCGAGAAAAATCAGTCTATTGCGGAAATAGCCGTCAAAAAAGGCCTGCTTGCCGCAAAAGTCAGGGAGGCGGCGCGCAAGGAAAAGGAGCTTACCCGCGCCAAAAACAGTATAGACAACTTTCACACCGTGGGCAAACTGAAAAGCTGCACGGGCAAGAAACCCGAGCTTAACGAGCTGTTTATCGTGGAGGGCGACAGCGCGGGCGGCACTTGCTCTCAGGCGCGCAACCGCTCCTTCCAGGCGATACTTCCCCTTCGCGGAAAGCCGCTTAACGCCGAGAAAAAGCGCCTTGACCAGGTGCTTGCCAACGAGGAGATACGCACTCTCATATCCGCACTGGGCGCGGGGCTGGGAGAGGACTTCGACCTTGCAAACTTAAAATATCACAAAGTCGTGATTCTGTCCGATGCGGACCAGGACGGACTGCATATCCGCGCGATTCTGCTTACTTTCTTCTTCCGCTATATGCGCGAGCTTATCAACGAAGGACACGTTTACATCGGTCTGCCGCCGCTTTACAAGGTGGAAAAACGCGGTCAGGTGGAATACGCTTATGACGACGACGCGTTGGAGGAACTTAAAAAGAAGATGGGCAGGGGCGTGGAGATACAGCGCTACAAGGGGCTGGGAGAAATGAACGCCGACCAGCTTTGGAACACCACGATGGACCCCAAAAAGCGCAAGCTGGTAAGGGTCACAATTGAGGACGCCGCCCTTGCGGACAAGCTGGTAAGCGTGCTTATGGGCGACGCGATAGAGCCCCGCCGCAATTATATAGTGGAGCACGCAGACTTCAACAAAGAAGATTCTTTTATCGAAAACATAGGATAACCCACGCGAGGTAAAAATGGAAGAAAACAACGGAATAATCTTAAAAAACATGGAAGACGTGATGCACGAATCCATGATACCGTACTCCGAGTGCGTTATCCTGGACCGTGCGCTTCCAAGGGTGGAAGACGGTCTTAAGCCCGTTCAGCGGCGCATACTTTTCGACATGATGGAGCTTGGCCTTTACCCCGACCGACCGTACAAAAAGTGCGCGCGCGTAGTGGGCGACTGTCTTGGTAAATATCATCCGCACGGGGACAGCTCGGTTTACGGCGCGCTGGTAAGAATGGCTCAGCCGTTCAACATGAGCGCGACGCTTGTGGACGGGCAGGGCAACTTCGGCGACATCGACGGCAACGGCGCCGCCGCCATGCGTTATACCGAGTGCCGCCTTACGCCGCTCGCCATGGAGCTTTTAAAGGACATGGGTTCGCCGGACGACGAAATCGTGCGCTGGGGCTGCAACTTCGACGACACGCTTAAGGAGCCGGAGATTCTTCCGGGGCGTTTTCCCAATCTGCTTGTAAACGGCGCGTCCGGTATCGCGGTAGGTCTTGCCACCAACATTCCCACGCACAATCTCGGCGAAACCATAGACGGCGCGGTGGCGTACATCGACAATCCGCGCATTAAACTGAGCGAGATGATGAAGATTATAAAAGGCCCGGATTTTCCCACGGGCGGATTTATAATCGCCGACGAGGAACTTAAAAAGGCCTACGAAACGGGCAGGGGCAAGCTTATTCTCCGTGCCAAAACGCATATAGAGGCGGAGGGAGAAAAGCGCCTTATAGTAATTGACGAGCTGCCTTATCAGGTCAACAAGTCCGCGCTTTTAGAAAGCATTTTAAAGCTTCGCGAGGAAAAGAAGGGCGTTCTTATGGGCATCAGCGACATCGCGGACGAGTCCGACCGCAGCGGAATCCGCGCCGTAATAAAGGTCAAAAAGGACAGCGACCCCAAAGCCATACTCAACGTTTTGTTCAAGTCCACAAACCTTTCCACTTCTTTCGGCGTAAACATGGTTGCCATCGCCGACGGCAAGCCCAAGACGCTGGGGCTTATGGAGATAATCTCCTATTACGTCAACTATCAGCGCGAGTTCATAGTCAAGCGCACTAAGTGCGAGCTTGAAAACTGCCGTAAAAGAGAGCATATCCTGGAAGGCCTGGTAATAGCCGTCAGGAACATCGACGAAGTGGTCGCGATAATCAAAAGCAGTCAGTCCACGTCCGAGGCGCGCGACAAACTGCGCGTAAGATTCAAGTTAAGCGAAAGACAGGCGGACGCGATACTCGACCTTCGCCTTGCGCGTCTTACTCATCTCGAGGTGTTCAAACTTGAGCAGGAGCTGAAGGAACTGCGCGAAAGAATAGCAAAGCTTACAGCCATACTGGGGTCCAAAAAGCTGCAGATGGAAGTGGTAAAAAACGAGATGCTTGCCATCAAAAAGAACTACAAGACCCCGAGGAAAAGCGTCATCTTAAAGTCGGAGAAGGAGTATGAGGTCCCCGACGAGAGCGCGCCGAGAGTTGTGGACGACAGCGTGGTTTGCTACACCGCGCGCGGCAATATAAAGCGCATGCCCAAGAAAAGCTTCAACATGGCGACGCGCGACTTTACGGACAATTCCACGCTAAACGAGCTTTGCTCCTCCATAATCGACTGCTCGGGGGCGGAACGCATAATGTGCTTTACGGATATGGGCAACTGCTACAAGCTGGATATTGAAGAGCTTCCCGAAGGCAAGTGGAAGGAGAAGGGCGCTCCGCTTAAAAGCGTGTGCCCCGCTGCGCTCGACGGCGAAAAAATCGTCTATATGATTCCGCTTACGGAAAAACTTCCTAAAGGAAACCTTCTTTTCTACACCGAAAGCGGCATGGTCAAAAAGACCGACTGGGCGGAATACGGCGTGCTTAAATCCTCTTTTCAGGCGATTAAACTCAAAGACGGCGACAAAGTCATCGGCATGGAAACCGAGAAAAAAGAGTGTTCGCTTGTGTTCGTCACGCAAAGCGGCATGAGTCTTAACGCCGACATGAGCGACATTCCGCTTCAGGGCAGGATTTCGGGCGGCGTCAAGGGAATCAACTTAAGCGACGGCGACAAATGCATATTCACGCGTCAGGTTCAGGACGGCGGGGAAATAGTGCTGGTGACCGACAAGGGCTACGCAAAGCGCGTGCTGGTGGTGGACCTTGACATCATGGCGCGCTACCGCAAGGGCGTCAAGATTATCGACCTTAAGGGCAACAGCGGCAAAAACCTGGTGTTTGCGGGCTATGTGACCGAGCCGTATAAAATCGTGCTTCAGGTGGGCGACGATTATCTGTCGGTATTCTCCACCGAGGACTTGAGAATCGAGGGACGCGCCCACGGCGGCCGCGCGCTGGTCAAAGGCAAAGTCGCCGTAACGGCGGTTTACGTCTACAATTCGGAATTCGTAAACGGTTAAACAGCGGCGTAAAATGCCGGGAAAGACAAAGCGGAAACAATAAAAATTATTTTTCGGGGACGCGGCGAAAACCGCGTTTCCTTATGAACGGAAATTAAAATGAGCATACTTAAAATCAACGGATTAAGTCACGTCTACGACCAGAAAGTGCTTTTCAAAAACGCGGACCTTACCATCAACAACGGCGAGCACGTCGGAATAGTCGGGCTTAACGGCGCGGGCAAAAGCACCTTTATAAACATAATTGCGCACAATATTTCCCAGGACGAAGGGGAGGTTATCTGGCTTAACGGCATACGTTACGGCTACCTTGACCAGCACGCGGATATCGATCGCAGTCTTACGGTAATGGAATACCTTCAGTCCTCTTTCGCGCATCTATACGAACTGGACGCAAAACTTCAGCGCCTTTACGAGGATATGGGCTCCGTCACGGACGAAAAACAGCTTGACCGCATGATAGAAAAGTCCAACCGCATGCTGGACACTCTGACGCGGGAGCATTTTTACGACATAGAGGCGCAGATAAAAAAAGTCGCCAACGGACTCGGGGTACACGTTTTCGGCTACGACACGGTTATCGCCACGCTTTCGGGCGGACAGCGAGCCAAGCTGATGCTTGCCAAACTGATTCTGGAGCAGCCCGACGTCATGCTTCTTGACGAGCCCACCAACTTTCTGGACGTCGAACATATCGACTGGCTGATAAAATTCCTTAACGGCTGGGAAAAAACCTTTATGGTCATTTCCCACGACACCGATTTTCTGGACGGCGTCTGTAAGTACATCGTCAGCATCGAAAACGGAAGCATCCGTAAGTACACGGGCAACTATTCGCAGTTTCTGGTTCAGCACGAAATGGCGGTGAAGCAGTATGAAGAAGATTACGCCCGTCAGCAGGCGGAAATCAAGCGAATGGAAGATTACATAAACCGCAACAAGGCGCGTGCCGCCACGGCGGGCATGGCAAACAGCCGTAAAAAAATGCTTGACCGTATCGAGGTAATGGAAAAACCCGCCACCGTTTTAGACGCTCATTTCGATTTTCCCTGCGTAATGCTCAACACTAAAGACATGCTTGTCGTAAACGACTTGCTTATCGGCTACGACAAAGTGTTGCTTCCGCCCGTAAATTTCAGTATGCGCGGCGAAACGAAGCTGTGGGTGCGCGGCACCAACGGCATAGGCAAAAGCACGCTTTTAAAAACGCTGATGGGCATTATCCCCAAAAAAGGCGGCGACTTCCGCTTTCATATCGCCGCAAAACCCGCGTATTTAGAGCAGGATCTGTCTTTCCGAAACACTTCGCAAACGCCTTTCGACTATATTTCGGACTGCTTTCCGCGTTACGGCGCCAAGGAAATACGCACTCAGCTCAGCCGCGTGGGTATACGCGGCGAAATGGCATTGCGCCATATTTCCGACTTAAGCGGCGGTGAACAGGTGAGGATAAGACTGCTTACGATCATGAACGTCACTTCCAACATCCTAATTCTGGACGAGCCCACTAACCACCTGGACGTGCGCGCCAAAGACGTGCTGCTTTCCGCGCTCAAAAAGTATGAGGGCGCATTGCTTCTGGTAAGCCACGAAAAACAGTTTGCCGAGGCTGTCTGCGACGACGTCTTTACCTGTAAGGAAAGCGTATAGAAAAACGTTTTTCCTCGGCATGATGTAATTAAAACCTATTCTGCGGTAAAATTTAAGGTTTCAGCGGAAACATTCAGGCTGAAAAATAAGTCTCATAGCTGCTTGAAGACGCACATATCGGACAAAGAGTTTTGTGAAAATGCGCGGAAATATTCAACGCGGCCAAAAAAACGGGCAGGCATAAAACCGATATAAATCAATATAAAAACACGGACAACGCTTTTTACGGGCGTTGTTTTTTTTGCTTAATTTAAGTAAAAACGCTGCGCGCATGTTTTTTCTAAAGTCTTTTGTCTTTGTTACGGTCGGGATAAGACAGCTTTACGGGTCGCACAAAAAAACCGCGGCGGCGCGGCAAGCGTACTTTAACAGGATAAGCGTTACGGGATTGGCGGTATAAGTCATATCGGAAAAATCTTCGGCATACGATATTATATCCGCGACGAGAAATGCGGATAAGACAAAAAAGAAAAAGGTGTTTGCAATGAAAAAGAAATTTAAGGCGATTGCCGTATTGTTGTGTGCCGCGCTGGTTTTCGCGGTATTTACCGCTTGCGGCAACGGCAAAAAAGAAGAGGAGCTGAGTAAATACACCATTAACGCCGTTTACGACGAGGAGAACAAGACGGTGTCTGCGGAAATGACGCTTTCTTACGTCAACGGGACGGACGCCATACTCGACGAAGTGTGTTTTCACCTTTATCCTGCGGCGTTCAGGGAGGGCGCGCGCTTTTCGCCCGTACCCACAGACATGGTTTCGACGGCATATCCCGAGGGCATGTCTTTCGGCGGCATAGCGGTTAATTACGTCACGCTTGCGGGACAGAATCAGACCGTGGAAATCGCCGGCGAGGACGAGGACATTCTTGTAGTAGCTCTGCCCGAAGACGGCAAGCTTTACCCCGGCGAAAAGGCGGAAATAGGCGTGGGGTTCACGCTTGAAATCCCTTGCGTAAGACACCGTTTCGGATACACGGGCAGCACCGTTAACCTCGGCAACTGGTATCCCGTCGCCTGCGTGTTCGAGGACGGTAATTTCGTGACCGACCCGTATTACGCAAACGGCGACCCGTTTTACTCCGACTGCGCCGATTACGAGGTCAATCTGACGGTGCCCGAAAGGCTTACCGTGGCAAGCACCGGCAGCGCGACCGTTTCCGCAAACGAGGGCAAAAAGACCTATTCTATTGCGGCTGAAAACGTGCGCGATTTCGCCGCGGTGATTGGCGAATTCAAAATGCTGGGCACCGAAGTGGACGGCATCGACGTCAACTATTATTACGTAAACGACGCTTCTCCCGAAACTTCGCTTACGGCGGCTGCGGACAGCATAAAGACGTTCGGCAATCTTTTCGGCAAATATCCTTACGAATCCTATTCCGCGGTGGAAACTTCCTTTCTGCACGGTGGAATGGAGTATCCCGGGCTTACGATGATATCCGACCTTGTCAACGGCGACCTTTACACCGAAGTCATAATTCACGAAACGGCTCATCAATGGTGGTATGCCGCCGTCGGCAACAACGAGGTGACTCATGCCTGGATGGACGAGGGGCTTACCGAGTTTTCCACTTCGCTTTTCTACGAGAACAATCCTTCTTACAACGTAGACTACGATAAGCGCATGGCTGTCGCGTTAAGCGCGTACATTCTCTATTACGACTCCTTTAAGCACATCAATAAGGATACGTCCATGACCCGTAAGGTAAGCGAATACAGCGACGGATTCGAGTACACATACATGAATTACGTCAAAGGGGAACTCATGTTCGAGGCGCTGAGAAACGCGCTGGGCGACGAAAATTTCTTCGGCGGACTCAAAACCTATTACGAGGAATACAAGTTTAAAAACGCCAGACCCGACGACATGATAGGCTGCTTCGAGAAAGCTTCGGGAAGACAGCTTAAAAGCTTTTTCGACAGTTGGCTTGAAGGTAAAGTGGGCATGTACGGCGGCATGAACGGCTAAATTCGTCATAGCCAAAAAATACCTGAATCAAGAAGCTTCGGAGAAAAAAATGTTTGTAGTATTTCGAAAAAAATCCGTAATAATCTGTCTGATACTGGTTTTAGCCGTCATCTTAAGCTGCGTAATGCTGTCCTATGCCTCGGCCGAAGTCTCGTCCGTGCCCAAAATCGGCAAAACCGTGGTGATAGACGCGGGGCACGGCGGCGTGGACGGCGGAGTGTCGGGCGTCAACACGGGAGTAAAGGAGTCGGAAATCAATCTTGCGATAGCCAAAAGCCTCAGACATTTTCTCGTGCGCAACGGTTACGACGTCGTGATGACGCGGGAAAACAACGACGGGCTTTACGGACTAAGCACCAAAAACAAAAAACTGCGCGACATGGAAGCGCGCAGGGACATAATTTCCGACGCTCAGCCCGACCTTGTGGTTTCCGTTCACCAGAATTTTTATCCGCTCAGCTCGGTACGCGGCGCGCAGGTGTTTTATTCCGCCGACAGCGAGGAGTCAAAGGCAATAGCCGAAAGCGTGCAGGGTACGCTTAATTCGGCGCTTGAAGGGGACAGAGTGGCAAAAACGGGCGACTATTACATTCTGAATTGTACCGAATATCCCTCCGTACTGGTGGAATGCGGGTTTCTTTCCAACCCCGAAGAGGAAAAACTGCTGGTTACCGCGGTTTACCAGGAAAAGGTGGCTTACACTCTGTTTTCGGCAATTCACTCGCTTTTGGGCGGACAAAGCGAACATATTCACTCCTGAATAATCAAAAAAACGCCGCTTGCGCGCCTTGCAACCGTTGCAATTTCATGCAAATTATTATATAATTGTAATGTATCGCGATAAAGTGCGCCCGTAAAAGTCGGGTAAGACTTTTCTTGGTACAAGATCTGTTTTAAGGAAAGCGCATGAGAAAAATCGGTGTGGTCGGACTGGGGCTTATCGGCGGCTCGATAGCCCTGTCGCTTAAGGCAAACGGCTTTTACGTCGTCGGCGTCGAAACGGACGCCGATTCCCTCTCGTTCGCTTTGAAAAACAATATAATAGATTCTTCCGCACGGATCGACTCGCTTAAAGGATGCGAGTCGGTCTTTGTCTGCGTTCCGGTATCGTGCACGCGCGAAACTGTGGAAAAAGTCGTCGCCTCAGCGGGTGACGATACGATTGTCACCGACGTGGCTTCGGTTAAGGGGATTTTAAACGGCGTGCGCGGCAGGATAGTGGGCGGGCACCCCATGGCGGGCACCGAAAAAAGCGGGATAGAGGCGGCTAGGGCGCATTTGTTCGAAAACGCGTTTTACGCAGTGGTAAAGTACGACGATACGCTTGACGCGGACGTCGAATACGTTAAAGACCTTGTGCGGCTGTTTAAGGCCAATCCCGTGGTCATGACTGCAAAAGAGCACGACGCGCGCGCGTCCAAAGTCAGTCATCTTCCGCACATGGCGGCTTACGCACTCAGCGAATACGCGCTTAAAGAGGACGGTTTCGTGGGCACGGGATTTATGGACACGACGCGTATCGCCGCGTCAAACGCAGATTTTTGGACAAGCGTGGCATTTCTTAACCGCGAAAATATCCTCAGGGACATGGACGGATTCGTCGAAGAGTTCTTTAAATTCAGGGAAGCGATTTGCGACGACGACAGGGAAAGACTGAAAAACCTGATTGAATCGGCGCGCCTTAAACGCGAGGCGCTTACTTATCGCCGCGTATTTTTAAGCGAGTACTGTCTGGACCTCGACGTCAAGGACGAAGTGGGCGCCATTTCCAAAGTCAGCAAACTGCTTGCGGACAACGACATCAACATTTCGGGCATACAGATCATCCATTCGCGCGAAGGCGTGGGCGGCGCACTCAGAATATCCGTAAAATCCGAGGCGGATTACGACAGGGCGATTTCTTTACTGGGAATCAAGGACAAGCGTTAACTTATCGGGAGGTATAAAAAACATGAGGTATCTCGACGCGGGCGAATCGCACGGAAAAGCGCTTGCGGGAATAATAGACGGATTACCCGCGGGGCTTAAAATAGACAAGGATTTTGTGAATAACGAGCTTAAGCGTCGTCAGTCCGGTTACGGCCGCGGCGGCAGAATGAAAATCGAAACCGACAAAATCGAAATACTTTCGGGCGTGCGCGGCGGCTTTACGCTTGCGTCGCCTTTGGCGTTTATCGTAAAGAACAAGGATTACGAATCCTGGGCGGGCATAATGGGCGACGGCGAGTGCGACCTTAGTAAGCGCGTGCTGACGGGCGTGCGCCCGGGTCACGCGGATCTTACGGGCTGTATAAAATACGGCTTTTCGGACGCGCGCAACGTGCTGGAGCGTGCTTCCGCCCGCGAAACCGCCGCAAGAGTGGCGGCGGGCGCGATAGCAAAGCTGTTTCTCAATGAACTGGGAATTACGGTAGGTTCGCACGTTTACAACATCGGCGGCGTGAAATGCGCTTGCGGGAACTATTCGGCGGCGCAGCTTATCGAAAAATCCGACCTAAGCGAAGTGCGCTGTATGGATCCCGGCGCGGCGGAAAAGATGATGAAGCGCATTGACGAGGCTCGCGAAAAAGGCGACACCGCGGGCGGAGAAGCCGAAGTGGTTGTTTCGGGCGTACCCGCGGGAATAGGCTCGCATACTCAGTACGACCGCAAACTGGATTACGCTCTTATGGGCGCGATCGGGGGCGTGCAGTCCGTCAAAAGCGTTTCCATAGGGATCGGAAGGGACTGCGCGGATCTTTTCGGCAGTGAGGTTCACGACAGGATTTACAACGAAAACGGATTGATAGTACGCCGCACCAACAATGCGGGCGGAATAGAAGGCGGCATGTCCAACGGCGAGGATATAATTATACGCGCGGCGTTCAAGCCCATTCCCACCGTCATGAAAGGACTGGAAACGGTGGACATCCGCACGGGAGAGGCGGTTAAATCCGCGCCCGAACGCAGCGACGTATGCGCGGTGCCTGCGGCCGCCGTGGTGCTGGAGGCGGTTGCGGCGTTCGTCATCGCGGACAAAATTCTGGAAACAGTCGGCGGCGACAGAATGGACGAAGTTAAACAAAGGCTTATGAAGAAGAGGGAAGAATATGGATTCCAAAATAATCTCGGGCTTTGATTTAAGCGGAAAAATAACCGCGCTTACAAAGGATAAGAACTCGTTTGTAATATCCGACTCCAATGTCGCGATAACTTACGGTTCGCTGTTTTCGGACGCGGCGCATTACATTATACCCGCGGGCGAAGGCAGCAAAAATCTGGAGTATTACGGAAAAGCCGCGCGCGCCATGCTGGAGGCGGGCTGTAACCGTTCCTCCACCGTGATTGCCGTCGGCGGCGGCGTGGTAGGCGACCTTGCGGGATTTACGGCGGCGACTTACATGCGCGGCGTAAGATGGATAAACGTGCCTACGACTTTGCTGGCGCAGGTGGACAGCAGCGTGGGCGGCAAGACCGCTGTGGATCTTGGGGATTACAAAAACATTCTGGGCGCTTTTCACATGCCTGCCGAAGTGTTGATTTCCACGCATTTTCTCTATACGCTGCCCGAACGCGAATGGATTTGCGGCGTGGGCGAAATCGTCAAGACCGCGTTTTTAAGCAAGAAAGTTCATTCGCTCTTAGACGGAAGCCTTGATAATCTTCTGGAGCGCGACGACGCCGTGGTATCGGAGTGCGTAAAGGAATGTATCGCTTATAAGCGCGAAGTGGTTTCCCGCGATTTTTACGAATCGGGGCCCAGGAAAGCGCTTAACCTCGGGCACACGGTGGGGCACGCTCTTGAAAAAGTCGACAATCACAAGCTTTCCCACGGGGAATATGTGCTGATGGGGCTGAGGGCGGAAGCGTTTATCTTACGCGATCAGCTTCCTTCAGGAAGATACGAAGAAATAAACGCCTGGGCGGAGCGTTGCAGAGTCACCGTACCCGATTTCGATCCCGAAAGCGTGGCGAAAGCGTGCATGAAGGACAAGAAAAACGGCGGCGGCAGGATATCCGTCATGCTTGCGGACTACGAAAACACGCGTGAGGTAAGGCTTACGTATGAAGAAATGGTAAGGGGGTTAATGCTTTGGAAATTAAGCCTTTGAAAAGTTTCGTTAAATCTGTTGTTCCCGCGCCCGACAAAAGCATAACTCACCGCGCGATAATGTTCAATTCGATTGCGGCGGGCAAAGCAAAGATTAGCAACGCGCTTCTTGGAAACGATTGCATATCCACCATCGACTGCATGCGAAGACTGGGCGCGCATATAGAAACGGACGGCGACACCGTTACGGTAGAGGGTAAGGAAAAGCTTGATTCCGCTTCGCTGGACGTGGGCAATTCGGGCACCACTTTCCGCCTTTTATGCGGTCTTTTGGCGGGCAGAGAAGGCGATTTTACGCTGGACGGCGATTCTTCCATAAGGTCGCGTCCCATGAAAAGAGTCATAGAGCCGCTTTCGGCGATGGGGGCGGAGCTTGTCGGGTCGGAAGGCGGTCGGGCGCCCGTCAGTATTCACGGCAGAAAACTGCACGGTATTTCTTACAAAATGCCCGTTGCGTCCGCTCAGGTCAAAAGCGCGATTCTGCTTGCGGGGCTTTCGGCGGAGGGCATAACCTGCGTGCACGAAAAAATCCGCTCGCGCAATCATACCGAGCTTATGCTTAAAGCCATGGGCGCAAAGATATGGATAGAAAATTATACCGTATCCGTCATGAAAAGCAAGCTTAACGCCGTAAACGTGGAGGTGCCCGGCGATATTTCGTCAGCAGCTTACGCCATGGTGCTTGCCGCCGCCAAAGAGGGCGGAGTTGTCACGCTTAAAAACGTGGGGATTAACCCCACGCGCGCGGGCATAATCACCGTGATGAAGGAGTGCGGCGCGGACATAACCTTTTCCTCGGTAAAGAACAACGCCGAAAAAAGCGCGGACATTACCGTAAAGTATGCGCAGGGGCTTAAGCCGTTCAGCATAGGCAGGGAGATAATGCCGTTTCTGATAGACGAGATTCCCGCGCTTGCGGTGCTTGCGTGTTTTATCGACGGCACAAGCGTCATAAGCGGCGCGGAGGAACTTAAGGTCAAGGAAACCAACCGTATCGACACCACCGTGGGTGCGCTTAAACAGATGGGCGCGGATATAGAGGCAACCGATGACGGCATGATAATCCGCGGCGGAAAAGGGCTTAAGGGCGGCGCGGTTATCGACCCTAAAGGCGACCACCGCATTGCGATGGCTTTGTCCGTGGCGGCGGCTTTGTCCCGTGACGGCGCCGAAATTCTGAATCCCGAATGCGCGTTCGTCAGTTATCCGGGATTCTACGATTTGATATCGGAGTAAAACAGTGAAAAAGTTTGCGCTTATCGGTCACAACATATCATATTCGCTTTCGCCCATGATTCACGGCGAGATATATAGAAAAATGGGGCTTGACGCCTCTTACGAGCTTATTTCCGTCGACATGCAGGAGCTTCCTTTGCTTGCGGAAAGATTAAGGCGCGATTACGACGGCTTCAACGTTACCAAGCCGCACAAGGAAAACATCATACCTTTTCTTGACGGAAATCCGCCCAAAAGCGTAAACACCGTACGCATCGAAAACGGAAAAATGTACGGCTTTTCCACCGACGGATACGGCTTTACCAAGGACCTTAAAATCCGCTTCGGCGATATAGGTAAAATCGGCGGCGACGCGCTTATTCTCGGCGCGGGCGGAGTGGCGCGCGTTATCATCGAGGAGCTTAAAAATCAGGGCTTTAACGTGTACGTGTGGAACCGCACCCGCGACAAAGCCGAAAAACTGTGCGAGGAGTTCGGGGTTAAATTCACGCGGCTTCAGGACATTAAACCCGACCTTGTGGTAAATTGCACCAGTTGCGGCTTCAGAAAAGGCGAAAACCCGCTTGTGGGCGCGGACGACGACGGCACGGTAAGGAATCTTTTGGACAGGCACCACGTAAAGTGGGCCTACGACACGATTTATTCGCCGCCGCAGACGGATTTTCTGTACTGTAACCGCGCTTCCAAGACCGCAAACGGGTTGGGAATGCTTATACTTCAGGCGATAGAATCCGACCGGATAATGTGCGGCTTCGACATAGACGAAATGCTGGAGCGCGAAATTTACAACGAGCTTATGGATAAATTAAGTTCAAAAATCGCGAGTAATGTTTAATTTGTGAAATTTCAGTATAAATCAAAGCGGTTTGACAACTGACAAACAACGGTTAAAGGAGAACGCAATGAAAATTCTTGTGATAAACGGACCCAATCTCAACATGCTGGGCGTGCGCGAGCCCGACGTTTACGGCACCGAAACGCTTGCGCGGATTAACGAAAAACTGGCATCTTACGTGGGGGACAGGGCGACGCTGGAGTTCTTTCAGTCCAACTCCGAAGGCGGAATAATCGACAAGATACATTCCTCCGACGCGGATGGAATAGTGCTTAACGCCGGCGCCTATACGCATTACTCTTACGCCATACACGACGCCATAAAATGTATTTCCGCACCCGTTGTGGAGGTGCATTTGTCCAACATATACAAGCGCGAGGAATACCGTCACAAATCGGTTATAGCGGCGGCTTGCGCGGGTTCCGTGTGCGGCTTCGGCGCGGACAGCTACGTCCTTGCGGCGGAGGCGCTTCTGAGGAAAAAAGGCGTCTGATCGTAAATGAAAAATCTGGTTCTTATCGGAATGATGGGCTCGGCAAAGACCACGACGGGCAAAATAATAGCCAAAAAGCTGAATCGTCCTTTTTTCGACGGCGACGAAGTGTACGTATCGCTGTACAAGGAAAAAATATCCGAAACCTTTGAAAAGTTCGGGGAGGCAGAATTCCGCCGTAGAGAGGCCGAGGTTTATAAAATTCTGGGCGGGCTTGACGGCGCGGTTATCGCCTGCGGCGGCGGCGCGGTGCTTAATCCCGACAACATGACAGCGCTTAAGAAAAACGGAATAGTGGGACTTCTTACCGCCTCGCCCGAAGCAATCTGGGCAAGGGTAAGCCGAAACGAAAACCGTCCGCTGGTGCGCGAGGGCGGCAAGGAAAAAGTCGAAGCCATAATGACGGAGCGCGCGCCCCTTTACGACAAATACGCAGACTTCCGCGTGGACAATACGCGTATGGGGCCGGCAAAATGCGCGGATCTCATAATCGCTCTTTTTACAAAGCTTCAGAAATTCAGTTAACTTAAAGAGGGACTTTCCATGGATTTAAAACAACTTAAAAGCGGCACCGACGTGCGCGGCACAGCGCTGGGCGGATACGGAAGCGAGGTCAATCTTACAAAGGAGGCGGTGCGCGCCATCGTAGACGCGTTCGGATTCTGGCTGCAGGGAAGAGTATCGGGTAAAACCGTGGCTGTGGGGTGCGATTCGCGCCTTTCTTCGCCCGCAATAAAATCGATTGCGGCAAATTCGCTGTCGGACGCGGGCTATACCGTGCTCGATTGCGGATTGTGTTCCACGCCTTCCATGTTCATGATGACGCAATTTGCTTCCACCAAGGCGTCGGCTTCGATAATGGTAACCGCTTCGCACCACCCGTGCGACAAAAACGGCCTTAAGTTTTTCCTGCCTTCCGGCGGGCTGGAGGGCAGCCAGATAGAGGAAATTCTGGCGCTTGCTTCCCGCGGCGAAAAGCTTAACGCGCAACAGAAAGGCGAAATAAAGAAAGGCGACTACATGGCGCATTACTGCGAGTTTCTGACGGGACTGGTACAGCGCGAATGCGGCGAAGAAAAGCCGTTAGAAGGCATGAAAATTGTGGTGGACGCTGGAAACGGCGCAGGCGCATTTTACGTCGAGCGCGTGCTTGACCCCCTGGGCGCGGATACTGCGGGCAGTCAGTTCATTGAACCCGACGGCAATTTTCCCAATCATATCCCTAACCCCGAAAACCGCGACGCCATGGCGTCGATAGCCCGGGCCACGCTGAATGCAAAAGCCGACCTCGGCATAATTTTCGATACCGACGTGGACCGCGCGGCTATCGTGGATTCAAGCGGAAAGGAAATCAACCGCAATACGCTTATCGCGCTTATTTCGGCAATAATTTTAAAGCAGCAGCCCGGCGCTACGATAGTCACCGACAGCGTGACCAGCGACGGACTCAAGGAGTTCATTGAAAGCAGGGGCGGGGTGCATCACCGCTTTAAACGCGGATACAAAAACGTAATCGACGAGGCGATTCGCCTTTGCAACGAAGGGGTAAACGCTCCGCTTGCGATAGAAACCAGCGGACACGCCGCGCTTAAGGAAAATTACTTTCTCGACGACGGCGCTTATCTCGTCACCCGAATAATTATCGAAGCCGTAAAATTAAGACGGGAAGGCAAGCCCTTGCTTTCGCTTATCGACGGATTGAAATCCGCGCGGGAGGAAAAGGAAGTCCGCCTGTCTTTCAAAACGGAAAACTGGAAGGAACTGGGCAATTTCATCATAGAAAACCTGAAAAAACTGAAAGACCCGCGGCTTGTCGTTGCGCCCGACAACTACGAGGGCGCGCGTGTTTCCGTCCCTCGGCTTAAAGGCTGGTTTCTGGTGCGCATGAGCGTCCACGACCCCATAATGCCCGTAAACATAGAGTCGGACGTCGAGGGCGGCGCGGAAGCGATTGCCGCGATTTTAAGGGAGTATCTCAAGGCGTTCGACGGACTGGACCTGAAAAATCTGTAAACTGTCTTCCTTTGGGGCATAGCGGCTACAAAAAAAACGGCAATAGCGCATAAAAATTTGCGTTTTTGTCGCAAATCAGCCTTTTTTCTTGACAAGCAACGAAGAAAAGCGTTACAATTTTACAAAATATTTTTATAAGGAGATAACAACAAATGAGGAAGAAAAGTTTATTTGTTTCTGTTTTGCTTGTTATATGTCTTTGCGCGATTTCTCTTTGGGGATGTGCTCCCGGCGAGACCACTTCTCAAACGAACGAGAATGGTGAAAACAATAACAATACAACTCAGACCGCGGAATACGACGCACAGGCGCTTTTGGAGGCGCTGAAAAAGGATTTTGCCTTTACCGCCAACATAAACTATACGGCGACAACACCCGGAAGTGATCCTGAGACCGAAACTTTCAGCGCAAACACCGAAACTTTCGTCGGCGCTGAAGAATATTATCTCAACATAATCGAAAACGGCGTATCCACGGATACGGTTCAGTACTTTAAAAGCGACGAAGGCAAGATTGTCGAAAAGACGGTCGATAAAACCAACACGGTCATAGAGACCGAATCCACGCAATTCCAGTCTCAGACTTATGATGAAGTTTTCGTAAATCCCTTCAAATACGTCGAAACTTCCGACTTTACCAGAACCGACAAAACCGTTAAAATTGACGTTTCCGGCGCATTGGGCGAGTCTACGGTAGGCGAAACTTTAGGTTTTCTTATTACGATGATGCCCTTGCCTTTAAGCGAAATTACGGTTACGCTTAACGACGAATATCAACCCGTTTCGTTTGCGGCTTCCCTGAATGACGTCGAAGGCGAAACTACTATAGACTATTCGATTGAAGCGGTGTTCACGGATAAAAACACGCTGGACATTCCCGTTTATCCCTATCCCGCAAGCGGCGACAAAACGCTTCTTACCGCGGCGTTCACCGCTTTGAAAAACAACAATTTTACCTTTGATCTTTACAGTTCCGCTTATGCAGAGGGCGAAAATCACGTCGCGCATGCCGTGGTTACCCCTGACGCCACGCTTTACAACGACCTTAAGCAAAACACAAACGTGGGCTTCGTCAAAGACCCTGTAAACGGTTATCTTGCCGAGGTGGTGGCTTCTGCCGGTAAACTTAACGGCACCGCCAATTATTGGGAAGACATGACTCTTGCGGACGATAAGTTCCCCTCTTACGATTTCAGCGTAGACCTCTTCCGCATTGAAGACGACGCCTTCGTTTTGAGCAAAGGTTCTTACGACCTTGCGGAACTTTTGCCCGACTCCATGAGTAATCTGTCTTACGTTTACGCAAGACCCGAAACCGTTAAATTTACCGTGGCTTCCGACGTGTCCGAAATCACGTATTCCTACGGCATGTATTTCTTGGGCAGGACGAATACCGTAACCGTAGTCATTACCGAAATCGGCACGACGCAGCTCGGATACGATCTTGAAACCGATTACGTTCCTTACAGTCCCTTTGCTTCCTCGTGGTCGGGGGTGAACGCCGACGGCAACGGAATCAACGGATTCAACGAAATGTTCCCCGCGGGCAATATGGACGAGGATATTCCTTTCTATAACACCGAAGACGGCGAATTCACGTATTTCGGCTCTTTCAGCGACCAATTCGAAATAGACATCACTTACGCTTCCGAAAGCGACGCATCGTTCGACATAAGCAGTTACAGAAGCGATATCGTGGGCTTCGGCGATACGGGTTGGAATCTTTACTCCTCCAACAACGACCGTTACGTTTACGTCAACGAGGGAAAAGGTTACATGCTTACCGTGTACGGGGAGGCGGATTTATTCGGTAACGGTTATGTCGTGTATATCTACATCGCGCCCTGGCCTGCAGCCTGACGGAATGAAAGAATATCAGACAACGTAAAAATTTAAAAGACCGGATTTCATCTTGCGGAATTCGGTTTTTTAAAGGACAAAGCGCAAAAAAGGTAAAATTTTTACAAGGAGAATAATAATGAAGGAAATTCAACAGTTGACCGTTAACGCGATACGAGTGCTGTCCGCCGAGGCGATTGACAAGGCTAACAGCGGACATCCCGGACTTCCGTTGGGCTGTGCGACCATAGGTTACACGCTTTTTGCGGACAATCTTCGCCATAACCCCAAAGATCCCGCGTTCTTCAACCGCGACCGCTTTGTGTTAAGTGCTGGACACGGCTCCATGCTGCTGTATTCGCTTTTGCATCTTTTCGGCTACGGCTTAACGATGGAGGATATAAAAAACTTCCGCCAGTTCGGTTCCCGTACGCCCGGTCATCCCGAGTACGGCCATACCCTGGGGGTGGAGACTTCCACGGGCCCCTTGGGACAGGGCGTTGCCAACGCCGTGGGTTTTGCGGCGGCGGAAACCATGCTTGCGGCGCGCTTTAACAAGGACGACTGCAAAATAGTGGACCATTACACTTACGCGCTTTGCGGCGACGGCTGCATGATGGAGGGCATCGAAAGCGAGGCTGCCTCTTTGGCGGGCACCTGGAAACTCGGTAAACTCATCGTTATTTACGACAGCAATCACATCACGATAGAGGGCGATACCGATACCGCCTTTACCGAAAACGTCGCCAAACGTCACGAGGCTCAGGGCTGGCAGGTCATAAAAGTCACCGACGGAGAGGACGTGGACGCGCTTAACAAGGCGATAAAACGCGCCAAAAAGGAGACGTCAAAGCCCTCACTTATCATCGTCAACACGGTTATAGGTCACGGCTCGCTTAAAGCGGGCAGCGCGGACAGCCACGGCGCGCCTTTGGGTACGGCCGTCACCGAGCAGATGAAAAAAGACCTCGGGTACGATTATCCGCCGTTCACCGTGCCGGACGAAGTTTACGCGCACACCCGTTCCATGCAGAGGCGTTTCTCGGGCTACGAGCGCAAGTGGAAACGCACTCTTAAGGAATATAAGGCAAAATATCCCGAAGATTACAAGCTTTTCGAGTCCGCATTGAAGCACGAACTGCCCGACCTCATTCACGACGAATCGCTTTGGGCGAAAGGGGAAAAGGCGGACGCCACCCGCAATTCGGGCGGAATTATTCTCAACAAACTTGCGGCGGCGGTGCCCTACATCGTGGGCGGAGCGGCCGATCTTGCGCCTTCTACAAAGACTTATCTCAAGGGTTGCGGCGATTATTCGGCGACTGACCGCTCGGGACGCAATCTCCATTTCGGAATACGCGAGCACGCAATGAGCGCGATAAGCAACGGTATTCAGCTTCACGGCGGATTGCAGGCGTTTTGCTCCACTTTCTTCGTGTTCTCCGATTACATGAAAAACGCCATGCGCATGAGCGCAATCATGAAATTGCCCGTAATGTATATCTTGACGCACGACAGTATAGGCGTAGGAGAGGACGGACCCACTCACCAGCCGATAGAGCAGCTTTCCGCGCTAAGAACCATGCCGAACATGCGGGTATTCCGTCCCGCCGATTTGCGTGAAACGGCTGCGGCATACGTAAGCGCGCTTACCGCAAAGTGTCCCACGTCCATAGTGCTTTCGCGCCAGAACCTCGTTCAGCTTGAAAACAGCGGAAAAGACGCTCTTAAAGGCGGTTATATAGCGGAAGACTGCGCGGGTACTCCTGACGTCATCATAATAGCGACGGGCAGCGAAGTGGGCGTTTCGCTGGAAGCGAAAGCTCTGCTTGAAAAAGAGGGAATAAAGGTGCGCGTGGTTTCCATGCCTTGTTGTGAACTGTTTGACGAGCAGTCCGACAGTTATCGCGAGGCGGTGCTTCCCGGCAAAGTGCGCGCCCGCGTCGCCGTGGAAGCGGGGTGTACGGCTACTTGGTATAAGTACGTAGGTCTGGACGGCAAAGTGGTCGGCATAGATACTTTCGGTACTTCCGCGCCCGCGTCGGTGCTCATGAAGTATTACGGCTTTACTGCCGACAATATTGCCGAAACCGCAAAATCGGTGTTAAAAAAATAGTTTTCAGGAGCGTTTTACGATTTTGGATTCGCGTTTTTTCGCTTTTTTGTCGAGAATGAAATATATCGGCCGCTGGGGTCTTATGCATTCCACCGTGCCCGAAAACGTCGCCGAGCACAGCCTGCAGGTTGCCTGGGTGGCGCATGCGCTTGCCGTCATAGAAAACAAATTTTTCGGCGGTAACTTCGACGCGTGCAAAGTGGGTATGGCGGGCGCATATCACGAAACGGGAGAGGTGATTACGGGCGATATGCCCACGCCCATAAAATATTTCAGTCCGGAGATAAATTCCGCATACAAAAAGGTGGAAAGGATTGCGGAAAAACGAATCCTGAACACTCTTCCGCCCGAACTTCTTTGCGATTTTCAGCCGCTTGTGCAGCCCACGCAGGAGGAAAAAAGACTGGTCAAATACGCCGATAAGATTACCGCCTACATCAAGTGCGTGGAGGAGCTTAATTCCAACAATACGGAATTTACGCAGGCTCAGCGCGCCATAGAGGAGGAGCTTCGCGCGTTCGGCTCGCCGTCGGTAAACTATTTTCTGGATACCTTCCTGCCCGCCTATAAGCTTACGCTTGACGAGCTTACTTCGGAAGAAAAGTAAAACTGTTTCAATATTAAATTAAAGATAAACCCGTAAACGCGTTTTTGCGCTTACGGGTTTTTTATTTGCGTTTTGTCGGCTGTTTTCTGCTTTGACTTTCGGCTGTTTTGTAGTGCGAAAAAGGCGGCTGATCGCAAAACGCTTTTCGCTGAGAGGCGAAAAAGCATTATAATTGTGCTTAAGTAAAGATTCGGGCGGGGCCATTACAAAAATCGGGTTTTATTGGGACAGGGCCGGGACAAAAATCGGGTTTTAAAGATTGGTGTTTCTGAAAATATCGTCCAGTTTTTCGCAGAACTCGTCGATTTCGGATTTTTCTATCGTGTAGGGCGGAAGCAATCTTATTACGTTTTGCTTGGTGCAGTTTACAAGTACGCCCGCGTTAAGCAGTTGCGCCGCGACGTAGTTGCCGTTAAGCGCGCTTCCCAGCTCCACGCTTTGCAGCAGCCCCAGACCCTTAATGCCGCTGACGAATTTGTATTTGTTGAAGTACGCCAGCTTTCCCGAAAAATATTCGCCTTTCTGCGCGATTTCCTCCAGCAGTCCGTTTTTAAGCTTGTCCACGACTACGCTTGCGGCCGCACAGGCAAGCTGGTTGCCCGAAAGGGTAGAGCCGTGATCGCCAATCGCAAACGCGTTAGCCACGTCACCGCGCGCAAGTACTGCGGAAATGGGCAAACCTCCGCCCAGTCCTTTGGCGACGGTTACGATATCGGGCTGAAGCCCGTGATGCTCAAACGCGAACATTTTTCCCGTTCTGCCCATGCCCGTCTGAATCTCGTCCAGAATGAACAGCGCGTCTTTGGAGCGGCAAAGCGCATATGCCCCCACAAGGTAGTCGTAGTCCGCGGGTCTTATCGCGCTGCGGCTTTGAATGACTTCCAGCATTATGGCCCCGACGTCGTCGGTAAGCGCGTTTTTAAGGGCGTTAAGATCGCCGTAAGGGACGTGTCTGAATCCCGACGGCAAGGGTTCGTAAATCTTGTAATGGCTTTCCTGGCCCGTAGCGGTAAGCGTGGCAAGCGTACGCCCGTGAAAGGAGCCGTTCGCCGTTATAATGACGGGACGGTGCTGACCGCGCAGGTTATAGTGTTTCCTGACCAGCTTTATCGCACATTCGTTGGCTTCGGCGCCGCTGTTGGCAAGGAACATTTTGGTGAAAATCGTACCCTTAATCAGTTTTTCGCAAAGCGCGGCCTGTTCTTCGTTATAATAAAGATTACTGGAGTGAATGAGCTTTGCGGCCTGATCCGAAATGGCTTTGGTAAGGTCGGGATTATTGTAGCCTAAACAGTTTACGCCGATGCCCGAAACGAAATCGGTGTATTCTTTGCCCGTCGTGTCGTAAAGTTTATTGCCGTTTCCGCGGACAAAACATATGTTCTGCCGATGGAAAACGTTCATGTAATACTTGTTCGACAACTCTTTGATTTTCTTTAAGTCCATTTCTGCCCCTTGATAAAGCGTTTTACTTTTACTGCTTATATTATACGGCAAAGCGCGGTCTTTAGTCAAGCGCAGGGGCGCCGGAAAAAAACTGTTTGACGGTTTTGTGTAAATCGTGTGAAGCCTTTGCGAATACGCGCTTTCGATTGTGCAAATCATATATTATTTCTTCTAAATTTTATGCAAAATGTTATTGATATTTATTCGCCGAATGTAGTACAATATTAACGGTAATCAATCAATTATAAATAAGGAGAGGATTATGGCAAGTTTATCGCTCAGGCACGTCTACAAAATTTATCCGGGTAACGTTAAGGCAGTAAGCGACTTCAACCTGGAGATTGACGATAAAGAGTTTATAGTATTCGTAGGTCCGTCGGGCTGCGGCAAATCTACCACTTTGCGTATGATTGCGGGTCTTGAGGAAATCTCCGCCGGTGAGCTTTACATCGACGGCAAACTCGTCAACGACGTAGAACCCAAGGACAGGGATATCGCAATGGTGTTCCAGAACTACGCTCTTTATCCGCACATGACCGTTTACGAAAACATGGCGTTCGGTCTGCGCCTGAGGAAAATGGCTTCTCAGGAAATCGACGACAGGGTAAAGGAGGCGGCAGCCATCCTCGGTATCACGCCTTTGCTTTCGCGTAAGCCTAAAGCGCTTTCCGGCGGTCAGCGTCAGCGTGTGGCTTTGGGACGCGCAATCGTGCGTGAGCCTAAGGTCTTCCTTCTCGACGAGCCTCTTTCCAACCTCGACGCAAAACTGCGCGTACAGATGCGTACCGAGATTACCAAGCTTCACCACAAACTTGCCACCACTTTTATATACGTCACTCACGACCAGACCGAGGCTATGACAATGGGCACCCGTATCGTCGTCATGAAAGACGGTATCGTGCAGCAGGTAGATACTCCTCAGTTCCTTTACGACAGCCCCGAAAACAAGTTTGTCGCTTCTTTCCTGGGCTCCCCGCAGATGAACTTCTTCGAGCATGCTGTTCTTTCCCGCGAGAAGGGTAAGATGTACGCCTCTTTCGGCAGCAACAAGATCGAAATTCCCGAAGAAAAGGCAAAACGCCTTATCGACGAAGCATATATCGGACAGGAGATTACTTTGGGCGTCCGTCCCGAAGATATCCATGACGAGGAAATCTTCATTTCTTCTTCGCCCAACACCGTAATCAACGCGCACGTCGACGTTATGGAAAAACTGGGTAACGAGACTTTCCTTTATATGGAAGTCGACGGCAAAGAGGATTATACCGTTGCGCGTATCGACGCACGTACTTCCGTTAAAGCCGGCGAAAATGTCAAACTCGCAATCGACGCTCATCACCTGCATTTCTTCGACAATAAGACGGAGCTTACCATTATGGGCGTACCGCGTTACAACATGATGGACGCCGATCTTAACGTGGGCGAGGGAAATACGCTTGTCGTTTCCTTCGGCGATACCAAAATCGTGCTTCCTGAGACCGTTGCCGCAAAACTTACGGCTCCCGGCGCCGTGGGCGGCAAAGTCAAACTGGGTATTCCGCCCGAAGCTTTGACTACCGAGCCTACTTCCGACGCAGACGCCGTCGTCAAGGCTACCGCCGATTTTACCGAGCCTTTCCCGAGATTTACCGCTGTTTATTCCGCCGTCAAAGGCAAAAGCACCTTCATGGTCGCAAAACATCCGCTTGACGCCGAAGTCAAGAACGGGGAGAAACTTACTTACTACGTCAACCCCGAAAAGATCATGCTGTTCGACCTTTATTCCGGCGAAAAGATCATCGCTTTCCGTGCGGTATCCGACAACAAGACTCTTGCCAAGGTTGCCCTTAAGGAAGTCGTCACCAAAGTTAAACCCGCTCCCGCGGCAGAAGGCGCACCTCAGGCCGAACCCGAGACCATCGTCAACAAGTACGCTGTCGTTTCCTTCGGTAAAAGCAAACTCGTTCTTCCCAACGACGACGGCAAGTTCGACGAAGGCGAATATGACGTTATCGTCGATTACAAGAACATGGAAACGGGCAAAGAAGCTGTTCAGGCCAATCCCAAGCTTGTCATCTCCGGCGTTGTCGAAGATGCCGACGTTCTCGGTGACAATACCATCGTTTACGCAAGCGTGGAAGGAATGCAGCCTTACTTTACCGGTATCGTTGCAGGTACTCCCAAGCTTAACATCGGCGACAAAATCAAATTCGTCATTAAGCCCGACGGCGTAAAAAAAGCGTAATCCTGAAACTGTAAAATAGAATATGAATTCTGATAAGGCGTATCGCAAAAATGCGGTGCGCCTTTTTTGCGGTTTGATTTTATTGGGGGGGGGATTCGTATTGTTTTTACGAATGAATCAGTACGCTTTTTTAACTGTTGCGATTTTAGTTTTATTGTAAAAATTCTGTTTGCGTTTTTACGAAATGCGGAAGATTTTAACTGTTGAAATTTTATTTTTGTTTAAAAAATACAGGCTACGTTTTTGACGGCATGCCGTATTTTTTGGTTGTAATTTTGCCGTATAAAACAATCTTTGTTTTTATATACGAAAACGCAATATACTTTTCCCGCAGTTCTGATAAGAGTTCTTCGCAAAAAGACAGCGAAGTTTTTTGATAAAAAACGGTATGGCTTATGTTTTTCCGGGCCGATTTTCTGTAGGTTAGCGATTTTTTAAGAAAGCTGCGGCGGCCTTATCTTATTTATTACGGTAAAGTGAAAGAAATTTTCATTTTTCCTTTAATATATCATCAAATGTACTTCTTATTCGGGATTTATAATACCAATATACTCAGGAATTGTGACGGAGGATAAAATATGAAAAAGTTCGTAAGAGTTTTTGCCGTCTTGCTTTGCGTGGTTATTGCGGCTTTCGTAACCGCGGGTTGTGCCGATTCCGAAGCCAAGTCGGCATACGATCTTGCAGTGGAAAACGGTTACACGGGCGACGTAAACGAATGGCTTGCAAGTCTTGTCGGCCAGGACGGTAAGGACGGGGAAAGCGTAACCGACTATCTTACCGATTGGTATAATTCGGCGAAAAACGACGGTTATGAGGGCAGTTTCCTGGATTTTCTTTCCGATTACGAATCCGTAATGAAGTCCTTGGGTGTAAGTACCAACGCTTATGCCGTCAGCAAGGCGATCATGTCGGCCGTTACGATTTATTCAAGGTATACCGTACGCTCCTATTCGCCGTTCGGCGGGTACACGACAAAAATCGCTCATTCTGCGGGCGCGGGTGTGATTTTGTCGGACGATAAAGAGAACGGCGACGCGTACATAATCACAAACTATCACGTTGTTTACGAAAGTTCGTCCGTTGCCGAGGACGGTATTGCGGAATACATCGGCGTCTGCCTTTACGGCATGAGCGCGCAAATCGATACTTCCGACGCAACCGTTCTTGAAAATTCGACCGTTAAAGCGGAATTTTTGGGCGGCTCTATGGACAACGACATCGCAGTTATAAAAATAAGCGGTTCCGATACCTATAAAAACAGCGATTGTTTCCCCGTAACCGTTGCCGATTCCGATTCCGTTAAACTGGGACAGCAGGCAATAGCCATCGGCAATCCCGAGGGCGACGGTTTTTCCGCCACGACGGGCACTTTAAGCGTCGATTCGGAGTATATTACCATGGACGGATTAAGCGGCGGAACAACTACTTTCAGAGTAATGCGCGTAGATACCAGCATCAACAGCGGTAACAGCGGCGGCGGATTGTTCGATTCAAGCGGCAATCTTATAGGAATAGTAAACGCCAAAACGTCCTCTTCCTCCATAGAAAACATTTCTTACGCGATTCCTTCTTCGGTAGCCGTGGGCGTTGCGGAAAACGTAATTCGCAACGACGGAACTTTCGACAAACGCACTTTGGGCGTAAAGTGGGAAACTACTGACAGTACCGCCGTTTATGATGAGGAAACCTATCTTACCTCCATTATCCAGACCGTCGCGGTGGGGGAGGTTACTTCGGGCGGAGCAAGCGACGGAGTGCTTCAGCAGGGCGATATAATCAAATCCGTCACGGTTAAAGGCAAAACTACCGAGGTGAAAAGGCTTTATCAGGTATCGGACGCCTTGCTTTATGCGGACGCGGGTACGCAGGTAACGCTGGAAATCACCCGCGACGGTCAGGATCAATCCGTTACGGTAACGGTCTGACCAAAAAACAAAACGATTTTATTTCCATAATTATACTTCCTGTAAGGGCGCGTGTTTTCTCATGAAGGCGCGCGTTTCTCTTTATAAAAAAACTTTTCCGTCGGAAGACTATTTTTAATCTTTTTAAGTAATCCCCCTATTCGCTGCGATTGTGCGGTAAGCAAAAAAATATTTTATTTAAATCTTTGAATTGAATTTTTAAATGAAAAGCGGGCAAAGCCTTTAACGGCGTCGTCCGCTTTGTTTTTTATGATTCCGATTTAAGGATAAAAACAGCCTTTTAACCTAAGAAACCTCAGTATTATTTCTTTTCTATGGTGTAGCCGTCTTTTGAGTCTATAATTGAGTAGCCCATTTCTGCAATCTGATCGCGCAGCCTGTCACTTTCCGCCCAATTTTTTGCTTTGCGCGCCGCAAGCCTTGATTCTGCGATCTGTCTGACTTCTTCTGGGACTTCGATTTTTTCCTTTTCTGCAGGTTTGGCCTTGTCAAGGCTCAGCCCCAAAACCTTATCGAAGTCAAGGGCAAGCGCGTAAATATCCTTTGAAGCGGGCTCTTTAAGCATGGTCCACAGTATGCCCAGCGCAAGAGGAATGTTGATATCGTCGTCTACGGCGGCGCCGAATTCCGCACGGTATTTTTCTATGACTTCGGGAGCGGTGGCTTTGTCGGAAATCTTGTGTTCGTAAAGCTGGTTGAGCAATCTCGAATAAGCGGTTTCTGCAGCTTTAAGCCCTTCGAAAGTAAAGTTGAGTTTTTTGCGGTAATGCGTGTTAAGGCAGAAGTATCTGAAGGCGAGGGGATGGTATCCCATTTCTTCAAGCTGGGCAATGGTATAGGTGTTGCCCAGGGACTTGCTCATTTTTCCGCCGTCCACCAGCATGAATTCGCCGTGCAGCCAGGTGTTGACGGTTTTATGCCCCTCAAGCGCTTCGGACTGGGCGATCTCGTTTTCGTGATGTACGGGTATGTGGTCGACGCCGCCGCTGTGAATGTCGATTAGCGGGCCGAGATACTTTCTGCTCATCGCCGAACATTCTATGTGCCAGCCGGGATATCCCATGCCCCAGGGCGACGGCCATTGCATAATATGTTCTTTGGGCGCTTTTTTCCACAGGGCGAAATCGGCGGGATGGCGTTTTTCGCTGTTTACTTCCACGCGCGCGCCTGCAATCTGATCCTCGAGATTAAGCCTTGACAGCTTGCCGTAATCTTTGAATTTGGAAATATCGAAATAAATGCCGTCGCTTGTTTCGTAAGCGTAGCCCTTGTCGTAAAGCGCCTGAACGTATTTAATCATGTCGTCGATGTGGTCGGTGGCCTTTGCGATTATTTCGGGTTTTCCGATATTAAGCGCGGCAATGTCTTTAAAAAACACGTCCGTGTAATAGGCGGCGATTTCATAAGGCGACTTTTTCAGTTTTTTTGCCGCAACTTCCATTTTGTCTTCGCCTTCGTCGGCGTCGGACAAAAGGTGCCCCACGTCCGTAATGTTCATGACGCCCTTTATCTTGTAGCCGTCGTATTTAAGTGTCCTTCTGACAAGGTCCATGAATACGTAAGTGCGCAGATTGCCTATATGGGCGTAGTTGTAGACGGTGGGGCCGCAGGAATACATGGTAACCACTTTTCCCACGGGTTGGAATTCTTCTTTTCGGCGTGTTAAAGTGTTGTAAAGTTTAAGCATAAATATCCTCTTTAATAAAGAAAAAGCTAATTTTCCGGGTCTGCGTCCGCGGATAAGTCCTCGTCGTCGCAGATTTGTTTGCATTTTTTGCCCATCAAAGCGTAAAGCTCGTCAATGCGGCGGTTGATTTTGTTAATCTCGTCGGAGACGGGGTCGGGAAGGGTCTGGTCAAGGTCGTCGACGCGTATGCCGTTGAGTTTTACGACTTTGCCGGGGACGCCTACCACCGTGGCGTTGGGGGGTACTTCCTTAAGCACGATGGAGCCCGCGCCGATTTTGGCATTTCTGCCCACGGTGAACGGTCCCAGAATTTTGGCGCCCGCGCTTATCATGACGTTATCCTCGATGGTGGGGTGACGTTTGCCCTTGTCTTTGCCCGTGCCGCCCAGCGTAACGCCCTGATAAATAACCACGTTGTTGCCGACAACTGCCGTTTCGCCGATTACGACGCCTTCGCCGTGGTCGATAAACACGCCCGAGCCTATTTTCGCGCCGGGATGAATTTCTATTCCCGTAAGGAATTTGGCAAACTGGGACACGATTCTTGCAATAAGCTTGTATCCGTGCACATACATAAAATGCGCGAAGCGGTACATTACAAGCGCGTGAAAGCCGCTGTAAGTAAGCACCACTTCAAAGCGGTTTCGTGCCGCGGGGTCGTGCTTCATTACCGAATCGAGATCTTTTTTTAAACGTGAAAACATTTTTTTATCGGAATACCTCTTTGATTAAAGCGCCGTCATATATTATTATATGACAAAGCCGTGCCGTTAAGCCCTGTCGGAGGGATCCTGCCCGTCCAGTAAGGCTATGGTTTTGTCGATAAGCGCAATTGCCTCGTTAACGTTGGCTTCGTCGGGGAAGACCTGCGACAGGTTTTCGTCGATTGCTTTAAGCCGTTCGTCAAGATAGTTTTTACCGTTTTCGGTCAGGGTGTAACAAACTTCGCGTTTGTCAAGCGCGCCCTTTTCCTTTACTATAAGCCCTTCCTGAGCCATGTCTTTGGTAAGCAAAGCAAGGTTAGTTTTGGCAATCAGAAGAGAGGCGATAATTTCTTTGGGAGAGTATTTTTTGCCGATCAGAAACAGCACTTTGGTCTTAAGCGACAAAGTGTTTTTTTTCGATCGGCCTTTACCTTCGCACATACAGGCGCGGCGGGTGGCCAACCTCAGTTCGATGATTTTTTCCGCCAGCTCGTACAACAAGCGACCTCCGTACTGCAATTTCTTTATGAAATAAAGCAAGTTAGTTATTGTTTGTATACTATTATAACCTCTTTCGCTTTATATGTCAACGCAATGGATAAAATAATAAAGCATATAAATTTCGGTAATGGCGGCGTTATGTATTGACTAAAACGCAAAAAAATTATATAATACTCTTTGGGACGTAGGTTTGTCGCCAAGGAGAAAATTATGGCTGAATTTTATACAATCAATATTGTCGGTCGCGAAGAAAAGTTGCCCGTGCTTGCCCTTCCTTCGGGCGTAAAGATTGCGTTTTTCAATCTTCACGGCAATCAGGATCTTACCGAGTACTGCGGTAAGAAGTTAGCCGAGCGCATCAAAAAATACGCGCCCGACGTCGAGGTGCTTATCACCGCGGAAAGCAAAGGGCTTCAGCTTACGCACGTCGTCGCAAGAGAACTGAATCAGAAGTTTTACGCAGTCGCCAGAAAATCCGTCAAACTTTACATGCAGGACGGCATCAGCGCCACCGTCAAGTCCATCACCACGGGAGGGGAGCAGACTTTGTATCTGTCGGCGCACGACGCTCAGCTTCTTAAAGGCAAACGCGTGGGAATAGTGGACGACGTCATCTCTACGGGCGGCTCTTTGAGGGGGCTTGAGGCGCTTGTCGAAAAAGCCGGCGGCATCATTACCGTAAAAGCCACCGTGCTTGCCGAGGGCGACGCGGCTAAACGCGGCGACATCATATTCCTCGAAACCATTCCCTTGCTCTGAATTTTCTTTTCGGGCAAGGTTTCCGATAAAATATTGCAAAAAAACGCCTGATTTAAAGACGGGAATGTGCCGCGCGCCGTTTTAACCGTTTTTTAATCATAATTTAAGCGTTTAATATTTGACTTTTCTCGTTTAAAAAAGTATAGTATATGTAAAGCGTATTTCTTATCGGTTGCGCTTTGATAAAATTCAACGATGAAAGTGTGTTTTAATATGCCCGTTTAACAGGGCATATTGATTATATACGCTTACGGGAGATATATGATCATTACCATAATAGCGGACGTGTACGGCAAGCAGAACAACGGTACGGCTATCACGGCGCAAAGACTAATCGAATCATTGACCGACAGGGGGTATGAAGTGAGAATTGTTTCCCCTTATGCTTGCGACAAAGAAGGTTATTATACCGTACCCAAGCGCAATTTTTACTGCTTCAACAACTATATTTCCAAAAACGGAGTGGAACTTGCAAAACCCGACAAGGAAGTATTGACCAAGGCTATTTCGGGCAGCGATCTCGTGCACATAATGATGCCTTTTAAATTGGGACGCGCCGCGCTTAAAATTGCCAAAAAACTTCATGTGCCGTGTACGGCGGCTTTTCATTGCCAGCCCGAAAATTTTTCCAGCCACATATTTCTTAAAGACGTAAAACTGGTCAACGATTATCTTTACAACAGATTCCGCCGTGTTCTTTATAAGCACGTCGATCACATTCATTGCCCCAGCGAGTATATCGCAAGCGAACTTACCGCCCATAAATACAAATCTGCGCTTCACGTCATAAGCAACGGGGTGGCGCCTTGCTATAAAAAAACAGACTCCGTAAGGCCAAAGGAATACGAGGGAAAAATTCTGATACTTTTCACCGGCAGGTTTGCGGGGGAAAAGCGCCACGACCTTCTTGTAAAGGGCGTAGCGGCTTCACGTTATCGCGACAAAATTCAGATAATATGCGCCGGGAAGGGGCCCAAGCAGGAAAAAACCATGGCGCTTGCAAAAAAACTTAAAGTCAGCCCGCCCGTAATTCGCTTTTTCCCGCCCGAGCAGCTTAACGAGGTTATCAACTATTGCGACCTTTACGTCCATCCCGCCGACGTGGAAATCGAGGCGATCGCCGCGCTTGAGGCCATAACCTGCGGGCTTGTCCCCGTAATCAACAACAGTCCGCGTTCCGCCACGCGCTTTTTTGCACTGGACGAAAGAAGCCTGTTCGACGGGACTCCGCGTTCGCTGGCGGAAAAAATCGATTATTGGATCGAACACCCCGAGGAAAAGGCCGAGGCGTCCGCGAAATATATCGAGTACGCGAAAAAATTCAAACTGGACAACAGTATCGATATGATGGAAATCATGTTTAAAGAGGCAGTTGCCGACGGCAGAAAATGAAAAAGGTGGTATACGGACAAAAGTTATACTATAACGACGAGCGAAACGACGATTTCACTGATTATAAAGCGCCCCTTGACCGCCCCGTGGACAAGACGTACCGCTACGAAAGCAGAAATCCGTTTTTCCGCTTTTTCAGTTTTGTCCTTTATTACCTTATTGCCGTCCCCGTCCTTTGGATTATATGCCTGTTTGCGAACGGAATCAGGGTGAAGGGTAGGAAAAACCTGCGTTCCGTCAAGGGCGGATGCGTGATTTACAGCAACCACGTGCATACGCTTGACTGCGCTTTTGCGCTTGTGTGCGCCGCAGCCCCGAGAAGGTGTTATATCGTTTGCAATCCGGACGCTGTTCATATGCCCGTCGTTCGCCACATAGTAAAAATGCTGGGCGCGCTTCCCGTGCCTGACGACTTTGCGGCTTTTAAAAACTTTACCAAAGCCGTGGACAATAACCTGAAAAAAGGCCGTACTCTCGTAGTCATGCCCGAGGCGCACATCTGGCCGTATTATACGGGGATAAGGCCCTTTTCGTCCACCTCGTTTTCCTATGCCGCAAAGAACAACGTGCCCGCCGTGCCCGTCTGCGTCGTTTTCAGAAAGCCCAAAGGCCCGTTTAAAAAATATCTTAAGCCGCGCGCAACGATTAAAGTGGGTAAGCCCGTTTATCCCGAGGAAAACCTTTCCGTCAAGGCAAACGCCTCGGCTATGCGCGACGCGGTTTACGAATTTATGGTTGAGGCTTCCCGCCATAACGAGACAGCTCTTTACGACTATATTAAGACGGAGAAAAAAGTCAATACGCGCACTCAGATACGCAGTCTTAAGCTTGACCGTAAACAGCGCGTAAAGGCAAAAAGACATCTGCACGCTTTCGGTAAAAAAGTGTACGGTGAAAAAATGCCCGATTTTTCGTTGGCGTCGCTTTCAGCCGCAAACGACATGGAAGAGGCGCTTGAGGGCGGTTACTTAGACGAACGTCATACGGACGAATAGTTTTGTCCGCAGATTTTCGGCAAAAAGAGTTTTGTTTCCGTATAACCAATCGCAGTCGTATTCAATAAACCGTAATTTAAATTTAAATACTTCTTTGAAAGGTTGAAACAGAACCTGAAAAATCATATTTTCGCGACAATTTCGCCTTCCGAAAACTTCTTTGTAAGGTTAAAATTAAACCTGAAAAGCCGTAATTACTAAAACTTATTATTTTGGGATAACGCGAAAAAACCTACAAGCTTGTAATGCAAAAAACCGACAAGCGCGTAAGTTATATAATAAAATCTGTATAATTTAAAGCCGATTATCGGGAGAAAGCTGATTTTATCACAAATGTACGTTTAGTTGATATTTCCGCAGCGGAAGCAGGGCAGGTTTTTCTATAAAAAGAACAAAAAAAGCGGAACGACTTTAAAAGCCGTTCCGCTTCGTGTTTTAAAGATCGGACGATAATGCATAGAAGGTCTATTTCTTATTGCTGTTTTTGGTGCAAGGCAACATATTAAAAAGTATAATCAAAAGGCGGAATCCGTTCATTACACGAACTCCGCTTTTGATTTACACCGAATGTAAACCGTTTCAATTCGTCTTTAATTTTTTATTGTCCATTTGAGTGCTCATACCCTTCGAGGAGCGACTCAAGCAAAACGCCTTCGGGAGTTTCCGGGATATTTTCCATGGCGGAGAGGATTTTCACGCCGTTATCCTTTAAGTGCTTGCGGTGGATCGCCATTTCGTATTTGTTGCGGGAGAATCGGTCAAGCTTGTAAACGAGGACGTAATCGAACGATTTTTTGTCACTGTCTTTGAG